>JARRKK010000011.1:2993-19428 GCA_037388105.1 Ignavibacteriaceae bacterium | reverse complement strand
TATCAATGTTTTCCGGTTCCTCATCCCAATAATTCTGTACTAACTTTCCTCCGTGTGGTAGTATCAAACTATTTTCATAAACTCTATCTATGTATTTATGAATATTGAGATCTGTATAATGGTTCAAATAATTTGTTGTTTCTTCTATTACCCCTGCAGCCATTCGTACTACTTCAACTGGATGATTACCAATAGCTGTTTCAGCAGCCAAAACTAAACCGGAAGCTCCGTTAAACAAAGTGCTGGTGATATCATTGATTTCAGCTCTGTTTGGTTGTAAACCATCAATCATACTGTCTAATAAGTTTGTGGCAACAAAAACCGGTGTTTCAAATTTATTTGCAAAGTTTACGATGTACTTCTGTGTCACACCAACTTTTTGCAGCGGTACTTCTTTTGATAAATCTCCTCTATCTATTAGAATTGCGTCGGTTGTTCTAACAATATCTTGTAAATTCGAAAGCGCGTTATAGCTTTCTATCTTGCTGATAATAAAAACCGGATGGTCGAATTGTTCTCTTATCCAGAGTATATCTTCTTTTCTGTAAGCAAAGGATAGAGCATAATGAGCAACTCCCATTTCTTTTCCGATTTTAATAGCAGCATAATCTTTTTCAGTAAATGCCGGTAAATAAGGCATACGATCAATTGCTATTCCTTTATTGCTACCGACTTTCCCTCCTTCTAAAACTCTACCGAATACCTCTTTACCTTCAATCTCTACTACCTGAACTATGACTGAATGAAAATCTATTCTTAATACATCACCCACCTTCAATATTTCTTCCGGCATTATCGGGTAAATTGTTAGTTTATTTTCTTTTTCAATCTTACTATAATTTACAATTGGAATTATTGAATTTGTCTGCAGATTAATTTCCCCTTCTGAATATTTCCCGGTTCTTATTTGTGCACCTTCGCTGTCAAGACAAATGGGCTTGCTGGTCCAGGATCTAAGTTTGTCTATAATACCTTTTAAATCCTCAATACTTGTATGAGATAAATTAATCCTAAAAATATCTGCACCCCATTTTTCCATTTCCTTAATTATGTTCTCTTTTAGGGAACTGGGTCCTATTGTTGCAATAATTGTAATTTTGCTGTTGTTCATTAAGTACTTATCCTTTTTTTGTTCTGGTGGTTTTCTGTTTTGTTCAAATTAAGAAATCAATTTAACTGTGTATATTCAAATCTTTTTTTGATTAAACACTTCAGTTTTTATTGAAATGCTGGTTTTCAACTCAAGTGCCAATCGTAGATGTGCTATTCCTTTTATAAATTGGACTTTTTATAATACTTTTTCTCATAACCGGAATATATTACAGGTATGAAAATATATATAAATAAATTTATAATTATTACTCTAAGAACAGCTTAATGATCTGAGATTTAAAATTTCAAATCAATAAATAGCAAAAGAATATTAGGATACATCTTGAACTAAACTTTATGTTGCAACTACAAGAATTAACTGCATAAAAAGTTTGATTAGTTCGTGTGACGGATCGAACTCGTATTTTAGTGAATAGAGTTAATAGAATCGGTCCTTTTACAATCAAATAATATTAAACTCTTTCAAATCATTCATACGCTCCTGAATGATTAATGTTTCTCAACTACCAGAGGAAGTTCAATTTTAGCTAATCAACTGTTTATTTATCTTAGATAAATGTTTTACCACAAATGAATTGTTTAATAAATTCTGTTTGTTGAAACTAAGTCCTGATATATCCGCACCGGCATACTTTGCGATGGCATATCCTGCAGCCACATCCCATTCATTTGTTGGGCCATGACGGTAATAAATTTGAGCAAGACCTTCAGCAACTAAACAAAATTTCAGTGAACTTCCGGCTGAAATCGTTTCTTTAACATCATATTGCTTGAAAATTTCCTCTTCCTCAGATGAAGCATGTGATCGACTTCTTACAGCTTTTATATTATCATAATTATCTGAAGCAGGTAATTTAACAACCTCACCCTCAGAAACTTGTTTAAATGAGCCTATATCTTTTTGTCCATAATAAAGTACACCCTGGAAAGAACCAGAATCGTTGTTATTATTATATGCGGGTGCATAAATTACTCCTAATGTTGGTTCGTTGTTCTCAATTAGGGCAATATTAATAGTAAATTCGCCATTCTTTTTTATAAATTCCTTAGTGCCATCGAGTGGATCTACAAGCCAAAAACGATCCCAATGCTTCCTTTCCTCGTATGAAATATCTTTTCCTTCTTCCGATAAAATTGGAATTAACGGGTACAAGGAAGTAAGTTTTTCTTTTATTAAATTATGTGCAGCCATATCTGCCCTTGTGAGGGGAGAATTATCTGATTTTAATTCAACATTAAAATCATCTGAGTTATATATTTCAATAATCTCATTACCTGCTTCAATGGCAGTTTCAATAATATCCTGAATTTCTATCATTTTATATAAATATTTTTTGAAATTGAATAAAAAATTTTTGTTTCGGGACTGATAATTTGTCTGATGGATTTTATTTTATAGAATGCACTTTTCAACTAAAATGCCAATTACAGTTGCACAGCATTTTGCGTATTCACTTAGAAATGACTGTTCTCTCACACTAACAGGTATTAATTACAGGTAGGAAAATATAGAAATATTCATTTCTTCAAATCATTGAGTGTGAATTAAGACTTCCTCGCTTATAATTACATAATAGTCTATCGATATTCTATCCTTCGCTGGGCATTATTTGATACTCCTTTAACATCAACATCTTCTTTGCACTAGTAAAGTCTCCTGCCTGCATCTGATAAATATATATACCACTATCAAAATTACTTCCATCAAAATCTATTTCGTAAATGCCAGTTTCTTGTTTTTCTGACAAAAGAGTTTTCACCTCTTCACCAAAAATATCAAATACTTTTATTGTTACAACCCCCACTTTTTTTCCCTGCTTATTACCTGCGGTACTAGGCTGAGGCGGGATTGTGTATTTTATTTTTGTATCTGGATTAAACGGATTAGGGTAGTTCTGATACAAAGCAAATCCTGTGGGGACAATTTCAACCTGAACTGAATCCGTATATTGAAATACTCCATTAATATCTCTTTGCTTTAGTTTGTAATTAAACTTACTTCCACCTATTGGATCATCATCGGTAAACCAATAAGTCTTTGGTGAGTTACTATTTGTATATCCATTTACAAATCCAACTGCAATCCAGTCATCATTTTTTCCGCCCTTGACAGATTGTCGAAGAATGTCAAATCCATAATTGTTCACCTCAGTTTCAGTACTCCATTCTAATCGTATTTCTGAATCTATTAATTGAGCTGTGAAAGAAGATAGTTCGATCGGTAATGGATTATGTCCTAAGTAAAGACATGTGGCAAGCGATTGAGGTGTGTCAAATCCCATTAAATTACCACTAGTTGGACAGAGGTCTATCTGATAATGAATATCGTTATTTTCACCGCCTTTTGTTACGTTTCTACCCATGGCTAACAACATAATATGTTCACATCCTTCACAATCATCTCCGTGGGATTTAAATCCACCGTGTTGGTCATCGTGTCTGCCATGATCATTCGTTACAAATAAAGTTGTTGTATTCTTATAAAAATCATCATTTTCAATTTTTTGCCATAACTGATATACCAATTCATCTGCATTTGTTAACGCCTCCAGATAATTACTCCAATTATCATCATGTCCTGCACGATCGGTATCAGCAAAGTTCACCATAATTAACCTTGGATGATATTTATCCATTATTGAAACAAGATTGTCATAAACCTCATTATCAGTTAAGGTTTCACAGCTTGTTGATGCTTTATAAAAGCTACCGTACAACGGGTCAGTACTATATGACAATGCTGTCAATTTTGATTTTCCTCCAACGAGATAATTTTCTGTAACACTTGCGCCATGCTCTTTTCTAAAATATTCAAAAACAGTTGGATTGGTGGGTCGTTGACTACCATCATTAGCAATCTGTTGCCAGGTACCGGTTAATATGGAAGCATGACCTGGATTGGTCTTAGTGCGTCCCTCATTAGAAATTCTGAAGTTTGTATACAGGTAACCATTCGGTCGCATATCATCGAACATATGAGGGATATAAGTGTTTCCGCCACCAAAAGTTTCTGTATACCTCGCTCCGTCAATAATTACAATTATAACATTCTGTGCCGGGAGGAGACTTGTAAAAAGCAGCAACAATATCATTGCTTTTTGCGTTAGTTCTGACTTCACTAGATACTTTCAAAAACTATTTGTTAACACACTAAGTAAATTCTCATCAATGCCAACATATTAAAAAGTGCTTAATTAAAATAAAATGAACCGGGAAAATCTTAATTTGTTAAACATTTGTTACACAATTTAATAAATTTTTGGCTTTATCATCAATTTCATCAATTGTATCCACACAAAACCAACAGCAGTAGTTTCGGGAGACCTACATTAAATATACAAGAATGTTGCTTCGTCGTTGGTAGAAAATTAAAGTTTTATGTACCTGCAATTAATTTTTGATTAATTAGTTGTACAAATTTGATTACCAATAGATAAGACCAGATATTTTAACTCCCCTTGTTTTTTCCCATTAATAATAGACAGTAATAATTTGGGTGCGGATTGTGAATTTTTTCTTTGTTGTCGTATTACTCAGGCACAAATGATTAATGATAAAATTCACAAGTTAAATATTGAAAAGTATTAACTCTGCTGTGGTAAAACCTCTGCAACTCCTGACTGACAAAAAATAGTCACATCTTATAGCAATGCCATCCCTTTATGATAAGTTTCGTAAATCGCAGAAAACACAAAATGAAGTTTGTAACTACATAAATTATAATTCCTATTTTAAGGTAAATATTTTTTTGAATCAAACTTTCTACCTGACTGCCATCACCATAATCCCCTATCACAGCAAATTTAGTTTGCGATTGTGAAAGAAGAATTTGTTCAGGTATTAATATTATACCAGTTACAATTAATATAATTAGCAATTGATGATTAATGATTTATGTTATTAGTTTTGTTGCGATTCTTAATCTGTCAAAAGCCTGTGAGACAAAGATAAAATTTTATTTGATGAAAGTAAAGAAATGTGAAATTAAGAATAGCTAAGGTATTAAAGTATTATGGTAGTATATGGTTAGATAGTGGACTCCTTTCTGACATTCTAATTTTGAATTTGTTTAATATTAATACACAAAGTAATTACTACAAACAGAATCAACTATTTTAGAAGAGTCATCTTTCGACTAGCTGTATAACCGGATGTTTCAAGTCTATAAATATATATACCGCTTGCAAGTCCTGTGGAATTGAATGTGATGGAGTAACGACCTGCCTCTTTTTCATTATTTATGATTTCCTTTACCATTTCACCAAGCATATTATAAACTCTCAAAACGACAATTTGTTTCTCCGGCAATGTAAAATCAATTCTCGTTTCCGGATTAAAAGGATTAGGATAGTTTTGGCTCAATGAATAATGATTTGGTACACCGACATTAACTGATATTATCTGCGAATATTCAAATATTCCATCGTTATCTATTTGCTTTAATCTATAATGATATTCTCCCGCCTTACTTAATTGCGTATCAATAAAATTATACTCCTTTGGAGAATTTGAGTTACTGTGTCCTTCAATGAATGCTATTCGTTCCCACTCATCTTTTTTATTTGAGCGTTCAATATCAAATCCATAGTTATTCACCTCTGTTTCTGTTCTCCATTTTAACTCTACATTTTTATCTTTTAATTTAGCTGTGAAAAAAGCAAGTTCCACAGGCAATGGATCACCATTATAAGTAGCAAGTGTATATTCAGTACCAGTCTGTCCGGTTATTGTTAGGGTATTGGCTATATCATCAAGCGCAGCTAAAACATCTTCCCACGAGGGATCGGAGATGTTAGAACGAGAAACTAATTTTAAAGTGGTCTCATCTGAAATGCCGGGATGACCATCATAAGAATAGGTAACGGTATATGTTGGTGTTCCGGTTCCGAATACTTTTACACCCCAGAATCTATTAGGATCACAAGTATAATTTTCTGGTCCAAACGAATTCGCTCGTTCAGATGCTGCATCAACTCTGTAAACTTGCAAGCCTGTAATGGTTCCAGAGGTAGTCGTTACTGAAATTGAATCCCCATCAGTATGACTTAATGATGCACTGAATGTACCTGCATCACCCACATAGTCAAATGCACTGGCATCGCCAATAGTACTACCTGACCATACATAGTTAAACTCATTCATATTGTGCATAGTACCAAAGTTGTTATTTGATGTTAGATCCGGGACAATAACACCGGAAACATTATCGAATCGCCAGTATCCAACAAGTCCGGTTTCAGAACCTGATAATTTTTTACACACAGTTTCTCTAATTTCAGTCTCACTCCTGGCAACGTTCCAAATTCTAATTTCATCCATAGCTCCATCAAATAAACCTGAGGTGGTATCAGCGGCATTTGTTCCGATAACCAAATTATTACTATTTGTAAATATTGAAGCAGGTCCCGAGACAGTGTCTTCAGGAGTGCCATTAATATAAATTATAATATCTGTTCCATCATAAGTAGCAGCAACATGCATCCATGTATTACCATCGTGGGGATATAAGGAAGTTGATTCCACACGATAGCTATTTTTATCGTTTAGTCTGAAAAATATATTACCAGCTTTTGCTAAGCTCAATTCGTATCCAGAATTAGAACCATTCTTTTTTATAATTGACTGTGTTTTTTTGTACAAGTCGGATTTAAACCACGCCTCAACTGTGATGTTACCCGTTACATTAACCGAACTACTATTCCCACAGTCAACAAAATCATCTGTCCCATCAAAATCCAGGGCTAAACCAGATCCGTTATTAACAGTAACAGGAACTGTAGGAGACCAGTCAGTCTGTAAATTATTAATCTCAGTTAAACTGAGTGCATAATTATAAATTCGAAGATCATCTAAAGAACCATCAAAATAGTTGTTATCATCATCACTGGCCCCAATGGTCAAATCATTATGTGTTACGCCAATATCAAAATCCTTTGTCAATGAATTCTCTTCAATACCATTTATATAAAGACGTATAGTGTTCCCATCATAGGTTGCTGTTATATGCATCCATGTATTTCCGTTAGCCGGATATTTTGAAGTTGACTGTACTCTAAGATTATCTTCATGGTTAAACTCTACTACAACAGTAGAATCATTGCTCAGGAATAATGAATAACCCAGTAAATTATCTGTATCAACCTTTCTAATTAATCTTTGCCTGCCATATTTTGCTGGTTTAATCCATGTGGCCATGGTGATTGTACGTGACATGTTTAGAGATGGATCATCAGGTACGAGACAGTAAGTATTTGTTCCATCTAATTTGAGAGCTAATCCTCTTTTACCTTGAACCCAACTGGGTCCCTCAATAATATCTGCATTATTTTTTGAGGCTGAAGAGTCGACCAAAATGGCGCCACCATTTTCTTCCATTGCCCAATGAGCAACTAATGCGGGTATATTAGAGGGCTCTGCCAAATCTTTTATATTAGACAAAGAAAGTATATCATGGATAATTTTTACCTCATCCAATAATCCCATGAACTTATTGGTTCCATCGGAATAGGAGCCGAATGATAAGTCTTCAGAGTTAGTACCAATCATAAATGAAGATGCGAGACTATCATCAGGCATCCCATTAACATAAGTCCGGATTACCGATCCATCATATGTAGCTGCAAAATGAACCCATTTATCTATCCGATTTAAATAACTTTCTGATGTATTCACTCTTTTATTGTTATCACCATTGAATCTCACAGAAAATGAACCATCATCATTAAGAAAAAATGAATAACCAGTACCTGCATTTTCTTTTTCCAATATAACCTGTTCACCTGTTTTTTCGGTCTTTATCCAGGCTGATAAAGTAATTTTATCTGTAATGTCTAATGAATTATCATCAGAAGTTGTGATGTAATCGTTTACTCCATCTAATTTTATTGCAAGACTATCTACACCGGTTTCCCATGTTGGTGTTCCGGAAACATTCCCATCGTTTTTATAAATCGAAGCGTCAACCAAAGTTGAACCACTACCTTCATCCATACTATAGTAAGCAGCAAACTTATTTTCAGCTAAAACTCCACACCATTCATAATGTTGAGTCACCTCTCTTTCAGAAAAGACTACTAAAAATTCATCAGTATATAACTGTTTAAAACCTGATACATCATCCCAGTTTGTACTACCTCTTTTTAAATATGAACTTTGACTTGGAAAGGAAATTGATGTTAATTTTGATTCTTTATAAACAATATTATCACCACCAACATTTTCAATATAAACAACTGTAATTACACCGAGAAACTCACTTAATAATACGATAGGTCTTGTACCCTCTGTCAGCCCTGATTTTTCAACCTCGTACAGATCATCCCAGGTTCCCTCAGGTCTCCTAACCAATAAGCTCAAAATTGTATATCCCGGTGTATCATAACTGGTTTTAGAAGCAACGTATATCGTACCATCACTACCCGTAGCAATATTCAAATGATCATCTGCCATACCATGGCCAACATCATCGATTGCTGATTGTGATGCAGGGACTTCATCTGTCGACCATGTAGTTGCAGGTTCTCCGTCTGTGTGATATTTAAACCCATATCTTTTGGTGGTTTGATTTGACCAGATAACACCTATTTTCCCATCGAAAGCAGTTACTGCACAAATATCATCAGTCTTTACCCCAGTTTCCAGTACATGAGGTCCATTCCATGTATTATAGGGTGAATCGCTCCATCTAACTAAAATTTCATGAAGTGTATCAACTACTGCTCTACCATCTGAAGCTAACCACATTCTACCATTTCCATCAATATCTATTGTAGCCGTTTCCATCAGAGAATCTAACTGAATTGTAACTTCTGTACTGCGTGTTGTCCACAGCATATAAGTAGGTGGCGAATCGGGTACGAATTCAACTGAAACTAATACTGAGCTTGTATCTTCAACAATTAGAATGTGTGTTGTATCGCCATTAACTTTTACATCAGCATTACCAATCGTCGTTGAAAGCTGCAGAATATTTGTCCAGTTAGTTCCATCCAGTCTCCATAGATGAGTTCCAATTGGTGTAGAAAAAGCAGCCCACCAATATCCCCCATGATTCCATACTTTAGATTGGGGTTTATCCCCGGCATCGCTACTAATAGGCTCCAAGTTATTTATTTGAGTTGTGTGAGAAAATCCCTGACCTAAAATACCCACAGTATTTAGTACAAGAAAAACTAATATAGATAAGAATTGGATTTTTGCGATTTTTATGTAACTAAAATGAAATTTCATCACGTAATATCAAAACATCTCGTGCAAGCTTTGGTTTTTAATTCATTTGAAGAATTAAATTGGTTAACTCGATTGTATAAGCCAGAGTTACAGTGAGTAGCTGTTTTTTGTAACCGGAATGAAATGACAACTATTAAGCCAGAGTAAAAAATTGTGCTTACATAATTGTTATATTAATATTCTAAAAAGTTTGAAAACAGTTGGCGTATCTTCTTTTTTACTGATATTTTCCATATCAAAAATTGATTAAATGTGTGACATTAATACAGTATAAATAACTGGTAATATCTTAAATAATGAGAAAAAGATATGTCGATTTGTTTTAAAATGAGACAAGCAAATTGTATTCAAAAATTAAAAGCCCTCAATTACATTAGGACGACAAATATTAAAATAAAGGCATAAAAATTGAATAAGTCTACCATTCTTACATAATTAATTGATTTATTCTATCTATATATATTCTTGTTTAATAAGGAGAAAGAATAATAATGGAAATAATTGAGAAGATTCAAAATAACTCTACAGAAATTGAAATAATTGAGAAGATTCAAAATAAATCAGCAAAAATTGGAATAATTGGACTTGGATACGTTGGTTTACCTCTTGGTTTAGAGTTCGCAAAGAAAGGCTTTGATGTTTTAGGATTTGATCTAGATAATAAAAAAATTGAATTCCTAGAGAATGGTAAAAGTTATATAAAACATATAGATTCGGAAAGAATCAGGAACTGTGTAAATGAAGGTAAACTTTCAGCCACTTCAGATTTCTCATCAATCAGTGATGTTGATGCGGTTATTATATGCGTTCCTACTCCTTTGAATGAGTATCGCGAACCGGATATGTCTTACGTTGAAGGAACTGCACAAACAATTTCAAAATATATGCGGGCTGGTCAGTTGATAATACTTGAATCAACTACATATCCAGGAACAACAGAAGACATACTGCTACCGCTTTTTCAAAACGCCAATTCAGTAAGGGATAACAAATTTGAAGTTGGTAAAGATTTTTATCTTGCATTTAGCCCTGAAAGAGAAGATCCTAACAACGAAAAGTACTCAACAGCTACAATACCCAAAGTTATAGGCGGTGTAACTGAAAAATGTCTTAAATCAGCAATTGCACTTTACGACCAGATAATAGTTAAAACAGTTCCGGTATCTTCCCCAAGAGTAGCGGAGGCAACAAAACTTCTTGAAAATATATACCGCTCAATTAACATAGCTCTTGTTAATGAGTTAAAAATGGTTTTTAATAGAATGGATATCGACATATGGGAAGTCATAGCCGCAGCTTCAACAAAGCCGTTTGGATATACTGCTTTTTATCCCGGCCCAGGCTTAGGTGGTCATTGTATTCCGATTGATCCTTTTTATCTCACCTGGAAGGCTCGTGAATATGAAATTAATACAAAGTTTATTGAACTAGCTGGTGAGATAAATACGTATCAGCCTCATTACGTTGTGGAAAAAGCAGCTGAAGTATTAAATGAATATAAAAAGCCTTTGAATGGTTCAAATATTTTAATTTTAGGTGCAGCTTACAAAAAAGATATTGATGATATGCGTGAGTCACCTTCACTTAAATTGATTGATATATTAACTGAGAAGGGTGCTATTGTAGATTATTCTGATCCATATATTCCTTCATTACCAAAAACGAGAAAATATGATTTTGAGAAAGTATCAGTCGATCTTTCACCAGATAGTATTAAAAAATACGATTTAGTTTTACTAAGTACAGACCATAGTAATTTTGATTACAAAATGATTGTACATAGTGCCAAGGCAATATTGGATACACGTAATGCATTTGAAAAGAATAATCTAAAGTCAGACACAATTTTTAAAGCATAATAATTCACTCTCAGGATTTTTATAAATGAAAAACTTTGCAATTACCGGTGTAGCAGGATATATAGCACCGAGGCATTTAAAAGCAATAAAAGAAACAGGAAATAATTTAGTCGCCGCAGTTGATCCTCATGATTCTGTAGGAATACTTGATCAATTTTTTCCACGTACAAGTTTTTTCACCGAATTTGAACGATTCGACAGACACTTAGAAAAGTTAAGAAGAAAAGGCGAGGAAAATAAAGTACATTACTTATCCATATGTTCTCCAAATAATTTACACGATGCACATATACGGTTAGCATTAAGAATTGGTGCAGATGCAATTTGTGAAAAACCATTGGTCCTAAATCCCTGGAATTTGGATAGTCTTCAGGAACTTGAAAATGAAACTGGTTCCAGAGTTAATACTATCCTTCAGCTTAGGGTTCATGAAAGTATTATCGATCTCAAAAAGAAAATAGAGTCAATAAAGACTAACCAAAAATATAAAGTAAATTTAACATATATAACTTCACGCGGTTTGTGGTATGATTACTCATGGAAGGGTCAAAAAGAAAAAGCCGGTGGAATTGGTACTAACATTGGTGTTCATTTCTTCGATATGTTAATATGGCTTTTCGGTGGCGTGCAGCATAGTGAGTTACATTTATCAGAACCTAATAAAATGGCTGGATTTATTGAGTTGGAGAATGCTGAAGTATCCTGGTTTCTCTCAGCAGATACATCAGACTTACCAACAGATGTTTTAGAAAAAGGCTTACCCACATTCCGATCAATTGAATATAACGGTGAGGAGATTCAGTTTAGTTCCGGTTTTACAGATTTGCATACAAAGGTTTATGAAGAAACTTTGAAGGGAAACGGTTTTGGAATTGAAGATGCACGTCCATCCATAACCCTGGTTCATGATTTAAGAACTTCTAAGGTAGTAGAAAATAGCGATTCTGTTATACATCCATTTGTAGAAAAATATCTTCGGAGACAAAAACAACTGTGAAATATTTTAAGCATGAATCGGCCTATGTAGATGAACCATCTGAGATAGGTGAAGGAACAAAGATTTGGCATTTTAGTCATATTCAAAGCGGTGCCAGGATCGGAAAGAACTGTGTGTTTGGTCAGAATGTGAATGTTGGCAATAATGTAACCATAGGTAACACTTGTAAGATTCAAAACAACGTTTCAGTTTATGAGGGAGTAACACTTGAGGATTATGTTTTTTGCGGGCCATCAATGGTATTTACAAACATTCTGGACCCTCGTTGTAAATATCCTCAAGTGGGAAGTAAATTCTATAAAGAGACTCTGGTAAAGGAGGGTGCCTCTTTAGGTGCTAATTGTACAATAGTTTGTGGGAATACCATCGGGCGGCATGCGATGGTTGGTGCTGGTTCGGTAGTTACAAAAGATATCCCGGACTTTGCATTAGTAGTGGGAGTTCCTGCAAAAATAGTTGGATGGGTTAGTGAAGCGGGTAAGATTTTGGAGTTTGATGAAAAAGGTCACGCTTTTTGCAAAAAATCAAACAAGAACTACAAATTAGTGAATAATAGTGTAGAGGAAATTTAAGAGCACTGTTATTTGGGGGAATTCTAAACTAACAAAAAACTGATATTTCAATTTTGCGCTTGGTTTATTAAAAACCAAGCTAAATGAATGCGATGGTTCATTTAAAAATGAACATTTAAAACCAATTAAAGTTATCGGATAAAAATAAACTTGAGTAAGAATATTAATAAATACAAAATCCTATTGATTTGTCTGTTTATTGTAGATTTTTTTAGTTCAGCAAATATTTCTGCCCAGAGCTTCGTCAGTACATCTGCAATTACGGACTATGAAGCCTCAAAAAACACTGCTAGCAAACCTCAGTCGAAAGTTTGGAAGCACGATGGTTTCTGGTGGGCTGTTATTCCCGATTCAACAGGAACACATATCTTCAAATTAGTTGATAATAATTGGGTAAAAGGACACAAACTTTCGAGTATAAAGAAGTTTCAAGCAGATACGAAAAATGTTGGAGATACAACTTATATTCTCCTATTTATAGACGGAACATCTAAAATTGTAACCGTGGAATATTCGGCCGGAACTTATTCTGAGATAGGCAGAACGGACATTGAGCTACAAAATGTTGAGACCGCTACAATAGATATAGATAGTGAAAATAGAATGTGGTTAGCATATCAGAAATCTGATGATATAAGGGTTCAGTATAGTGATCCCCCCTACTCTTCCTGGAGTTCAAGTATTGATCTGGAAACTAGTGTTGACAGCGACGACATATGTGCGGTAGTTGCTTTTGAGGATCATGAAGGGAAAAAAATTGGAGTGATGTGGTCTGACCAAGATGAGAACAGATTCGGTTTTGCATATCATTTGGATGGTGATAATCCGGCAGCATCAAATTGGACAATGGAAATACCGATTTTTGATAACAATGTACCTGATGACCATATAAATTTTGCAGTTGCAAGCGATGGAACTATTTATGCTGCTGTAAAAACATCATACGATATAGATGGTGATCCGCAAATTGCCTTATTGATAAGAAGACCATCTGGAACATGGGATCCTCTTTATAGTGTCAGGGATAGAGGACCTGGTAATTCTCCAACCAGACCAATTGCATTACTTGATGAAACTAATGGTATAGTCACTGTTGTTTATACCAGCAGTCAAAACGGAGGAGATATAATATATAAATCTTCTTTTACAAGTTCTATTGATTTTTCACCTGGTGTCGAAGGCACATACTTGATAACAGCTACCAGTGATTCTACTGAATTGAATAATGCTACAAGTACAAAGCAGTGTTTTGATTCTGAGGTTGTAATCCTGGCTTCTGCAGTACACACATGGCGAGGGGTAACAGGGTCGTACAACTCTCCAACACCAGTTGAACTTGCCTATTTCGCAGGAACAATTAACGGAAATAATGTTGAGTTACGCTGGAGAACGGAAACAGAGGTAAATAATTATGGCTTTGATATCGAGAGGAGTACAAACAGTTCGGACTGGATTAAGATTGGTTTTGTTGAAGGACACGGTAATTCAAATTCACCAAAGCAATACAGCTTCATTGATTCTGAAAATGATTTGCCAGGTAATTATTTTTTTAGATTAAAGCAAATTGATAATGATGGCACTATTAAGTATTCAAATATTGTAACTGTTGAGTTAGGCGTACCTGATAATTTCAATCTTAGTCAAAACTATCCCAATCCATTCAACCCTGAAACAAGAATTGACTTCAGTATACCCCAAGAACAAATGGTAAAAATAACAGTCTATAATACTATAGGTGAACAAGTAGCCGAATTGTTGAATGAATTAACGGATGCAGGCAACTATTCGATTACATTTGATGGCTCAAACTTAGGGAGTGATGTTTATTTTTACAGAATTCAAACTCCCACATTTACTAAAACTAATAAGATGATTCTACTCAAATAGTAGCAAAATAAATTTTTGATACTGAATAAAGTGATTAGTATGATATGAATATGAATTTGAATAAATATAGGACCCTCTTCTTATTTTCTATGCTGGTCTTTCTATTTATCGTTCCAAAAACTGTGGCACAAGAAACAATTCGTGTAATGTCGTATAATATGATGAATTATGCGAGTGACACTGGACGTGATGCTTATTTCATCACCGTTTTAGATCAAATTGAACCGGATATCTGTGTGGGGATTGAGCTTAAATCAGAAACCTGGGGTGAGAATTTTCGGGACAATGTGTTGAACCAAATAGGAAATGGTACTTATAATATGGGCACTTATATTGGAAGCACTTCGAATAATAATGCCATTTTTTATAGATCTGATAAATTCACTTTCGTAAGCTCTACTAATATTATTGGGGGAAGTGGCAAACCCCGCACTCATAAATATATATTAACACACAATTCAACGGGCAAGCAATTTGTTATTTTTGGAGTTCATCTACCTTCTGGTAGTGATGCAGAGAGAGTAACTCATGTGGATGCTATCAGGAGCATCACAGATGCTTATGCAAGCGGGGAGTTCTTTATAGCTGCCGGTGATTTTAATATTGATGATTCAACTGAAGTTTCATTTAACCATTTGGTGGACGATGCAAGTTCGGGATATTTTATTGATCCTGTCTCTTGGTATGGAAATGGTCGATTAAAAACTCATAATAATACTAAAAGCACTTGGTATAGACATGATATGATTTTAAACTCACAATCTGTTGTAAATAGTGGCGGCATTGAATATGTCACGGATTCTTATACGGTTCCAGGTAATATTGATGGAACTTCAGCTAGTGTACCACAAGTATATAAGGATGCCTCTGACCATCAGCCAGTTTACGCAGATTATTATGTTGATTCCCCTGGTTTAAATTGGCCAACTCCGGGTAGTATTATATTTACGCAAGTTGGTGCAGATAATCCTGACGTTGTTGAGTTCCTAACTCTGGCTGATATGAGCTTAACCAATTTAAAAATCACTAACAGCGGAGTGGATATAAACGGAGACTTGGTAAATGGTGATGGCACTTTTAATTTAATAAATACTAACTGGACAGATATTCCTGCTGGTACTTTTGTTAGACTTGGAACTAGTTTGACAAACGATAATGATAACAGTGATAGAATAATTCAATATAATGGTGCGGGATCTTCGCCACCCACATTATTTACAGGATCAACTGGTGATCAATTAATTGCATATACCGGTTCAGTAACGGTACCAACGTACATTGCAGGAATAATCTGGGGTAATAATGGCTGGTTGACCGGTCCCAGTAACTCTTATGCGCCAGGAACACCTTCAGATATTGAATTAGGTTCATTGGACAATTACTATTTTAATAGCTCTGTTAATGGAGATGCAAATGTAACCCGCGCTGCAATAATGAATACATCCAATTGGACAGGAAGTGATGATAGGATTGGATTAATTGATTTAACAGACAACATCGGTAACAGTGCCTTTCCTGTAGAGCTTACATTCTTTGCAGGTAAACTTATTAGAAATTATGTAGAATTAAACTGGCGAACCGAAACAGAGGTAAATAATTATGGGTTTGAAATCCAACGTCAGACTACCCAGGACGGACAAGATAGAAAATGGATTACTCTTGGATTTGTTGAAGGGCACGGTAATTCAAATTCACCAAAAGAATATAATTATAGCGATGCTGATATTAATCAACCTGGCACATATTATTACAGATTAAAACAGATTGATAATGATGGT
>JARRKK010000011.1:0-2987 GCA_037388105.1 Ignavibacteriaceae bacterium | reverse complement strand
CTTCCGGAAAAACAGTTGGTATCATTAAGAATTTATAATACGTTAGGGGAATTGGTAAAGGAATTAGTTAATGAAGTAAGAGAAACTGGAAGTTATTCTGAAATTTTCGTTGCTTCAAACCTCCCCAGCGGTATTTACATATATAGCCTTGTGACTCAAAATTTTGTTCTTGATAAAAAGATGACTCTTCTCAAGTAAATATTTAAGGGTCTTATTTTATAATCTTTTTGAAAAAATTATTTAGTAACTGAATTATTATAAACTTAAAAAATTATACTATAATGCGAATATTAAAATATACAACTCTTGTGCTACTTGTATTTTTCCAGTGCGCCGGTTTTAGTCTGGCCACCTCTATAAAGATAATGAGCTATAACACAAGTGATAAAGATGGCAATGTTTGGACAGCTACGAGTCCGACACGGGTCGCTAATCTGCGTGGTGTTATCAGTGCTGAAAATCCTGATATTATCGCTGCAGTTGAGATTAATAACGACAATACAGATGCCTTTTTAACCAATGTTTTAAATTATGATTCAACCACTTATTCAAAGGGTACCTTTATAGCTAATGATGGTAGTATAAGTCCGAATAGCATTTGTTTATATTATAAAACCAGCAAATTCAATAGTGCCAGTTTTAACAACACAATAATTCCAACATATCTTGATTTAACTCAGACAACACGATTCCGTGATATTAACAAATTCACACTTACACAAAATGGTGGCGAAACAATAGTAATTTACGCTGTACATTTAAAACCAGGAGGCGGCGCTGCAAACCATGAAGCCAGGGCGGCAGAAATTTCATATTTACTAAACTACATTTCCGATAATGCACCTTCTTCCACATCAGAAAATTTTATTGTACTGGGAGACTTTAATACTAATAGATCGGATGAAGGAGCGTACATGAACTTACTATATTATCCTGACGGTGATTTAAATGGTTATTTTTATGACCCCCAACAAACTGATCCACCTTCTCACTTTGGAGATTGGACTTCATTTTGGAGTACATCTAAGTCTTATAGCTCTACTAGTCGATTAGAACGGTTTGATATGATTTTAATGTCCGATAATGTTTGGAATGGAAATAACGGTATTCATTTTAGCGGCAATTATACTGTTGTTGGAAATCCAACACCAAGTGCCGATGATACATTAGCATCTAATCATTTACCTGTGTATGCTACATTCGATTTCAATGATGCTCCAAATCCTGTTGAACTTTCATTATTTGCCGGAGTATTAAACAGAGACCATATTGATTTACGCTGGAGAACAGAAACCGAAGTAAACAATTATGGCTTTGAGATTGAGCGGACTAAAGACAATTTAGAATGGTTAAAAATTGGTTTTGTAGAAGGACATGGAAATTCAAATTCAGTAAAATATTATAACTATACAGATAGGGATATTCATAAATCAGGAACCTATAATTATAGGTTAAAACAGTTAGACAATGATGGAACATATGAATATTCTGACGTAGTATCTGTTGAAGTAGGGGTTCCCGGTAATTTCTATCTCAGCCAAAACTATCCTAATCCGTTTAATCCTTCTACAAGAATAGAGTTTACCATTCCTGAAAAGCAAATGGTATCCCTAAGTATTTATAACACTTTGGGTGAATTAGTTACAGAATTAGTTAATGAAATAAAACAAGCGGGAAGTTACTCAGTTACATTTGATGGCTCATCTGTCAGCAACAAATTAGATAGTGGAGTTTATTTTTACAGAATTGAGACCCCCACATTTGCTAAGTCCAATAAGATGATTCTACTTAAATAACAGCAGAATAAAATTTGATATTGATAAAATGATTTGTGAGAAATGAATATTGATTTGACCAAATATAGAACTTTCTTATTAATATCTCCGATCCTGATTTTTGTATTAATCCTTCCAAGGGGTTTTGCACAAGTATATCCAATTCGTATAATGTCTTATAATATGTTAAATTATGTAACTAACACTGCCCGCGATACGGCTTTTATAGATGTCCTAGAACCAATTAAACCGGATATCTTTGTGGGGATTGAGATGAAATCATCAGATTGGGCAAACCACTGTCTTGACAGTGTGTTAAACCAAATAGGCAATGGCACCTATGCAATGGGAACTTATGTCGGTAGCGGTTCGAATAATACTGCCATTTATTACAGATCTGATAAATTCACCTTTGTAAGCTCCACAAATGTTAATGGTGGATCGGGTGATCCAAGAACACATAGATTTATATTAACACACAATTCAACATCCAAACAAATTATAATTTTTGGAGTTCATCTACCATCCAGTAATGATAATGATAGAGTAACCGCTGTGAATGATATCAGGACCATCACAGATGCTTATGCGAGTGGAGAATATTTTATAGCTGCCGGTGATTTTAATTTTGCAGATGCAACTGAAGATTCATTTAACGATTTGGTTGATAATGCAAACTCAGGATATTTCATAGATCCGGAAGGATATGATGGAACTAACTCCTGGTTGGGAAATGATCTATTATTCACTTCTAATATTCGAGGCGGCTTTGATAGTAGGAAGGATTTGATTTTAAACTCACAATCTGTTGTAAATAGTGGCGGCATCGAATATGTCTCGGGTTCGTTTGAAGTACCTGGAAATATTGATGGAACTGAAGAAAGTGTGCCACAAGAATATACCATTGCGTCAGATCATTTGCCGGTGTATGCAGACTATCTTTTTCATGATAATGCATCTCCAGTTGAACTTTCATTATTTATTGGGGTACTAAATGGAGACCATATAGATTTACGCTGGAGAACTGAAACCGAAGTAAACAATTATGGCTTTTATATCGAAAGCAGAACAGACAATTCAAAATGGGTAACGATTGGATTTGTTGAAGGGCACGGTAATTCAAATTCACCAAAAGAATATAATTATAGCGATGCTGATATTAATCAACCTGGCACATATTATTACAGATTAAAACAGATTGATAATGATGGT
>JARRKK010000010.1:0-16480 GCA_037388105.1 Ignavibacteriaceae bacterium | reverse complement strand
ATCTGGCTAAAACAAAATCTTGAGAAAATTCAAGAACTTGAAAAAAAGCAAACCCTGTATGATGAGAATTCAGGTTATTGCACAAAAAATCATAAATTAGTTTTAAGAAAGGGCGATAGAGAAAATATTTCTGTAAGGCTATTAAATGGTAGCATAAGTGTTATACATCCATTAGAACTAAATACTAAATCAAAAGAGGTACAGGAAGCAATCAGAAAAGGAATCGAACGGGCTTTAAAAATAGAAGCAAAGGAACATCTTCCTGCTAAAGTAACGAAGTTTGCAGCAGAGTTTGGATTTAGCTACAATAAACTTTCACTTAAAAATATAAAATCAAGATGGGGAAGCTGCTCGGCAAAAAACAATATTAACTTAAGTATTCATCTAATGCGCCTGCCGGAACATTTAATTGATTATGTAATCCTTCACGAGTTAGTTCATACTGTACATCATAATCATAGTACCAGGTTCTGGACTCTATTGGATAAAGTAACTGATGGGGCAAAAAGGTTGGATAAAGAACTTGGAAAGTATCGAATAGCAATTTATTAGTTTATTCAAAAACTCATATCAATGATAATTTAATTTGAGTTCATCAGAATAAATCCCGTTGTAAAAATCAGAACTGAGAATTTATTAATTACTGACTAAAGCAAATTTTACTTTGACAAGTGTTAGAACACTAATTTGCTGAGGAATTTCTAACAACTCTTTTGTTGTTCCTGATTGCATATAAGTCCCACTGCCATACGGTCCACCATAATGATAATCATCTCTTACATTTGACTCTATTTCAACAACTCGACCGACTTTCATATCTAAATTTTCAGCATATAATTCAGCTTCCCTTCGTGCCCTCTCTAAGGCATTCTTTACTCCTCTCTTTTTGGTATTCTCTATGTGAGTTGTGGAGAACACAGGTTGAAAGGAATGAATACCAATATTTAACAAACCAATTTGGACATTAAAATATTTTTTAAAATCAGTAATGTCGAAAATTACAGTCTGATTCGACTCAAATATCGACTCGTCTTTTTTACTCTTAGTTTTCCGCACACTCAATAGTGAAAATTGGATTGTAGAGTCAGGGATGTTAAGTTCTCCAAGAAGTTCTAATAATTTATTCTCTGTCTCAGAGTGTTGTTTGAGTAGTAATTCTGGATCAGCGTTTCTCAAAGTAATACTTACTCTGATGGATATTTTATCAGCTGGTGCTTCTACAGAACTCCTTACCTGGGCAGTAAAGATTGTTTCATTAGACTGAGCGAAAAAATTTAAAGAATAGAGACTAATTGTGGTTAGTAAGAAAATAATCTTATACATTTCTCCTCCTGTGCTTAGTTGATAGAATATTTAATTCTAGAATCTAACCTAATAAATCATCTTTTGTTCCCAAACACTTAAATATTCCAAACTTACCCTTGTTTATTTGATAAACCTGGGAATTTTAATTACAATCCTGTCTCTCTTTGATTCTTAGAAGAAACCCTTACCCAAAATTTCAGCTAATATCTCACATACACGTATAAGCAAATATCACTTTTCATCAGCAAAACGGTTTCGCAAAGCAAGCGGTTTTGATTTTCTCTTCATTTTCAGGTTCAGCATTTCAACAAATACAGAAAATGCCATTGCAAAATATATATAACCCTTTGGTATATGTTGTTCAAGTCCTTCTGCTATAAGCGATACACCAATCAACAATAAAAATGAGAGTGCTAGCATTTTTACAGTGGGATGTTTCTCAACAAAATCGCTTATGCTTTTTGAAGAAACCATCATAACGCCCACAGCGATTATTACTGCAAGTATCATTATAATTAATTCCTTCGCCATCCCAACGGCTGTTATCACCGAATCCAGAGAAAAAACTATATCAAGCAGCATTATTTGAACAATTACATTTGTAAAGGATTTTACCGCTTTACCTGATTTGGTAATCTCTTCTCCCTCAAGTTTATCGTGTATTTCAAAAGTGCTTTTACCTAGTAAAAATAATCCGCCTGCAATAAGTATTATATCCCTTCCGCTTATCTCTTGGCCTAAAACTTTAAAGAGAGGAAGTGTTAATTTCATTATCCACACAATAGAAAAAAGCAGCAATATTCTTGTAACCATTGCAAGAGCTAAACCTGTCAGTCTTGCCCTGTTTTGTTGTTCCTTTGGTAGCTTACCAGACAGAATTGAAATAAAGATAATATTATCTATACCAAGCACTATTTCCAGCACTGTCAAAGTCAATAGTGCAATAAGTGATTCAGGGTTTGTAATCCATTCCAATTTATTAACTCAAATTTTTATTAAATATTTTTATGAAAGATAAATATTATTTAAAGAATATATTGTCTGGTAATTCAATCTCCATCTGTTAAACATTAATTATTTGAACAAACTGAAAATGTTGGTAAGTTTTAGAAGAGCAGAGTAACAAAGTGTTAATGGATGAGTGATAAAATGAATTATATCTAATAATTTTGTTGTGATAGGAGGAGTTTAAATGGAAGAAAAAATAAATCAAAACCAAATTAATGAAGTTGATACTCAATTAGAACCTGAGGTTAGGGTTAAAACGGAACTTAAGGCCGATGACTGGTTGTGTATTATATGTAATAAAAAAATTACTTCAGATAAAGACAGATTTGAATTTAATAATCACAGTGAGTTTCAATTTACAAATCCAGACAGATACTTTTTTAATATTATCACTGTTTGTACTGCCAGCGGATGCCGGGAAATTGGAGAACCCACGATGGAATTTACCTGGTTTCCTGGACATTCCTGGTCGGTTGCAGTTTGCAGCCGCTGTTCCAGCCATTTAGGATGGAAATATCGTGGTGAATTTTCTTTTTATGGTTTAATCAAATCCAGGTTGATAAAAGGAGCTGCTCTTTTTAATTAGGAAGTAAAGCTGATAAGTTTAAGTAATTCGAAGTATTTAGTTGACAACTTTCGAAAATAGACTGTTATAACAACTTTGAAGTAAATTATAGCTGACGGATAGGCGTTTTCTATATTTTGACATAATATTCCAGTTTCTTCTAATGTGACTGGCAGACAGTACAGATTAATTAATTCTACATCAATTCCTACTTTCCCGGTAATTAAATAATTTGTATTCAATATTTTACCGCACTTATACAGGAGTCTAAGATGCAATCAATTCTCAAGTACTTATCTCTTCTTTTAATTATTGTTTCTGTTATTAGCTGTGAACCTGGTAAAACAGTGAAGGTAGATTACTTTACACCAACAGGTGAGGTTGCAAAGCTAACCAATTTTGTTGTTGAGTTTTCTGAAAATCTTGCTCCTCCTGATGTGCAGGGCAAATGGCTTGATGAGGAGTTTATCACTTTTTCTCCGACCATACCCGGAAAATTTAAATGGACGTCGGATAACACTCTTGTATTTTCACCGGATGTTCCACTCGAACCAATACAAAAGTACTCGGCAGCCATTAATAAAAACGTTTTATTCGGCACGAATTACTCACCCGATTTTGAAACATACAATTTTCACACACCATATTTTGATGTAGTTAAAATAGATTTTTTCTGGACAAATATTGCTCATCAAAATTACAAACTTAGTGTTCAAGCTAATGTTCAATTTAATTATCCTGTTGAACCACAATCATTAAAAGATTTTTTAGAAGTCAGTAAAGCTGGTCAAGAAACTACAGATTATCAAATCGTGTCGGAGCAGGCTGCGGAAGTAATTGCGATAAACTTTGGAGAAATTCAGCAAACCGATAAAAAACAAAAGTTTACGATTAAAGTTAAAAAAGATCTTGTATCCGTTCTGGGAAAAGATGGTTTGCAGGAAGAGCGCAACTTTAATGTTGAGCTTCCACCTGCAACAAAACTTGCCATTACAAATGTTACATCGGGTTTTGATGGAAACACCGGTTGGATTGAAGTTGCAACAACCCAAACTGTGGATGAAGAACAATTAAAAAATTATGTGCGAATTGACCCACCTAACGGGTTAACATTCTTTGTTAGCGAGAATCAGTTCAGATTGGAGACTGATCTGGATAAAGTACAGACTGTTGATTTATTTATTAAAAAGGGGTTGCCCGGTTTGTATGGCGGAGAACTGGAGTTTGATTACGACCAAACAATTTCCATGGTGAATGTTAATCCTTCAATAAACTTTACTGATAAAAAAGGTAAATACTTAATGCTTGGCGGGGAGGAAAACCTGAAGGTAAACGCAGTTAATATTGAAGAGGCAGAAATCGAAGTATCGCGGGTATTCAAAAACAACCTCCTTCATTTTCTTAACCAGTATAGCTACACGTACAGCTACGATGAGCATTACGGTTACTATCCAACTTACTATGCAGGTGATTATGGTAAAAGCATATACACAGAAAAAGTAAAACTAAGTGAAGGAAAAAACTGGCTTAAAAGCTTTACGGTTAATCTTAATAGTGCATTAAGTCAGAAGTATAAAGGAATATATACCGTAACAGTACGTTCAGCTGAAGAAAGGTGGAGAAACGATTCGAAGATGATTGCAATCTCCGATTTGGGAATCATTTCCAAATTTGGAAAGGATGAGATTTACGTATTTGTGAATTCAATCGCTACCACAGAGCCGGTTACTGAAGCTCAGGTAAGTATTATTTCAACCAATAATCAAATTTTATTGGAAGACAAAACTGATAAAGATGGAGTAGCTCACTTTATTGATGTAAAAAAGAAAACCGAAGGCTTTTATCCACGCCTAGTCATTGTTGAAAACAATGGAGACTTTAATTACATAGACTTAAGAGAAACTCTTATAGAAACTTCCCGCTACGATGTTGGAGGTATAACTCAGTATACAGAAGATTTTAACACATTCATATACTCACCAAGAAACATCTATCGTCCAGGGGAAGATGTTTATCTTTCAGCGATTGTGAGAAATGATAAATTAGAAGTTGTAAAAGATATTCCTGTTCTTATAAAGATCATTACCCCAACCGGGAAAGTATTTGATGAATTCAAGCAGGAACTAAATGAGCAGGGTTCTTTCGAAATTTCATTTAAACTTCCCGAATATGCTCAAACGGGTGGTTATCGGGGAGAAGTATACACCGGCAGTAAACAGCTAATCGGTTCTTACAATTTTAGTATAGAAGAATTTGTGCCGGATAAGATCAGAGTTATGTTATCAGCCGATAAGAAAAAAACAGAACCTGGAAATAAAATTTTAATAAATGTGAATGCAGAATTTCTATTTGGCGGAAAGGCTTCAGGGTTACGTTATGAAGCTGATATCCAGTTAGAACACAGGGATTTTTATAGTAAAAATTTTTCCAGTTATAATTTTGCCAATTCATCAATCGTTAATACCAAAATTGATAATACATTACTTGATGGAGTATTGGATGATCAGGGAAATGCTGTAATTGAATATAATATTCCTAATGGAATTAAGAGTTCAGGAATTGCTTCTGTAAATGCATTTGTAAGTGTATTCGATTTAACAGGAAGAACAGTTACCAGAACTGTGAACGTAGATGTTTATCCGAAAGATTATTTTATCGGAATAAAATCAACAGATTATTATTTAGGGGTGAATGAGAATCTAACATTCAATCTTATTACTGTTAATTCAGATGATAAAATAATTAAAGACTTTAAAGCCGAAGTGGAGCTTGTAAGATACGAATGGCAAACGGTTCTTAAAAAAGATTATTCTGGCAACTACTATTATGCGTCCGAGCAGAAGCAAATCACTGAGTGGAAAAAGAATTTTGATATCAATGGTGAAACGCCTTTTACATTCGCAGTTTCAAAATCCGGAAAATATGATTTAAGAGTTCACAAGAAAGGTAGTGGTGATTATCAGAAGAAAAGTTTCTACGCATATGGCTGGGGCACTTCAACTGCCGCTTCTTTTGAAGTTGATAAAGAAGGTAGAATAGATATTGTGTTTGATAAAGAAGCGTATGAACCCGGTGGAAAGGCAAAGGTTTTATTCACCTGTCCATTTTCAGGAAAACTGCTTGTTACGGTAGAACGGAATAGCATTCAATCTTATCATTATTTGAATGTCGAAAATAAATCCGCCGAGATTGAATTAACACTCAACGATGATCAAATGCCGAATGCATATGTAACTGCAACTCTATTCAAAAAGCATAATAATGATAACTCAGTTCCGTTTCTTGTAGGGCATGGTTTTGCATCGATGCGGGTCGTAAAAAGAATAAATAAATTGCCGGTTGCAATTAATGCACCGGTAAAAATAAAACCGAAGACGACTCAGCAGATCACAATAAAAACTGATCCGCAAAAAGATATTTTTATAACATTGGCAGCGGTTGATGAAGGCATATTGCAGATTACTAATTTTGATACACCTGATCCTTATAAGTATATGTATGCAAAACGCCCGCTGGGGATTAACAGTTATGATCTTTACAAGCTTCTTCTACCGGAAATTGCTTCTGAAAGTTCCTCACCCGGTGGAGGTGATATGATGGAACAATTAAAAAAGAGAACTACTCCAATTACCGTTAAAAGATTTAAGCTGTTATCATACTGGAGTGGAATTAAAAAGACTAATGGTAATGGTGAAGTAAAAGTTTCTTTGAACATTCCCCAGTTCAACGGAGATGTTAGATTAATGGCTGTCGCTTATACAGATTCCCGCTTTGGTGCTGCGGAAGAACATATGAAGGTTGCCGATGATTTAATAATGGAACCGCAGGTTCCGAGATTTCTTGCTGTTAACGATTCATTAATAACGCCGGTAACTGTAATAAACACTACAGATAAAGTTGCTGACATTGAGATCAGTTTAAATGTTGAGGGACCACTAAGTATAACATCATCAAAGAAAAAAACGTTAAAAATAGAACCAAATTCTACCGGAGTTGCAGTATTCGGTATAGAAGCAGCAGCGCAGGTTGGAGCGGGCAAAATTGTATTTGAAACTTCTGGTTTTGTAAAAATTAAAGAGGAAATTGATATTGCAGTAAGACCAATCTCTCCATTAGTAGTTGAAACCGGTTCGGGAACCATAAAGGCGGGAAATGCGATTAGTATTGATATCCCGAAAAACTTCTTGAAAGGAACACAAACAACTACCCTTACAATCAGTAAATTTCCTGCAGTAAAGTTTGCAAAGCAGCTAAAGTATCTTGTCGGTTATCCTTACGGTTGTATTGAGCAAACAGTTTCTAAACTCTTCCCCCAACTGTATTTTGAAGATCTTGCAAAGCTGGTTGCCCCGGAATATTATAAAACAACCAATCCAGTTTATTATGTTAAAGAGGGAATACGTAAGATTGAGACAATGCAGTTATACGATGGCTCGATGGCATACTGGCAGGGCGGCACATATACCAACTGGTGGGGATCGGTATACGCAGCACATTTTCTGCTGGAAGCAAAAAAAGGTGGTTACGATGTTTCTGAGAGTGTTCTAAATAAACTTCTCAAATACATTTCTAAAAAGGCAAAAGAACGAAAAACATTCGATTACATAACCAGGTTACATACAGGCAGAACAGTTCATAAGATTGCCAATAAAGAAATTCTTTATTCTCTGTATGTTCTTGCTCTTGCCGGCAAAGCTGATATTGCATCTATGAATTATTATAAATCAAGACCGCACCTTGTTTCTATGGACATGCTTTATATGCTTGCAGGCGCATATGCTTTAGCCGGCAGGTGGAATTCTTATTATGAAATTGTTCCAAGTTCATATGAACCCGTTCATCCGGAGCGATTAACGGGTGGAAGCTTTGACTCTGATATAAGAGCAAATGCAATTATGTTAAATGTGTTGCTGGAAGTTGAACCGGCAAATACACAGGTTCCGCTTATTATCAAATATTTAACAAGTAATTCGAAAGATATGTACTCAACGCAGGAAAGAGCCTTTGCATTTCTTGCTCTTGGAAAAGCAGCTGGTTTAAATGCTGATGCAAATGTTACTGTAGATATTATTGCTGACGGAGAAAAAATAAACAAATTTACTGGTAATGATTTAACTGTAACCGATAATAGGTTAGATGGTGCCATAGTTAATTTGAAAGCCACAGGTGATGGTGAAGTTTATTATTTCTGGAACGCTGAAGGCGTAAAAATAAATGAAAAGGTTAAGGAGGAAGATTCATATGTTCAGATAAGAAGATCCTATTATGGTTATAAAACCGGTAGGAAGATATTTGATAATATCTTCTATCAAGGAGAATTGATAGTATGTAAAATAGTATTAACAGGTTTTGAACGCGGTGCCGAAAATATAATTATATCTGATTTAATACCTGCAGGATTTGAAATTGAAAATCCGAGATTAAACCCTGCCACAGAACTAACCTGGGTACCAAAAAATCCGCTCAAGGTTGATTATATGGATATACGTGACGACAGGTTGCTGTTGTTTACTAATCTTAATAGAAAAAAGAGCAATGAGTTTTATTACTTACTTAGAGTTGTAAACCAGGGAACATTTCAGCTGCCGGTAATTGGCGCTGAAGCTATGTATGACCGGGAATATCATTCATATCACGGCGCGGGTATTGTAAAAGTTTTGGAGAGGAGAGAATAAACTGAGAGTTATTACGATCTCAATTAACTTGGGAAAAGCAATCTGTCTGTTTAATAGATTGCTTCGTCGCTTTACTTCTCACAATGACAATTGAAAAAAAGATTATGCACTTTGATCTAATAATAAAATATTCAGGAACGGCAAAGATTGTTTTTACAATGCTGCTTTTATTCATTTTGCTGGATTTACTCTTCCCGATTCCGGAACTGAAACAATACTCAAAAGAAATCCTTACACGTGATGGGACTTTGCTTTCAGCATATTTAACTGAAGATGATAAATGGCGGTTTAAAACAGAACTGGAAGAAATTTCACCGGAACTAATAAAGGCAATAGTTGAAAAGGAAGATAGCTGGTTTTATTGGCACTTTGGAGTTAACCCAATTTCAATTGTACGCGCACTCTACAAAAATCTTGTTAGCGGTGAAACGGTTTCCGGTGCATCAACAATCACTATGCAAGTTGCACGTATGCTTGAACCAAAAGATAGAACTTATATTAATAAATTTGTCGAGGTGTTTAGAGCTATTCAGCTTGAAATTAGCTATTCAAAAAATGAGATACTTGAAATTTATTTAAGTCTTTTACCCTTCGGTGGGAATATTGAAGGAGTAAAATCAGCATCTTACATTTATTTTAACAGACCACCGGATAAACTTAGTCTTGCGCAATCAATTATACTTGCTGTTATACCAAATGATCCGAATTCACTTCGATTAGACAGGATAAATGATGAAATAATTAAAGAAAGGAATTATTGGATTAAAAAGTTCCGTGATGAAAATGTTTTTTCTTCAAACGAACTTGATGACGCGCTTGAAGAACCTGTTGAACCAAATCGTTTCGATATTCCAACTCTCGCACCGCATTTTAGTTATCGTGTAAAAGAAAACTTTAATGAATCCAAAATTAAAACCACCCTTGATCTTTCAATTCAACAAACGGCGGAGTACCTTTTATCTCGGCAGGTAAAAGCTGTTTTTTATAAGGGGATAACAAACGGTGCGGTGCTTGTAATAGATAATAAAAATTCATCCGTAGTTGCTTACTGCGGCTCTGCAGATTTTTATGATGATGGTTCTTTCGGTCAGGTGAACGGAATAACCGCTATCAGATCACCCGGTTCTACGTTAAAACCTGCGTTGTATGCTTATGCTTTTGATAATGGAACGCTGACTCCACAGATGAAACTGGCAGATATTCCAACTGATTTTAACGGTTACCAGCCTGAAAATTATGATTTGAAATTCTATGGAAATATTTCAACTGAGTTTGCACTGGTGAATTCATTAAATATTCCTGCTGTCAGTTTACTTCGGAGTTCAGGTTTGAATAACTTTACGAATTTTTTAGAGGAATGTGGGTTTAATGAAATCCATAAACAAAAAGATAAGCTTGGTCTCTCCCTTATTCTTGGTGGTTGTGGTTCAACGCTTGAAGAACTTACAAGATTGTACTCTGCTTTTGCAAGTAAAGGAATACTTGATCGTTTAGTTTATCGTGTAAATGATTTGGAGAAAGAAGAAGGTGTAGAAGTTTTCTCATCGGCATCATCCTTTTTAATCGGAGAAATATTATCCAGGACGAACCGAAGTGATATTGCTGATTTAACAAATTATTCCAAGCTACCAAAATTTGCGTGGAAGACAGGTACTTCTTATGGAAAAAGGGATGCCTGGGCAATTGGATTTAATCCAAACTACACAATTGGTGTTTGGATGGGAAACTTTAACGGAAGGGGTTCTCCTCATCTTTCAGGGGCAGAAGCTGCGATTCCTTTTCTCTTCGATCTATTTAATGCAATCGACTATGATGCGGATGAAAAATGGTTTGATATTCCATCTGAGTTATACAAAAGAAAAGTTTGTAGCGAAAGTGGACTACTTCCAACCCGTTATTGTAATAATGTTATAGATGATTTTGCAATTAAGGATAGGTCACATAATAAATCATGCAACATTCATAAGCCCGTTTATGTAAACCTTGATGAAACAATTCAATACTGCACCGAGTGCTTACCCAGAGATGACTATAAAAAAGTCGTTTACTCTATTTATCAACCTGAACTAACTGTTTGGCTTTCAGAGAATAATTATAATATCACTTTGCCGCCTCCGCATAATCATAACTGTACCGCAATGTTTTCGGAAGAGGGTCCACGGATTCTTTCCCCAACTGAGGACTATGAATATTTTGTTGAAGAAAACTCAAAACAGGAGATAGTCCTTTTAGCGGCATCGAATGGAAAAGTTAATACGCACTATTGGTTTGTTAATGATCAATATTATACAAAGACTAAACCCGGTACTAAGATTTTTCTTAAACCGGAAACAGAAGAATTAAAAATTACCTGCCTCGATGATAAAGGCAGGGATGAGATTGTTAGAGTTAGAGTGAAGTATTATTAGTAATATCAGGCTCTCAGAATTTTTTATACTCCTACCATAAAATCCACGAACAAAAAATGGTAAACTAAAGATAAGTCGAATTCTAATCTGATTTTAATCAGACGGCCATACAACCAAACAATCATGCCTGTGTAATCATCATAAATTCCTAATTCACCGCCAAGATTCATCTACTCACCGAACAATAATTGATTTCCAATTCATCATTAACTAAGTTAAAATCAATAATAAATTAATCTGCAGTTGGACTGAGAAAACAAACTACACCATGAATTCAGATTTGAGTAAAGCAATACAACATATTCATAAATTTATAATCTCATTCGGAATTGAGTCAGCGATCTGGATTAGTGGAATATTTTTTCTTGCATTTATAAACAATCCAGCAGAAGTACATTTTACACTTTGTCCCTTTGCAAATTTGGGCTTGGAATTCTGTCCAGGATGCGGTTTAGGAAATTCAATATCATATCTTTTTCATGGTGAGTTAAGCAACTCATTTTATTCTCATCCTTTGGGTTTGTTCGCGCTAATAATACTAATAACCAGAATCATTCATTTAATAAAATTTAATTGGAGCGGAAATGGCAAATATATTACAACTGATGCCTTATCTTGAAGGCGATGAATTAATTTACATACAACAACTAATTAATGACTTTGATGATAACAAGGCTCAGCAGTTTGCAGCAGTATATAGTACCAGAAGAAAAGATCCCACAACAATTATGATACTTACCTTGCTTGGTCTTCTTGGCATAGCGGGTGTTCAGAGATTTATTCTTAATCAGATTGGCATGGGAATACTTTACTTTTTAACCGGAGGTTTGTGTCTGGTTGGAACTATTATCGATCTTGTAAATCACAGGAAGCTTTCATTTGAATATAATTCAACACAAGCACAGCAGGTTGCATCATTAGTTAAAAACTTTCAGAATAGCTAATAATTAATTCTTGACGTAGTTTTATATATTCTATTACGAGCTTATTACCGTCGATCCTGGCCTGATCCGAACCTAAAATATTGATGAGCCCGAAAAAGAGAGGTTGGTATAATTCGCCTTATCATAAATCATTCTATCTTAGGGATTTTTTAAGGCAATTATACCAGTCTTTGACCTAAATAATACCCACTCAACACGGTAAATTCTACTCGGTTTAAAATATTAAGTTGCATTCTCATATTGTAAACAAGATTATTATCGGCTAAATTGCAACTTCAAAATGAAAGATATATCTTTTATAAAAATGAGTGGGACGGGCAACGATTTTATTATTATTGACAAAACCCAAAACCCTGAATTTGTTCTTAAAAATAATGTCATTAGCCGATTATGCCATCGAAGGAACGGGATTGGTGCAGACGGAATAATAACTATAGGCGATCCCGATGGTTATGATTTTGGTATGAATTATTACAATGCCGACGGAACTACTGGAACCTTATGCGGAAATGGCGCAAGATGTGCAATTAAATACGCACAAATCTCGAACAGAACTAACGGCGGATTGATCAAATTCCTGTCTGATAAAACAGAATATAGTGGCGAACTGTTACCGGATGGAGAAATAAAGTTCAACTTAAAACCACCAGAACAAATTGAAGAAAATAAAACTGTTCAGTTTGATGAAAAAAATATTCCCGCCAGTTTTATTAATACCGGTTCACCTCATATTGTAATAGTTATTTCTGATCTGCCCGATGCAGAAATGAGAACTTATCTGGATAAGGTTGATGTGATTTTAATCGGCAGGAAAATCAGGAACGCTCCGGAGTTTACTCCTGGTGGCACGAATGTGAACTTCATTAAAATCATTAATGATCAGGTTCATATCCGCACCTATGAAAGAGGTGTTGAAGATGAAACTCTTTCCTGCGGAACAGGTTCAGTTGCCGGTGCAATTATAGCCGGTATTAAATTTGATTTAATTCCACCAATTTCGTTAATTACGAAGGGTGGTGATACGCTTGTTGTTAATTTTGATAAAAGAGAATTGGAATTCAAAAATGTTTCCCTCGCCGGCCCGGTTGAAATAATTTACACTGGAATAATATCTAAAAATTTAATTGCCTAATTATGTGGAGATCAAATGTCTAAAGTAATATTTACAATTCAGTATGAATTGGAAAAAGATAAACAAAAAGAATATTTAAGCATCATCAATGAATTAAAGAATTTGCTGAAAGCAGATGGTCTTGAAGACTATTCTGTTTTTAAGATAAAAGGAAAACCACACCACTTCCAGGAGCAGTACACATTTACTTCTGAAGAGGCATTTGAGGCATTTGATGATGAAAATGATGAAAGGATAAACATACTTATCAATCAATTGAGTGAACTCACAATTGATCATTCCACCAAGTATATGACTTTGAATGAAATTAATTCGCTAGACTAAAATAATTGAAATTCTAATCACATTACTTTTTCAAAAATTTTAATTCATAACCATTCCCCGATTTGGCACTTTTCCTGCTTGTTTAAAACTGTTTAATTTAATATTTAAGTAATTATTTTCTTATATGAATAAGACAATCCACAAGACTTATGTTGCATCCTTCTTTATCGTTGGCGGAATAGTCACTATACTTTTAGCCATTAACGGTTATGAATATTACTCAACTCCTCTTGAAGAGAGGTTTTTTAATGATCAGCATATTTTTCTTAAACCAAGCGGTAGTTGGGGACACGGTTTTGGAATTGTAGGAACATTAATGATGATCATTGGTGTATCAATTTATATGCTAAGGAAACGAATCAGGCTATTTTTCAATCTTGGTTATTTAAAACATTGGCTGGAACTTCACATTTTTCTCTGTACTGTAGGACCGGTTTTAGTCCTCTACCACACAGCTTTTAAATTCGGTGGTATTGTATCAATAAGCTTTTGGAGCATGGTTCTTGTTGTTCTGAGCGGGGTGGTAGGCAGATTTATTTATGTGCAAATTCCAAGAACAATTCAAGGTCAGGAATTAAGTATAAATGCAGCAAACGATCTTAGAGAAAATCTTGCAAATAAAGTAAATGCTATGGTTGAGTTTGAATCGAAGACACTTTACAAATTCAACAAACTTACATCTTTGGAAAGATATAAAGAGATTACTTTTATTAAAGCTCTTTCATACATGATGATAGATCCTTTTCTACGATGGAAAATTTTATATAAAATAAATAAAGGTCTCAGAAGAATTAATCTTACAAAAAATGAAAAAAGAGATATTATTACTTCAGCAAAAAATGAGATTGTGTTAACAAGGCGAATTGGTACACTGAGGACTTTTCATAAACTGTTTCGCTACTGGCACATTGCGCATCTCCCGTTTGCTATAGCTATGTTTGTAATAATGGTGATTCATGTTGTTGTAACATTAGCGTTCGGATATAAATGGATTTTTTAAGGATCATATAATGAAATTCAAACCCTACTATTTATATGGAATATTATTTCTTCTTGTTATAATATTTTTAGTTGTTGTCTCGAATCAATCCGGATCGGATGATACTGTGAAGAATCCTGTAACTCAAAAAGGGAATATCCCTGATGATGATATTCACAAACCGTTGAAATCAGGAGACTCGCCAAGTAAAGAAAATGTATCTGCAGAATTTAAGCATAGGGTTGAGATGTTAAAAAAAGCAATTGAAGAAAATCCAAATGATACAACCTCGCTAAGAGAATATGCTGATCTTCTTACAGCAGCGCATATGCAACAAGAATCACTTGAATATTATAAAAGAATAATAAAATTAGATCCGAACCGAATTGATATTCTCTTTTCACTTTCCTTTATTTATTATAGTCTGGGAGAAATGAAGAATGCCGAGAGTTATACAAACAGTATACTTGATATTGACCCGGAAAATGCAAATGCGCTTTACAACCTTGGCGCTATTTCCGCCACAAATGGCGATACTAAGAAAGCAAAAGAAATCTGGACAAAACTTTACCAAAAATACCCCGATACAGAGATTGGAAAACGATCAAAGAATTCAGTTGAAAAACTGTAATTTATTGACTATCTCTGAATTAGAACATCGCTTATTTAATTGATTCCTGCTTATTTGATCATTACTCTTTTATTGCACAAATCTTGTAGTTAAAAATCAATTTTGCTTTTAAGAGGGAAACACTAATAAAAAAGATCATAATAAAGAGTTGAATGGAAGCTATAATAGAAAATATAGTAGGTTACATTGTTGGAATAATTGTTCTTTCTCTGATATTATATTTCTATCTGAAGACTAAATCTGAGGAATCTCAAAAAACATTCGAAAAAATTAAAAAAGCAAAAGATTTTGGTTTTCACGAACCGATATCACTTCACCCCGTTATTGATCCTGATATATGCATTGGCAGCGGAGCTTGTATTGCAGCCTGCCCGGAGCAGGATATATTGGGCATGGTAAACGGAAAAAGTACCCCGATAAATGCTTCCCGCTGTGTTGGTCACGGTGCTTGTTTTCATGCTTGCCCTGTTCAGGCAATCACTTTATGTATTGGAACTGAAAAACGCGGTGTTGAATTACCACATGTCAATCAGGAATTTGAAACAACGATTCCCGGATTATTTATAGCCGGTGAGCTGGGTGGAATGGGTTTGATAAAAAATGCTGTTGAACAGGGGAGACAAGCAATGAGTTATCTTACAAAAAAGATTCCACAGAAATCCAGAAGTGACTACGATGTTATTATAGTGGGTGCAGGGCCTGCAGGAATATCTGCTTCATTAGAAGCTAAAAGAAGGAAATTAAAATTCCTTACTATAGAGCAGGATTCGCTCGGTGGTACTGTCGCAAATTTTCCCAGACAAAAAATTGTAATGACAAATCCAATGAATTTGCCTATTCACGGAAAAGTAAGGTTACATCAAACTTCAAAAGTAGAATTACTCGAACTCTGGAACAAGGTTCTCTCCAATAATCGTCTGACTGTCAATGAAGAAGAGAAAGTTAATAGTATTCAGAAAATAAATTCACAATTTAAAATATCTACAAGTAAAGGTGAGTACACAAGCTCCGGAGTGTTACTTGCAATAGGTAGAAGAGGATCACCGAGAAAGTTAGGTGTACCGGGCGAGCAGAAAGAGAAAGTTGCATACAGACTAATTGAACCTGAATTGATACATAATAAAAATGTATTAGTAGTTGGCGGTGGCGACTCAGCGATTGAATCCGCATTACTGTTAGCAGATGAAAATAACAGTGTTACTCTCTCGTATCGTGGCGAATCATTTTCCCGGCTGAAACCAAAAAATCTCGAGAAGATAAATAAGGCAATTGTATCAAAGAAAATTCGGGTTTTATTCAACTCAATTGTGAAGGAAATATTGAATGATAAAGTTATTCTTACATTAAATGCTGGTGACACAGAAAAAGAAATTCAAAATGATCTTGTATATATTTTTGCAGGTGGTGAACTCCCCACAAAATTTCTGGAGCAAATAGGCATTGGAATAACGAAAAAGTTCGGTGATCCTATTCTTAAGCATTCAAAGTGATTATTCAGTATCTGCGAGC
>JARRKK010000009.1:6891-27761 GCA_037388105.1 Ignavibacteriaceae bacterium | reverse complement strand
AATTACACGACTTGAAGGATTTCTTGCAGGGATTGAGAAGAAACTATCGAATGATAAATTTGTCAACGGCGCACCCGCAGAAGTTGTTGAAAAGGAAAAAGCAAAGCAAAGAGACTGGCAGGAGAACCTTAGGAAATTGAAAGAGATCCTTGATAGTTTATCCTGAATTCATTTCAGGATCTCAGTTTGTACTAAAAGCTTAATAAATATTTAAAGATGCTGTTCCAAGGACTCCTTTGGAGAAATATATTCAGCATGACAATAATAATAAAGAATGGGTTTAAAAAATGTATTACAAAATATCCGACTTCTTAGATGACTGGAAATATGAATCCGAGTCAACGATAAAAGTTTTAAATAATCTTACCGATGCTTCACTTACAAAAAAATTTAGAGAAAATATCAGAACACCTGGAAAACTTGCCTGGCATATTGTGGGAGCAATATCTGATTTAGGTCACCGCATGGGATTAACTTTCGAAAAAGTAGATCAAAATTCCCCATTTCCATCAACGACAAAAGAAATTGTTGATGAATACAAAAGTGCCTCAGATGGATTGACTAAGGAGATAAAAGAAAAATGGAATGACGATACTCTTTCTATTGAAGATAAGATAACGGGGCAAGGAGATGTATGGTCGAGAGGAAAAACGTTAGGTGCATTAGTTAATCATCAAATTCATCATCGTGCACAATTAACGGTTGTAATGAGACTTGCAGGATTAAAAGTTCCTGGAGTCTATGGCCCTGCTAAAGAAGAGTGGATAAAGATGGGAATACTGCCACAAGAATAATATTATAAAGCCCTTAAAAACTGAACGCTGAATAATTTATTTTCATCAACCCAAATTTTCTCAATATTATATATTCCCTTTACAAGGTTCGCAAAGTCAGTTAAATTGTACTTATACGAATACTCTGTTAAGATTCTTTCCTCTTTTTCCAAGTATAATTTGTTGTCATTTATATTAACATATTGATCTTTCTTGCTAACGAGATGCATCTCTATTCTTCCAAACTTTTCATTATAAAATGCATGATGAGAAAAACTTTTTACATCGAAATCAGCATCTAAATTTTCATTTATATGATTTAAGATATTAAGATTGAATTCAGAAGTTACTCCTTTTTTATCATTATAAGCAGCGTTTAGAATCTCTGCATCCTTTTTTAGATCGACACCAATTAATAAACCACTATTTCTGCTGCATGTTTTTGCTATTCTTTTCAAGAACGCTTTCGCTTGCTTGGGTGTAAAATTGCCAATCGTTGAACCGGGATAAAAAGCATCAATTGATTTATATGAAACAGAAATATCCGGAAGTGAAAAATATTTTGTATAATCTGCTACTAGTGGATAAACCATCAAATCAGGATGATCTGATTTTAAGTCGTCAGCGGATTTCAATAAATGTTTAGAGGAAATATCAACCGGTATATAAGCCGCAAGTGTCGGGAGATGATCGATCAGAAATCTAATCTTAACACTACTTCCGCTTCCAAGTTCAACCAACAAAGATTCGTCTCCAATATGGGATGCTATTTCTTTGATATTTTCGAGCATTATTTTTGTTTCAGTTCTGGTAAGATAGTATTCATCCAATTCGCAAATCTCATCAAAAAGTTTAGAACCTTTCTCGTCATAGAATAATTTACTGGGAAGAGATTTTTGAGCTTTACTCAATCCAGTAATTACTTCTGATAAAATATCTTCTAGCTCTGCTTCTTCAGTATATGATTTCATTTTAGTGTTTTATATCTTCTGCCAATCTTAAACCGGTAAATTGCCACCTGGAATGAGAAGGGAAAAAATTGCGGTATGTATTTCTGATATGAGTTTGTGAAGTTGCACATGATCCACCGCGAAGCACCATTTGGTTGCTCATAAATTTTCCATTGTATTCACCCAATGCGCCTGGTAATGGTTTGTAACCCGGGTAAGGAGTGTAAGAACTTTGTGTCCATTCCCAAACATCGCCGTACATCTGGTTTAATCCTGGTAACTTTTTTCCCACTGGAACAGTATGAAAGTTTTCATTCTCAACAAAGTTTCCTTCATAAGGTATTCCACAAGCAGCTATTTCCCATTCAGCTTCGGATGGAATACGAGAACCTTTCCACTGTGCAAATGCATCAGCCTCATATTGGCTGATATGACAAACGGGTTCATCCGGATTTACTTTTCTAAAACCATTTAATGTAAAGTTCCACCAGTTATTGTCCTTCTGTTCCCAATAAAGTGGTGCTTTCCACCCTTCACTCTCAACAATGGCCCAGCCATCGGATAACCAAAACGTTGCTTTTTTATAACCGCCATCTTCTATAAAGTCTATATACTCTTTATTTGTAATTAATCTATTTGCAAGCCTATATGGATATAAATACACTTTGTGTAAAGGTTTTTCATTATCGAAGTTAAATTCATTGTCATCGCTTCCAATCTCAACCACACCACCCTCAAACTCTATCCAATCAGACTTAACTGTGTTATTTGAGGAAATTATTTTTCTTTCAGAATAAACCGGATTAAGTGGATTTAATGATAACACATGTTTTATATCAGTAAGTAATAATTCCTGATGTTGTTGTTCATGGTTTAGCCCAATTTCAATTATTGGTACTATTTCTCCGTATTTGTTTTCATTACAAGTCTCTAAAAATTCAATCGTCTTATCGTTTACAAATTTTCTATATTCAAATATTTCTTTAACTGTTGGTCTTGATAGTAAACCACGCTTAGCTCTCTTCCATCGTTCTCCTACCTGAATATAGTATGAATTAAATAAATAGGTGTACAATGGATGAAGTGACTTATAATTTTGAATGGCTTTTTCTAAAATAAATGTTTCGAAAAACCAGCTAGTATGTCCAAGATGCCATTTTGTGGGACTAACATCTGGCATTGATTGAATTACGAAATCTTCATTTTCAAGCGGTGAGCATAGTTTTTCAGTAAATGATCGGATAGTGATAAAATTATTCAAAATTTTTGATTTGCCATTCTTATCAAATGCAAGGTCAACGTTTGATTTATTTTCTAATACTGAATTTTTCAAATTATTCCGAATTTTGTCATTTTGGATACTTATTTACATTCAAAAGCTACAGCTAAAACAAATTAAGTGTTTGATAATATAATAATTTTATTAAACTTAAGACGGTAAGAAGAGTAGTAAAATGATTAGAAAATTCTGGGTTTACATTTGAATATGAATACCTTATACTAATATTTTGATAATAAATCAGGGACAAAGATTAAATCCCAGGTATCGATCATTGGACTTGTTTCTTTAAAGATTTACGATTTTATAGGAAATGGTGTTACAAGCTTGGTTAATGAAGATGTAACAGCAGGTAAATATAAGGTTGAGATTGATGTTGTGGCCGACCCACCCAATCGCCCTTGTAAGTGAAATATATTTCTATCAGCGAAAAGTTGGCGTATTATTTATTGATACCAAAAAAATGATTCTGATAAAGTGATAATTGTTTTTTGACAGATAGATGTTTCTTGCCAAGATCAATTACATTTCCAATTGCCTCGCGGTCGTTATTAGATAGTTCAACATAATTCATTAAAGGTGTTTGATCGGGATCAATGTAAGGATACATTATATCTAACTCGTTTTCACTGTGCCCTAATCCAAAAGCATGTCCAAACTCGTGAATTAAAGTTCCTTTTATCTCTCCATACGTCACAACCTCATCATCAAACTTAATTAAACTAATCTGAATTTTTGAGTAATTAATTCTTTTATTCCCGTCGATATTATATTCAGTGAGCCCAAGATAATCTTCATTGTACTTCTTCCCGAGGTTTTCTTCGAATATGACGGATATATCGGCAGCACTATTTGAATTAACAAAAGTATAATTAATTCTGTCATCGGCATTTTTCCAAACGTTTAATGCATAGTTGACGTAATCTTTATATAAAGATTTATAATAGCTTGATGAAGATTCTTTAATGTATACTTTTAATGGAAATGATGAAATATCCCAATGCTTTCCATCCCAGAGAGTTTTTCCTGATTTATCGATATGAAAATAATTCCCGGTTGTTATTTCTTTATTTGAATAATTTGTCTCTCTGCGATTATTATAAAAATCGTTCTCTCCGGTTTTTGTATTACGGTTGTATTTTTCTAGATGATTGTCGGTTACTTTTTTAATTTGCTCATGTCTATTTATTGAAGCATTACTTAAGGATGATTTACCGGAATGATAGTTCAAATTGCATTTTCTGGCACTGGTTGGTTCTGGTAATTTTGAAATCGAGCGATCCTGTGACAGAATATTATTTGATATACTCAGTATTAGAAAAGAGATTATTAATGTAGAGTAAAGAATTTTTTTAAGATATATCATTTGCCAGCTTTCTCCGTTTAAAAAACCATTACTTTCGGATATTTTATGATAACTATGTATAATCCGGTTCAGTGTGGCAAATTTTAGTCCTCAACAAACTATTGAAATTATTGTGAAAAACACATTATTTTGATATTTACTTGAATTGTTAATTCAACAACAGTGTATAGGATGTTATGCAGTTATAAATCTAATATGTTGATTCTGTTATTCAACCTTATAGGGGTGACAATATTGTTGGAGTTATCGTACGATTAGAATATTTAACAACTTACGAATAGTCTAGGTCACTACCACCGATAAATTCACGAATGACAGAACTAGAAGGCACAAATGAATCATCGTCAATGGGGGTTACTGATTTTAGGACTTTTTGGAGTCTTACTGATCTTTCATAAGCATCCACTTTTAACGGATCATTATTATATTTCTCTTCCCATTCTGCAAATCTGTTTTTTAACCTATGTGAGTAAAGTGGTAGTTCGTAAGGCATACCGCTGCTGATGATAAAATCTGCAGAGCCACAGTAGGGGATGATGGTTCTCATTTCACTCGAACGAACATAGTGCCAGTGTTCAAGTGTTTGTTGCGGGTTGTAAGCACGGTGAACCGAATCTCTGAGCATTCTTCTTATCAGCCGGAGATCAGTCCATCTTATATATTTACCATCAGCGCCCTTCATTTGAAGCAGCGGTTCCAAATAGAGTTTAAATTTTTTCTCCAAAGATATATCCATACTGAAATCGGGGTAAAGGCCATGCAAACTATCTATTAATAGTAACTCATGTTCTTCCAGTTTTAACGGCGTCATATTAAGTTTTCTTGTGCCCGATTTGAAATCGTAGGATGGAATTAAAACTTCTTTGCCCTTACTGAGTTCCGTTAAATGCTCATTTATTAGTTGAAGATCCAACGCCTGAGGTGTCTCAAAATCATAATCTCCAAACTCGTCTTTAGGATGCAGGTCGAGATCGAAAAAATAATGATCAACATTTAGCGCTTTAAATTTATATCCTCTTTTTATTAGCTTTTGTTCAAGTTTTATAGTTGTAGTAGTTTTCCCTGATGATGAGGGTCCGCTTATCATAACCATTTTCAAACTGTCCAGTCTTTCAATCATCAATTCAACTGCCAGTGCAACATCATCTTCGTATAAATTTTCTGATTCGTGAACAATGTGTGCAAATTCTCCATTCGCAATTCTTTGGTTTAAAGCATCAACCGTATGAAGATTGTGTGATATTGCCCAGTCAAGATTCCTCCAAATTTTTGCCCATGGTATATTCTCATTCTGTTTAGAATGATGCCGGCCTTCAAGTTCTCTTCTTTTTGAAGCTTCATCTCTGTAAAGAATATATTCCTTTGCAACTTTCGAATGACCATTTTTTATTAATACTTTTTCAACTATATCTTGAATATCTTCAATATGTGGAATATTACTATCTGAAAATTTTTCATGTAATATTTTTACTACTTGCTCAGCTAATTCATTTGTTTTTTCTTTATCTCTGCCACCAACTGCAACTACTGCGCGGTAAATTGCATTCGCAATTCTATCTTGGTTAAAAGGAACTATAGCTCCGCTTCTTTTTATAACCCGGGTTATTTTATTTGACATTCCCGCTCCGGTATAAAATAAAATTTATAGAACAGTAATTTATTGAATTATGGAGAGATTTTCGAATAAATCGATATAGGATAAAGTAGTAATCCAGGCAGGCAAAATATCTAAGTGATTGAGAGATATTCAAGCAATACTGACAATTAATTAATTTGCTACAAAATCACTATACTCTCTATTCAGTGAAATGAAAGATCTTACATAAGAACAGATCGGCTGCACTTTTAGATTATTATCCATCGCATATTTAAAAACCGTTTCTACGATTGTCTTTGCAATTCCTCTACCTCGTAGATGCGGAGGTGTGAATGTTGAATAAAGTTTTATAATATCACCTTCCAGATTGTAGGCAGCATATGCTTTATCGCCATTAATATCAGCAACAAAGCGCTCATTCTCCATATCGTGTATTACTATTATATCCACAATTTAATTTATCAGTTCTCTATCTTGAAATTATAATCTTTGTTGGAGAATGCTCCCTGATGACCATAGAAGGTTTTTTCTGCAAATCTCACATTATTATTATTGTCTATATGAATTGCAGTTGAACAGCGTGTTCCATATTCTGGTGATTGAATAAAAACTGATGATAATACTTTCTCCCATTCTAACCCTACTCCAGTATCCGGTAAATCTTTTTCCCTGGCTTCACGAGTATCACTTAGTAGATTTAATAACTCCCACGCATGGAGTTCCTTTTGCTCCATCAATTTTGCCAATTGATTTTTACTTTCTAGTACTTTGGGCCATGGTGTATCTAAAACAGCATTGCTTAGCCCATACACACCTGGCACCAGTTTTCTTAATCCTTCTGTGTGAGTAGAAAAGTAATATAAATTTTTTATGTCACCCAAAATAAGATTAAATCCATTGTATCTTAATAAGTCACTTTTTACGGAATTGTAGTATTTTTCTGCACTCAGTTTGCCCAACAAATAATTTGATACTAATTTTCCTCTTGTTGGTGCCTCTTCTTTAATGTTGGTTACATCACGGTAGTTTGTTATTGCTGCAAACTTACCGGATTTTGTGATTCCCATCCATGTTCCACCAGCTTTTAAATCTTTTCCGGCTAACAGACTCGGATGATCCTTCCAAAATTCAGCCTGTTCAGTCGGGCGATTATAAAACTCATCTCTGTTTGCAGCAAAGATTAATTTATAATTTGGGTGTGAATTATATGCGAATACTACTAAACACATGATGATAGTAAGATAAATTTACCTGCATTGATTTAAATACTTTGTCCCTGACGACTAATTTTATTTAAATAATTAAAATAAGATATTTTTAGAATTGAGTTCGTTTATAAGATTTGAATAGCTTGTAAAATGAATTCCGTCCCAGCCCAAATTAGTTGCTGCCAAAACATATTTTTCAATATCATCAATAAAAATGTGTTCTTCTGAGGGAGCTCCGGAAGCATTTTCAACAGCACGGTATATTTTTTCTTCCGGTTTTACAGCACCAGCTTCATGTGAAACTATTAAGTTATCAAAGTACTGTAAAAAATCATAATGTTCCCAACCATATTTTTTATGTATTGGGTCAGTATTTGAAAGTAGTATCAACTTATAGTTCTTTTTCAGCCTTGGAAGCAGTGCAACAACATCATCATTTTTTTGGAAAATACCAGCATAGTATTTGCAGAAAGTTTCGCTATCAATTTTATAATTGAGAATTTCGAGCATTCTTTCAATAAACTTTTCTTCACTTATTTTCCCTCTTTCATAGTCCTTATGATATTCATAATTTAAATTGTAAACATCAATAAAGTATTGACCCAATCCGATCTCCATTTTTTCCAGTTTGGTTGTTAGTTTATTATAATCAAATGGCAGAAGAACATTACCAAGATCAAAGACAATAACGGAGATTTTTCTTTCCATATTTATTCCGGGATCTCAAATAAAATGTCTTGTAAGCCAGTATTAGTTTCGATCTTTTCGACAGTTAGATCGATAGTCTGCGCTCCTAAAGTTTGTGTTATTTTAAATGGGTATTTCAATCTATCCACCTCACGGTAATCACTAAATAAAGATTCCTGGTTGAATAAACCCTGGGGTGTTTTGATACTTTTTATTTCCTTAATTTTTAATCCTGACTCTACTTCATAGTATTGGTTCCATTCTGTACTATCTTCCATACTCATACTAATGTTATAACATTGAACGCTGTCAATAATTTCGATTCCAACCATTTCTGTTTTTACACCGTATAATTCAGGATTGAGAAGAAAATTCATTTGTGCTTCTATTTTTAATTTTGCGAGTTCGTTCCCTTCTAAAGAAGATTGCTCTTCTCCTAAAATCACAACCCCCTGAATGCCATTAAATATAATAACCTGCTTTATTGTTCCTGTATCAATTTCCTGTTTTAGTTTATTCGGTGTTTTCTGTTGGGTGATAATACTAAGTTTTTTCCCCATAACATTACCGCTCATTGTTGTAGAACGGTCTATTATGGATTTAATCCGTGTCTTCCCACCAATAGCTTGCAAATATTTGTTAATTACATCCTCTGCTGTTAATTCTAAACCGGATGATTTTTCAATAGTTTTTTCATTAGGATAACCGTTAACAATACTGCTATCTATTGGAAATGATGAAAACAAACTTATCGCACAAACAATAATTGTTACTGTTGGCATAGTATTAATGCTTATCAAGTGATAATCTCTTTGTGATCTGTTACTTTTACGGATTAATTTATTAAAAATACAAATTATTGTTCAATGATTAAATTTTAAGAATATCCAATAATGGCAAAATATTTGACTAAAATTGACTGTTATTTGATTATTCTATTAGTTTTGAAATCATTTATAAAGAATTTGAGAATTTCCCGGAGTAAATGAAAAATATATTAGTAGTTGGTGCCGGCAGGACGGCAATATCCTTAATATCCTATCTTTTAAAACAGGCCCAAGATCAAAATTGGCAAATTACAGTTGCCGATCAATCGTTGGAGTTAGCAGAACAGAAAACTGAGGGTTATCCAAGAGCACGGGCAATCAGTTTTGATGTTTCTGATGTGTACCAGCGAGGCAAGGAAATTTCAAAAGCCGATGTTGTTGTATCTCTCCTCCCGGAAACTCTTCATGTTCATCTGGTAGAAGACTGCTTAGAAAACCAGGTACATCTGGTAACAGCTTCGTATGTTTCTGATGAAATGAGAAAATTTAATGAAAGAGCTGTAGAGTCCGATATCGTTCTGCTGAATGAAATGGGTCTTGATCCCGGGATAGATCATATGGACGCAATGAGGTTAATAACGGGAATAAAAGACAAAGGTGGGACAGTTCTTTCATTAAAATCATTTGGGGGTGGACTTATAGCTCCAGAATGTGATGATAATCCATGGGGTTATAAAATAACATGGAATCCAATGAATGTTGTAACGGCAGGAATGGCAAGTGCAAGGTATGTCAAAGACGGAAAATTGAAGATCGTTCCTTATAACAGGTTATTCTTGGATACAGAGACAGTGGAGATAGAAGGTGCGGGTTCATATGAAGCCTATCCGAATAGAGATTCTATAAAATACAGGAAAATTTATCACCTGCCTCAAATCCCCAATGTTTACAGGGGTTCCCTCCGGAAAAAAGGTTTCTGCAAAGCCTGGAATGCATTGATAAGAATAGGACTCACAGATAACAGGTATATTGTCCCTGAGTCTCAACGACTAACATATGAAGATTGGTTGTCAATTTATCTAACCAAAAGAAATGGTGCTACAACAAGGGAAGCATTGAAGAACTTTTTAAAGGTTTCACCTAATAGTGAAATAATGCGAAAGATTGAATGGCTTGGTTTACTAAGTAATAAAAGAATAAAGTTAAAGAATGCAACACCTGCAGAGATACTATTGGATCTTCTTAAGGAAAAATGGATGATTAAAAAGAATGATCGGGATATGGTTATCTTACAAACTGAAATTGAGTATAAGCTAAATGGTCGCCGTAAAAAGATAATATCTTCTTTCGTTATTAAAGGTAAAGATTCGGAACATACAGCAATGTCTGAAACAGTGGGACTTCCTCTCGGAATAGCTGTTAAATTAATATTGAATAATCAGATTAAGAAAAGAGGAGTTATAATACCAATACACCGTGATATATTCAGACCGGTATTAAAAGAACTATCATATTATGGTATAGCTCCTGTTGAGAAAGTCACCTCAATTTAAAATCTCTGCTATCGACTATTAAGTAATAAATTTTTGCATGTAATTATACTCTTTTATTATTCTATCCTTCCACATAATAACAGCTTTTTGAATTTCAGGGGATGATCTAGATTAGTTGAAGTAATATTATTACTGTAGTCAAATAACATTCCGCATACAATTATTATTCATATTTTTATCAATAAGAATTTATTATAATTACATCATTCTGTCAGATTTATTTACTCATCTATGTTAAAATTCGCAGTTACTCTTTTCTTTCTTATATTCTCCTCAAATTTATTGGCTCAACAATTTTCAATTAAAGGTAATATTAAAGATGATGAATCAAACAAAAGTCTGGGTTATGCAAATGTTAGAGTTATAGGTACAACAATTGGTACAGCAGCGAACCTTCAGGGGAGTTATGAACTAATACTCAACGCTGGTAAATACACTCTGGTTGTATCCTATATTGGTTACTATTCAGATACGGCCTATGTGTATTTGGGGAGTGACATAACCAACCTCAATTTTAGATTAAAGAAATCAGAGATAACTTTGCCCGAAGTTGTAGTTCTTCCGGGAGAAAATCCGGCGTTGGAAATTATTAGAAAAGCTATACAGCGGAAGAACATCAGAAATTCTAATCTAAATAGCTATGAGTTTGATGCATACACAAAAGGAATAGTACGAACTGAGGATGAACTTCTTACAAGAGGGAGATCTGTATCAACCGGTATTAGTAACAGTGATACATCGGGATTAATGATAACAGGAATACTTGAAAACCAAAGCAAAGGATTCTATAAAAAGCCTGATAATTTTAAAGAAATAATTATTGCACAAAAACAGAGTGCTAATTTTCCATCATCATTAAATGTATTAACGGGCGGTAGAATAATTCAGAATTTTTATGAAAATGAAGTTAGCTTTTTTGGAAGGGACATTCCCGGACCGATTCAGGATAACGCACTCGATTATTATCAATATTATATCGAAAATACTTCTATTAGAGATGATGAGAAAATCTATAAAATAAATATGTACCCAAAGGATCCTCAGGATCCCGGGTTTGAGGGAAGCATTTTTATTACAGATAGCACTTACAATCTAATTAAGGTTGATCTGCAAATTAACAAAGCAGCTAACACAGGCGGTATACTTGATTCCATAAACATTGTGCAGCAATTTTCGAATTATAATGAATTCTATATGCCGGTTGATTATCATCTCTTGGTAAAAGCAAACTTTATTGGGTTAGTAAGATTTGGTTTTGAATTAAATTCAATACTCTATGATTATAAAATCAATCCTGAAATTAATTCAGACCGTTTCAGTAAGGCTATTGTAACAGTAATTCCGGATGCTGATAAAAGAGATTCATCTTATTGGGACAACACGATAACAATTCCGAACACACACGAAGAAGATGTTGCATACAAAAGAATTGACAGCGTTAGCAGTATTCCGTTAACGTTCTGGGATAATTTTTCATTTTTAGATACACGCACTTACATAAACGATCAATTCGCAGTTAGTGGACCCTTAACTATTTACCGCTTTAACAGGGTGGAAGGCAGCGCACTGGATTTTACTCTTTATTTGGATGATGCTTATGATCGACGGTTAAATTCGTATCTTGATTTTTCTTATGGCTTCTCGGACGAAAGATTTAAATCCGATTTCCGGGGAGAGTATCTTTTAGGCGATTACCGTACATACGGAATTAAATTAAGAGCATTTGATAAAATGAATATTCTCTTCGGAGAATCTGATAGTTATGGTGAATTGACTGCCACTATCCTTGCATTGTTCTTCAAGAATGATTTTAGAGATTATTATTATTCAAACGGATTTGATATAACATTCGAAGGCGAAGTGACTCCTGTACTTGAATTAAGTCTTGGTTATACAAATCATACGGATAATAGCGCTACGACTAATACAAACTTTTCTATTTTTAATAATAACAGATCTTACAGACCAAATCCCCCGGTGTTTGAAGGGAAAATAAACGCACTTAATGCCGGATTTAGTTTGGATTTTAGAGACTATATTGAAGACGGCTACTTTAGAAGAAGAATATCGCAGGGCAGTTCTATGGTGTTATTCTCAGGCGATGTGACTTTTTCAAATGCTGACCTGCTAGGTAGTAATTTAGATTATACTACATATAAACTTCGTAGCAGTGGATTCATCAGGACATTCCGGTCAGCAAGTCTTAACTTTTGGTTCTTTGCAATGCTGAATGAGGGTCCTCTTCCGTACCAGGATTTATACTCACTGCCTGGTAATATTGATTACCTTTCTAAACGCCATACATTCAGAACATTAGACATTAATGAAGTCCTTGGTGAAAAGGTATTAACATTAAATCTGGAGCACCAATTCAGAGATGAACTTTTCCGAATGTTGAACATACCCGGATTAAAAAGCTGGGAAATAACACTAAATCTATTTTTTAATATTGCAATATCAGAAGTAAAAGTAGAACAGGAAGCAGCATATCCAGTTCCTATCAAACAGTTTTCCCATCCATTTTATGAAATTGGATTTGGAATAGGGCAGGGAATAATTCCTATGCAATTAGAATTTGCATGGAAGCTAAACTACAGGAATGGTAACAATTTTAGAGTTAGCTTGAATGCGTTTTTGTTTTGACAGAGAAAGTCCACTTTGGACACTATTACTCATTGCAGCCTAACATTGAAATATTAACCACTTTCTTTCACCTTCATTACCAAAAAAGTAATATCGTCCTGCTGGATTGTTCCATCTATCCATTCATCAGCAGCATTGCATAGGTCCTCAATTATTTTTTTAGGTGACTGAGTTGCTGCATTTTCAAATATCTTTTTAGCTCTCTTATAATCAAGTATTTCTTTCTGCTTATTAAATAGCTCTGGAAAGCCGTCGGACATTAAGAGTATAGTATCTCCGGAATAAATTGCAGTTTCTTTTTGTGCATACTCAAAATCTTTTACTCCACCGAGGGGCATAGCTCGCAATCTTAATTCTTCTACTTGCCCTTTTTTCTCCCTGTAAATTAATACGGGTGGCATACCTGCAGAAGCGAAGATAAGTCTTTTATTTTCAATTTTTGCTAACAGCATTGCCATATAAAGATTGCCGAGATCCATATTTCTTATGATAGAATTACACTTGTTAAAGAAGGGAATGATATCGGTCTCAGCAGGTTCAGCACTAAATAAACCCTTTATTGTCGCAACCATCGTTCCGGCTTTCATTCCGTGCCCGGTCGCATCTCCAATCGCAACAGTTAATGTGCCGTTATAATTGTACTTGAAATCATAGTAATCTCCACCAACTTCTGTTGCAGGTTTCATATAAGCTGCTATATCTAAATTCTTAACTTTGGGAACTTTCCTTGGAAGCATTGACAACTGGAGCTTTCGTACTTCTTCAAGCTCTTTTGTTTTTCTTTCGTTGTCCGCTTCCAATAATTTTCTTGCAAGCTCTTCATCTTTTGCTTTTCTTTCCTGCTCAATAGTTTTTTGTGATAGTTCCTTCACATGCACCAATTGTTTCTCAAGATCTTTATTGGTATCCGACACCCTCTTTGAAAGATTGATAGAAACAGTAATTGCAAGAAAAACTAATCCATAAACGTATACAAGAAATATCCCAAACAATGGACGAACAACCTCTGTTACAATTAGTATCTGGTAAGTGAGGAAAAATAATGCAACGATGAATCCAACGCCTATTATCCAACCTCGTCCCCAGGCTTCTTTCCTAATTAATGATCTAATGAATACCCTGAGAATTTCTAATGAAAGTATAAGGGCATAAACGTAAAAAGCATATTGCATATATATATCTATTCCAAATGGTAAAAAGATAGTATTCAAGACAAATAGTGTAGAGACAGTTATAAAGAAAAGAGAGTATTTGGGTATTTTTATATAGGTACTTGCATATACAGTGAGCAATCCGAAAAGTACAGCTGTTTGAACGGCGATAGAATTAATTATTGATATATCAATTGCCGTTAATATTGAATGAACAAAATTATCCTGCGTATCCGTATAAATTACAATTGCAAATGAAAGCATTGAGATTGAGTAGAGTAAATTTTCTTTCGCTTTTGGATAGAAGACAAAGAGCAGCAAATGCATTGTTGCAAAAGCCAGTAAAAATGCACTGAATGCCATCTGGATAATAGATAGCTGGCGTATGTTTTCAATGCGGCTTGTTATATACGTATCAAGTTCCCCAATAGTAGCGAAGAATCCTATTGGCACGTCGTATTTAATTATTTCCTCTGCCACAAAATTTGAATAACGAACTGCAATTAAATGCATTTCATTTTCATCAAATACTATATGTCTTGGAGTTCTATCAAGGTATCTAACTTCAGATTCTTTTGATTCGCCCACTTCTCCGTATTTATATAGTAATTTCCCATCTAAGTAGATTTCCGCAGCTCCCGTGCAAGAAAAGACAAAGCCAAATGGCTGTCCCCAAAGAGAAGAATCAACTAATATATAATTTCTGAACCAGATGTTTCCGGTCCAGTCAAGCTTTTCGAAATTTTCATTGGTTAGAAAGGGATTAATCATTTCCCAGTTACTGTCATCGAAAGAAGATTCTGCCCATGCAGTATCATCTCCAATTTTGTATTTCCAATCTTCAAAAAGATCAATTTGCCCGGCTTTGTTTTTTAACCTTTCTGGAGAGAGAATTATTTTTCGCTGGACCAGACCTCGCCAACCAGGTATAGAGTAAACGAGTGTTGTGTCTTCTGTTACAACGTGTACAAAGTTTGGGTACTCCATTCCGGTTGAATCAATAGCTTCGGTCATCCAGCTTCCTCGTGTAAATTTGAATTCGAGGGTATCTCCTTTTTCTGCAGTAGTCTCAAAACTCCATCTATAGTCAGCTAACTTTTCCATCGGTAACATCTCATTCCAGTTTCCCATATGGTCCGTATTTCCAGCTATGTAAACCTGTGAGTCATCAGGAAGAGTTTCAGCTTCTGCAATAAGTAAGATCTTTTGAGGTTGGGAGAAAACTATGGTTGTTGTAAAAAATGAGAAAAAGAAAATAATATTTCGGAGGAATTTTAAATTCTTATAGAACTCCATGGCTAAAACTTTATATACACAATATTCAAAATAATTACACATGAAAATTAAGAAGGTTGAAAGTTAGAAGAAAACCAAATCTTGTATAGTTAGCTAGTTTATTAACAGTTCTATTGCTGATAAGTGATCATCAATCGGTTTAATTGAGATTATATATTTTTGTTTAGATTCTTTAAAATTACCTGATGGGATTAGTATTTGACTGAGCCCTAATTTTTCCGCTTCACGAATTCTTTCTCAATACCGTTTACATTTCCTATATCACCTCCCAATCCTGCTTCCCTAACTACAACAGTGGAATTATCAATTACTTTGTCAAATAAGCTGGATGCATTTCTGCAACATACCGTAAGATCAACAGTTTTATCAGTAAAATGATGATATAAGTGATATACAATCTACGTTGCTCAGCTACAGATTAAAGCAAATTGACTTTGATGGAAGCTACGAATACAGTGATGAGGTATTAGTAAGCAAGCCTGCGCCAATTGATTTTGCACTTCATCAAAATTATAAAAATCCATTTAAGGAAAGGACAATAATAAAATACTGTGTGCCTGAAGAGATTAAAATTAATCTGGAAATATTAGACATGAAAATGAAAAAATAAAAACATTAGTTGATGAAATCAAAGAACCAGGAACATACCAGGTTGAATTCGATGCCACTGGCTTTACAGGCGGAGAATACTTTTACACACTTAAAGCGGGTCAATTCATTGAAATCAAAAAAATGCTCATCCTGCGTTAAACCATCCCGTTGGCAGCAGGAGTTCGGATGATAAATGCTGATCTAATATGTTATTTCATCTTCATCACAACAAAAAAACAACACCTTTTTTTGTCCCGGTAATTTAATCATCTGTTGCGCTGTATAACGCATACGTGTGACAAGGCTAGCTAATATAATCCCTCAATAATCTATTTGAAATGCACCCTCTGTAACATCTACACTATCTGAAAAATCCTCATTGTAAGCTTTAAATATGAATGTAGCATCAAGCCCATTATCATTTATACTCGTGAGATCCATAACACTATAATTTCTATAGTAAGCAGTGTAAACTTTATCATCTGACCCATCTGCAAATTTTAATGTGTAGTCACCTTTTACAAAATATTGATAACCGGGTTCATCTTCACCTATTCCAGCGGTTGTTGGTTGAGATAAATTTATTATACGGAAATTTATTATTGAAGAAGAGTATAACGAACCCGGATCAAAATTTTGAGTTCCTGTAATATATGTAGTGCTTGCCTGCTTATGGGCTTCAATTTTATCAGCAAACCAGGATACATTATTAATTTTTGCTCTTAAAAACCCTGTAACAAAAAAAAGTAATGTTAAGGGAATCCAAACTAAATACTTGTTCATCTTAAATTTGTCCGTTTTTATTTTCTAACTTATTACAATAAATGATTATACAAAAGATAAAATTTAGTGACTTCATTAAAGTAGCTGTGTATATCTCGTTCCACTTAACGTAAGATAAACGTTGATTATTTTAATAGTAAATTAATTGCAGATGTAAGATCATCAACTGGTTTAATTGAAATTGTATGTTTTTGTTTAAGTTCTTTGGCGTTGCCAGCAGGGATAATTATCTTTTTAAATCCTAATTTGTCTGCTTCACGAATTCTTTTTTCTATGTTGCTTACATTTCTTATTTCACCACCCAACCCTACTTCGCCTACCACAACTGTGGAATTATCAATTACCTTCTCGAAAAAGCTCGATGCTATACTGCAGCAAACTGCAAGATCAATTGCAGGTTCATTAATACGAACACCTCCGGCCATGTTAATAAAAATGTTGTTTGCAGATACTTTCAACTTCGCTCTTTTTTCCAACACTGCCAGAAGAATTGATAGACGTCTCTGATCAAATCCCGTAGAAACTCTCTGAGGATAACCATAATTCGATGAAGTTACCAGCGCTTGTACTTCAAGCAGAATTGAACGTGTTCCCTCAATACTTGTGGCAACAACTGAGCCTGGTGTTTTTCTTTCACTACCGTTTAAAAACAGCTCGCTTGGATTTTTTACTTCGTGCAGTCCATCTTCTCGCATCTCAAAAATTCCAATTTCGTTAGTGTTTCCGAATCTGTTTTTTTGTGCTCTTAAGATTCTGAAAGAATGATTCGAATCACCTTCAAATTGAATTACAGTGTCAACAATATGTTCTAGAATTTTTGGGCCTGCTATCATACCTTCTTTTGTCACGTGTCCGATGATAATTATACAAAAATGTTTTTTCTTTGCTTCTTCCATCAGCAAAGAAGTACATTCTCTTATTTGTGTTATTGTCCCGGGTGCATTTTCAAGTTCTGTGCGGTACATTGTTTGGATTGAATCGATTATGACTACTGCTGGAGACACTTTATTGATAGATCCAAGTATGTGTCCCATATCAGTTTCAGGAAAGACAAAAAAATCAACCGTTTTTAGTTTTAATCTTTCTGCCCGAAGCTTAATCTGTTTATCAGATTCTTCTCCGGTTACGTAAAGAACTTTCAGATTAATATTTGCCGCAATTTGCATCGCAAGAGTAGATTTTCCAATTCCCGGGTCACCTCCAAGGAGAATGACGGAGCCAGGCATTAAACCTCCTCCTAAAACCCTGTCGAATTCCCCTATACCAGTTATTATCCTTTCCTTTTCATCAGCAGAAATTTCATCAATTCTTGATACAGTAACTTTGGTTTTTGCTGTTGTAACTTTTCTTTTAGATAATTCAATTATCTCTTCTGTAAAAGTATTCCAACTATCGCATTCAGAGCACCTGCCAAGCCACCTGAGTGATTCATAACCGCAGTTTGAGCATATATATTTTATTCGTGTTTTAGTCATTGATTCTTACCTGTCCGCCGAGGTGGATAGATTCAGGGTCTCGCGTAAGATATTGTTAACAAATAACCTGTTACTGCAAGTTCAAAGATTTGATTTCTTGATTGGAAAATGAACCCAGCATTTATTACTCGAATAATAAATCAGATTCTGAAACAAGTTCAGAATGAATAACAGGTCCTATAAAAAACTCCCAACAACCACTTCAACTTTTCCGATAGCAAGTGGAATATTTGATATATCTTTTCCACCTGCAGCTGCAAGGTGTGGTTTACCGCCGCCGCCGCCGCCAACAATCTTGGCAAGTTCTCCAACGATTTTTCCTGCGCTCAGTTTTTTCCCTTTTATTAAATCATCTGAAACAACTGCAACTATACCCGCTTTATCATCTATTTGTGCTACCAATACTCCCACACCACTTTTCATTTTGTTTCGTATCTCATCACCAAAAGATTTCAATTCATCCATGTTACCGGCAGCAACTTTACCTTTATAAATTTTCACCCCCTTTATTTCGGATGATAAGGCTAATAGATGATCGAGCTGACCAAGTTTATATTTAAGATTAAACTGTGCTAAATCTTTTTCAAGTTTCTTTTTTGTATCAAGAAGTTCTTCAATTTTCTCTTTATTATGTTTTATAATATCAAGCTGATCTACTATATATTTTTGAACACCTTTACCAGTAACAGCTTCGATCCGTCTAATACCGCTGGCAATGGAAGATTCACTTACAATTTTAAATACATATTTTTTGCTTCATCGAAAGGAATATTTCTATAATGTTGAAGTGCATAATTTTTTCTTAACTCATCATTAACAAGAGTTTCAATTTCGTTAATTAACTCCGGGGTTAATTTCGAATAATGTGTAAAATCAAACCTAAGGTGATCCGGGCCGACGTAAGAGCCTGCTTGCTGAACGTGGGTACCAAGTATGTTTCTTAGCGCTGAATGTAGAAAATGTGTTGCGGTGTGATTACGCATAATATCCCAACGACGCAGTTCGTCAATTTCCGCTACAACTGGTTTATTCTTAGTGAAAATATTTTCGACCTCTCTTTGTAGCACATGCACAATATTATTTTCAACCTTTATTAAATCAAGCACATTATAATCTTTTGAATTAATCTGAATATTCCCGGTATCATCGACTTGTCCACCAGCTTCAGTATAAAATGGAGTACGGTCCAATATTAACAGATCAGTATCTTGCTCTTTCTTATGTCCAACTATTTTTGATTCGGTTTTTAGTTCATCATAATTTTTTTATAAAATCTTTCTTCTCTTTTATTTCAGGGAATATGTCGCTCATTGTTTTTACAAGTATATCAACAAGCTTGTAAAGAAAAGGATCATCCAGATTTATTTTCTTGCCATATTTCGCTGCTCGCCGTAAAATTCTTCGCAGCACATATCCCCTTCCCTCATTACTGGGAACAGCCCCATCAGCAATAGCAAAGACAAGTGCGCGGATATGGTCGGCAATCACCCTCATAGGAATTTTATCTTCTTCCGTTTTGTTTTTTACTCCGGATATTTCAACAATCTTTTGAATGAGAGGAGAAAAAATATCCGTTTCGTAATTCGATTTTTTATTTTGCAGGACTGCACAAATTCTTTCGAAGCCCATTCCTGTATCGATATGTTTTTGGGGCAATTCGTGAAAGATTCCTTTTTCATCCTTATTATATTGGATGAAAACAAGGTTCCATATTTCAATACATTCAGGATCATTGGCGTTCACGCATTTGGGATTATTAAAGTCATTCCCTGTATTTATATGGATTTCAGAGCTGGGTCCACAGGGACCGGTGTCTCCCATCTCCCAAAAATTATCTTTTTTGCCAAAGCGTAAAATGTGTTTAGAATCGATGTCTGTTTCTTTTTTCCATAAATTATATGCTTCATAATCTTCTTCAAAAACAGTTGCCCAGAGTCTCTCTTTAGGCAACTTCCAAACTTCAGTTAATAGTTCCCAGGCCCAGGTAATTGCTTCTTTTTTATAATAATCACCGAATGACCAATTTCCTAACATTTCAAAAAATGTATGATGATATGTATCATAACCAACTTCTTCCAGATCGTTATGTTTTCCACTTACACGGATACATTTTTGTGTATCTGCTGCGCGTGAATAATCCCGTTTTCCGATTCCGAGAAATACATCCTTAAACTGATTCATTCCTGCATTTGTGAACAATAATGATGGATCATTGAAAGGCACAACCGGTGAACTTTGTATAATTTTGTGCTCTTTTTTCTTAAAAAAATTCAAAAATTGTTTTCTTATTTCCGTAGAAGTCATTTTATTTAAAATTTCTTTTGTCATTATATAAAGATAATAAATTAAGGTTTAACCTTTAATAAACATTGCGGTATTGAATTACAAAGTAATAATTTATAAGCTATGACTTTTAAACAACAACCTAAACAATTGATTTTATTAAGTGGTAAACGTACATTTATACTTCAATTATGAAGGAATAGTTAGAACTTTACTACATGGAAAACGTTAAATCGCACTTAGAAATTCAGCTAATGCAGAAAACTATCGAAGGTGATTCGAAATCATTGGAAGAACTTTACGATCGATATTCGCAGATATTATATAGCTTGATTAAAAAGATTGTTATTGATAAAAGCGTTGCTGAAGAAGTCTTGGCAAATGTTTTTTCCCTTGTTTGGAAAAAGGGGGAAAGACTTGATTTTTCAATCTACAATTTATATTCATGGTTAGTTTCGCTAGCCCATA
>JARRKK010000009.1:0-6850 GCA_037388105.1 Ignavibacteriaceae bacterium | reverse complement strand
ATTCCTAAAATATCAAAGTCAATTGAAGCGAATGATTTGGAAAAGGCAATGTCAGCAAAAGTTAAATTTGGAAATGCTATGAATAAATTAACCAGTGCACAAAAATATGTTATCAATCTTGCTTATTACGAGGGTAAAACCCAAAGTGATATTGCCAATCAGTTGAACATTCCGCTCCCAACTGTTAAATCAAAGATTCAGGTGGCATTGTCAAACCTTAAACTTAACTTTGCCACAGAGAAATAATTTTATGAATGAAATTCGTATAAAAGATTTATTACAGGCTAAAGTGCTAGGATGTTTAGACGCTCAAGAAAACGAAGCGTTTTTACAATCAATGAAAGATGATAGTGAATTTCCATGGCAGGAGTTCGGACAATATCAAAATCTCGTTGCGCATATGCCAACATTGCTGGAGGTAGAGATACCTGATCCCGAATTAAAAAATAAAGTTCTAAAGGAATTTCAGGATCAAAGTAAACCCAGTCAATCTAAAATAGAATCTGCGCAAGATAATATTCCTGACTTAAGTGAAACCATTGAAGTAAATGACGATGAAGATTTAATAATTGAAGAAGAGGAAATTATTCCTCCCGATTTACAGCAAAAGGCTAAAGTTAATAGGAATAAAGCAGTATATAAGGATGGAATATCGTTTCGGGAACCACAAAAACCAGATATCGATATTAATGCCTTTAAGACTGCAAAAAACAAATTAAAAGTCGAAAATAAGTATAAGCAACAAAAAAATGTGGTCAATAAGGAACTCTCCGAGAAGCGACCTAAAAATTATGTTTCTAAATTTGAGAAAGATGAAAAAGTTAGCCGGCTGGCCAGCAATAAATTATTAACAATTGCCGGTGTCGTTATTGTAATTATTCTAACATTTTTATTGATTATGTACCTGGGTTTATCTTCTGAAATTGATAAAAATAAAAATGAAATCGAACGATTAAAAAAGCGTATCGGATTGACCTTAATTTATGAAAAATCACCTGCATTAGAATCTCAGTTAACTTGACAATTCCGTCACTCTATAAAAATTCAAAACATCTCAGTCTGATTTTCCTTTAGCATTTTTATTTACAAGAGCCACCACAAAAAATAAAATAATCACTATTGGCCAATATATTCTCATGATAAGAAGAGCATTTTCGAAGTAACCCCCGATTCCATTTTTAGAAATCAATGCCATAACTCCAATACCTACTACAAAGAGTGCCACTGCAAAATACATCATGCTTTTGTGAGACCAATCAAACAAATACACCATAAAGAAACTAATGGAAAATATAAAAAGAGAAGCCGGGATTAATAGTTGATCAATATTCCACAATTCGAAGTTCCCAATTAAGAAGAACACTACACCGCTTAAAAAAATCCCTGTGCCGATAAACAGAAAGAGTTTTCCGCGAACTATAAAGGATGAATAAAATAAACTTAACCCATAGATCATTAATCCATATCCAATCAATTCACTATTTGAAATATTAATTACCCCAATTGCCCTAAGGAAAATAAGTAGGGCTAAAAAAGTAAGAAGATAGATAACTAATAATTTGTTGTACATTAAAGAATTCGCTGTCCCATACTTGATGCAATTAGGTCTGTAGTAAAAATAGCAGTTTTATTTTGACTATCGAGAATGGGATTAACCTCTGCAATATCAAGAGAAGACATACAACCGCATTCAGCAATTGATTCCATTACCAGATGGGCTTCTCTGTAACTTAATCCACCGGGTATAGGTGTTCCAACTCCTGATGCTATTCCGGGATCTACGCTGTCAACGTCAAAACTGATGTGGATGTGATCAACACTTTTTCTAAAATGCTTAAGAATCCGGACCATTATTCTGTAAATTCCAGTTTTATCAATATCTGCCATTGTTGAAATCGGAATGTGCATTTTCTTTATTGATTTCTTTTCAGCATCATCAATAGATCGTATGCCGATTAAAGCACAATTTTGAGGTTCCAATTTAGGTGAAAATCCATAAAGATTAACAAGTTTTTCATTTCCAAGCCCTAACGAAGCAGCAAGCGGCATGCCATGAATATTACCGGATGGTGTAGTTTCTTCAGTGTTCATATCAGTGTGAGCATCAATCCAAATCACACCCAGTTTTAATCCCTTCCTTTTACAATAGGATGAAATTCCCGCTATGGTACCAAGAGCCATAGAATGGTCACCGCCAATGCATAATGGAAATTCGCCTTTATCAAGAACTTTTTCTACCCTGGAAGCAAGTAGTTTTGATGTTTTCAGAATTTCATCAAGGTATTTAAGTTTTAGATTTTGAATCTTTTGTCTTTCCATAATTTCAATATTAATATCTCCTGTATCATTCACATCGTAGCCAAGATTTTCAAGTTTGGTTTGCAATCCGGCAATTCTCAGAGCTGATGGACCCATGTCAACACCTCTCCTGTCCGCACCCAGGTCCATTGGAAATCCAATTATTGAAACCTTTTCACTTTTAAATTCTTTCATGGATCGATGATGATTATAAGATAGATATATTCGTTATGAAGTTAATCAGAATCGCATAAAGATTCCATTGTGGAACATCGCTTAAAACATAAAACAACTTGATTGTGTATATTAAATAGCTAATTCAGAATGATAATATAAATTTCTTAATCATTTTTTAATCTATACTATTAGTGATATTTACTGAAGAACCAGTTATCACAGTTGGAATATTAACTAATAAGAAAATAGGATTCGAACTGTATGGTAACTTTAAAGTAGTTGAAATAAAGAACGCTTTAAGCGGGATGTTTATTGCGGAAGTAAAAAACGATAATATTGTAATTAGCGGAAATAAATTCCAAAAGGAACTTTTTGATGAAATTATATTTGAACCTGAGGATCCTTATTCCGATTCGTTTTTAATACGGGACGTTACAATCGGTGTGGATTTTCACTGGAAGAGAGAGGAAACACAACAATTCAATCATTCTTTAAAACTAAATAGAGATAATGACAAGATAATAGCAATTAACAGATTGCCGGTAGAAGACTACCTCACATCAGTCATTTCATCCGAAATGAGTGCTAAATGTTCTCTTCAATCACTAAAAGCACATGCGGTTGTTTCCAGGAGCTGGGTGTTAGCACAGTTGAGTAATTCAATATTTAGAGATGACATTGATCAAGGGACCACTGCAAGTAAATTAGATGATGAACATATTCGTTGGTATGACAGAGAGCAACATAAAAAGTTCGATGTTTGTGGTGATGATCATTGTCAGAGATTTCAGGGTATTACAAAAATCAATACAGAAATAGCAAGACAGGCAGTCTCTGAAACAAGAGGAGTCGTTTTAATGAATGATGACAATATCTGTGATACAAGATATTCAAAGTCATGTGGAGGTATAACGGAGGATTTTAAAAATGTTTGGGCACCGGTTGATCTGCCTTATCTCACTTCAGTTGTGGATTACAAACATATGCCGGACGACTTTAATCTTGACTTAACTAGTGAACTCAATGCACGTAAATGGATACAGAGTAATCCGCCATCTTATTGTAATACGGAAGATGAAATAATCCTCTCGCAAATACTTGTAGATTTTGATCAAGAGACAAGAGATTTTTTTCGGTGGGAATTGGAATACAGCCAGAGAGAATTATCTTCTATAATTAAGGAGAAGAGTGGTTTTGATTTCGGTGATATTATCAATTTGATTCCGGTTGAACGAGGGCAGTCGGCTCGATTAATAAAATTAAAAATTGTCGGAAGTAAAAAGACTCTCACCATTGGTAAAGAATTGGAAATCAGAAGGTTACTTTCTCCGACACATTTGTATAGTTCAGCATTTGTGGTTGATAAGCTATTTAATGGTTCGGATATACCCGAGAAGTTCATTTTATATGGGGCTGGATGGGGTCATGGTGTGGGGTTATGTCAAATAGGTAGTGCTGTTATGGCAGAGACAGGATATAAATTTGATGAAATTCTGCTCCATTATTTCTCTAACGCAAAAATTAAAAAAATCTACTGATCAAAATGAAAATTCTTTTTTCCTGTTTATCTAAAAGTTGGGGCGGATTGGAGATGGTTACTATTAATACAATCAAGGCGCTTTTAGATAAGGGCATAACGGTTGAATTAATTTGTACGGCGGAAAGTAGGATTCATATCGAGGCAAATAATTTTGGCATGATAATCTATCCTGTTAAAGCACCTGGTTACTTTCATCCGTTTACAACCATCAGAGCAGCGTCGATAATTAAGAATGGTAAATACAATTTAATTCATACACATGCATCTAAAGACCTGTGGTTACTGGTACCTGCATTAAAGTTTATAAGAAACAGGACACCACTATTACTTACGAAACATACAGGTTCCTTTATAATTAAAAAGGACAAAATACATAGCTGGCTTTATAGAAGGGTAAATTATGCTATTGCCATAAGCAATGTTATTAAGCAAAATCTTCTTGAAACAACGACGTTAGATAAAGATAAGATTATTCTACATTACAATGGCGTTGATTGCAATAAGTTTGATCCTGCTAAGTATAATGGAAATATAGTACGACAGGAATTTAATATAAAAAAGAGTGATTTATTAATTGGAATGGTGGCCAGGTTTAGTTCAGGCAAGGGTCATGAAGAATTTATTACCTCAGCAAAAAAATTAAATGAAAAGCATTCAAATTTGAGATTTATCATTGTGGGAGAAGCAAGCAGAGGAGAAAGCTCATATGAATCACATATTAAAAAACTAGCCAGTGATATTTCACTACAAAATATCATATTTACCGGCTTTAGAGATGATATCCCAGAGGTAATTGCAGCTATGGATATATTTATTATGCCGTCACGTTCGGAAGCATTCGGCGTGGCATTGGTAGAGGCAATGGCAATGGGTAAGCCATCAGTTTGTTCTAATTCTGATGGGATACTTGATATAGCGGTGGATGGCAAAACTGGGCATTTGTTTGAAAATAAGGATTCGGAGGATTTAAAGAATAAAATTGAATTGTTAATTCAATCTCCGGATAAGAGAAAAGCATATGGGGAAGAGGCACGAAAAAGGGCGATAAAACATTTTGATTTTGATAAACTGATAAATGGACTTGTAGATATTTATTTACGAATAATTAACCATAGCAGCAGCTAATGGATGGATTAATAACAACCTTTATTTTTTGTTCAAATAGTAAAATAGCAAAACAAAATGCTGATCAGTTCAGGTTTGTTAAATTTATAAAAGACACTATTATAGTCTCAACTATATCAGCCACGGAATATTTTCATGATTATCATTCCCTTCATTTTAATTCAATTTATAACAGTAATGTTTTTAGAAAAATTTATGCTGATAGTGATACGAAATATATTCTTTTACTAAATGGTGATGTAGAAATTAGGATAGATGAAGATTCTATATATAAATTTATAGACATTGCAGAAAGTAATGCAGCCGGGTTGGTCTATTCGGACTATTACGAATTATCGGATAACAAAACTATCAAACATCCAACAATCAATTATCAAATTGGAAGCATCAGAGACAATTTTGATTTCGGCCCAATTGTGGTTTTCAAAAAAGATTCTATCAAGAAATTCTATGAGCGAAATAATAACTATAACTTTGCAGGCTTATACAGTTTGCGATTATCCGTGTCAGAAAATTTTTCAGTTTTTCGGATCCCGGAATATCTCTATACAGCAAGAATGAATGATATTAGAAAATCAGGTGAAATGCTTTTTGATTATGTTGATCCACAAAATCGTGATGTGCAGATTGAAATGGAGGAGGCTTTTACTTTTCATCTAGAACAAATCGGGGCTTATCTAGCGCCAATAGATAAATTGACAGATCTAGGATCGAAAGAATTCGAATATGAGGCATCCGTAATTATACCTGTTCGGAATAGAGAGAAGACAATAAAAGATGCATTGCAATCAGCTCTAAAGCAGCATACTAACTTTTCCTTCAATGTGATTATTGTAGATAACCACTCAAGCGACTCGACCACTCAAATAATCAGAGACTTATCAAAAAAGGGAAAAAATATTATACATATCATTCCCCCAAGAACAGATTTAGGAATAGGAGGATGCTGGAATGAAGCAATTCACAATTCACAGTGTGGAAAGTTTGCTGTACAGTTAGATAGTGATGATCTCTATTTGAATGAACACACTCTTCAAAATATTGTAAATAAATTTTATCAAAACAAATGTGCGATGATTATCGGAAGCTACAGACTAACAGATTTCGATAAGAAAGAAATTCCACCCGGTATAATTGATCATGCGGAATGGAGTGATGTAAACGGACATAATAATGCATTGAGAATAAATGGTTTGGGAGCACCACGTGCATTTTATACTCCCGTAATAAGAGAAATAAATTTTCCAAATGTTAGTTATGGTGAAGACTATGCCGTAGCTCTGGCAATATTAAGAGATTATAAAATTGGAAGAATATATGAACCTATTTACCTTTGCAGAAGGTGGGATGGTAACACAGATTCGAATCTCAGCATTGAACAGCAAAACGCAAATGACTATTATAAAGATAGTATTCGTACAGCGGAAATAAAGGCAAGACAAAAAAAGAACAATTATAAATTTGTGAAACAATATTAATAAACAACCATAATTGATAGATCATATACTATCTAAAAACGAAAAAGTTCTAGCCTATCTTGAAAAGAAACACTATAGTAGAGCAACAGAGCAATTACTAAAGATTCAGCTAGATAATTGGAAAGAACTTGCTGAAGAATACAAAAGATTAAGCAGAGTAAAAATAAAGATATTTTTGTTTGAAGATTTTCAAATCAAGCTTCAATTTAATCCGGGCAGATTGAAATCCACC
>JARRKK010000008.1:0-33530 GCA_037388105.1 Ignavibacteriaceae bacterium | reverse complement strand
TTAGAGGATTATCTGATAAGTCGTTTGATGGACGTGGAAATTATACGATTGGTATTAAGGAACAGATTATATTTCCTGAAATAGACATAGATAAAATTAACAGAATATTGGGAATGGACATCACTTTTGTTACCACTGCAAAAACAGATAACGATTCGTTTGAATTATTAAAGGCATTTGGTGTTCCGTTTGCTAAAAAAGAACTTAAAACTGCTTAAACAGGAGATTTGATGGCGCGAAAAAGTCTAATTGCAAGAGAGGAAAAAAGACAATTGCTTTATGAAAAATATAAAGCAAAAAGAGAACAGTTAAAAGCTAGCGGCGATTACGAAGGTCTTCAAAAGCTGCCAAGAAATTCTTCTCCAGTGAGATTAAAAAATCGCTGCATTTTTACTGGTCGTACACGTGGTTATTATCGTAAGTTTGGTGTGTCAAGATTAGTTTTGCGTGAAATGGCATTAAAAGGTGAAATTCCAGGATTAAAGAAAGCAAGTTGGTAAAAGGAGATAACTTATGCAGGTAACAGATCCCATAGCAGATTTTTTAACAAGAATTAGAAATGCATCCAGGGCTCAAAAAATTAGGGTAGAAATTCCAGCTTCAATAATGAAAGTTAAACTTGCTGAAATATTGAAAAAAAGTGGATATATATATGACTATAAAGTTGATGAAGACAATAAACAGAATTTAATTACTGTTCTTTTAAAGTATGTTGACGGCAATCCTGCAATTAATGGTTTAAAGAGAATAAGTAAACCTGGTTTGAGAATTTATGCTAAATCAGACCAGTTACCAAGAGTACTTAATGGCTTGGGTACCGCCGTAATTTCAACATCAAATGGATTATTAACAGATAAAGAAGCCAGAAAACAAATAACCGGTGGTGAAGTCGTATGTTATATATGGTAAATTATTTAATGGAGAATTAGTTTGTCAAGAGTAGGTAAGAAACCAATAGAAGTACCAAAAGGAGTTACTGTTTCTCAAAAGGAAAACTTTGTAAATGTTAAAGGTCCAAAAGGTGAACTGCAGCAGCATATCCATGCTAATATTTCTATTGCAGTAAAAGATAATGAAGTGGTAGTATCCAGGCCGGATGATACCAAAGAAAATAAATCACTACATGGTTTAACCAGAGCATTGATTCAAAATATGGTCACAGGTGTTGATGCATCTTATAAGAAAACTTTGGATATTGTTGGCGTTGGATACCGTGCAGAACTAAAAGGGAAAAATCTATTATTGAACCTTGGATATTCTCATCCGATTTATTTTATACCACCTGAGGGTGTTACGATTGAAACACCGACTCAAACACAGATTATAGTTACTGGTATTGATAAACAGTTAGTCGGGCAGGTAGCAGCTAAAATAAGATCATTTAGAGAACCGGAACCCTATAAGGGAAAAGGAATCAAATATTCGGATGAGTATATACGGAGAAAAGCTGGTAAAACGGCAAGTAAATAAATAATAATGTTAATTAGTTAGCAAAAATATGAAAAGGAATTTTACCAGACGTCAAAGATCTAAGATCGGAATTAGAAAGAAAGTAATTGGCACTGCTGTTAAACCCAGACTATGTGTTTACCGAAGTCTGAATCACATATATACACAACTTATAAACGATTCAAATGGTACAACATTAACAAATGCTTCAACTCATTCAAAAGAAATTCAGGCTGATTTGAAGAATGCAAAAAGTAAAGTAGATAGAAGTAAAATTGTCGGATCTTTAATTGCAAAAAAAGCATTGGAGAAAAATATTGGAAGTGTTGTATTCGACAGAAGTGGTTACCGTTATCACGGACGTGTTAAGGCCGTTGCAGATGGTGCCCGTGAGGGAGGATTAAAATTTTAATGAATTTTATCAGATTGCCGGGTCGTCTAATGGTAGGACTACGCCCTTTGGAGGCGTCTGTAGAGGTTCGAATCCTCTCCCGGCAGCGAAAGAGTATTGAATTGAATAAAAAATTAGCATCGGAGAATTAATTGAAAACAAATAAGAGAACTGATAACGATGGTTTAAAAGAGAAAGTTGTTCATATTAATAGGGTTGCAAAGGTTGTTAAAGGTGGTCGCAGATTTAGTTTTAATGCTATTGTGGTGGTTGGTAATGGCAATGGATCAGTGGGTGTTGGCTTGGGAAAAGCAAACGAAGTAACCGATGCAATCTCAAAAGGTGTTGATGATGCTAAAAAGAATTTGGTTGATGTTCCGCTTATTAAAGGAACGCTTGCACACAAAATTATCGGTAAGTATGGTGCTGGTCGTGTACTTCTGAAACCGGCTTCACCTGGTACTGGTGTTATTGCTGGTGGTGGTGTGCGTGCTGTTTTGGAAGCTGCGGGAGTAAAAGATATTCTTACAAAATCTCTTGGTTCAAGTAATCCTCATAATCAGGTTAAAGCAACATTAAATGGTTTGGTTAATCAGATTGATGCAAAGAAAATGTCTGAAAAAAGAGGACTAACAATCCAGGAAATTTTTAATTCGTAATTGAGGAGTTTATGTCTAAGATTAAAATCATACAAACAAGAAGCGTGATAGATAGACCAAAAGATCAGAAAAGAACTATTATAGCGCTTGGGTTAGGAAGACCCAAATACGAAAAAATTCACAACGATACTCCGCAAATTCGGGGTATGATTAATAAAGTTTCACATTTAGTAAGAATTGAAGAACTAACAGATTAGTACAGGTTAAAATGGATAGACTTAGCAATTTAAAATATGTAGATGGTTCCAGAAGAAAAAGAAAGCGGATTGGCAGAGGTGAAGGTTCGGGCAGAGGTGGCACATCTACAAGAGGAATGAACGGACAAATGTCCAGATCAGGTGCGAACAAAAAAGCATGGTTTGAAGGCGGACAGATGCCCCTTCAGAGGCGTGTTCCGAAGTTTGGTTTTACCAATATATTTAAAGTTTATTACCAGGTTGTAAATGTTAATTCTTTACAACGAATTGCAGATAAGGAAAAAATAGAAATGACATTAAACGCAAGTTCCTTGAAAAAATTAGGTCTAATAAAAAGTTTAAAGAAACCTATTAAAGTTTTAGGTAAAGGTGAACTTAAGGCAAAACTAAATTTGGAAGTTGATGCTTTTAGTATTAAAGCAAAGGAAAAGATCGAAGCTGTCGGCGGTTCGATTAAAAGGATTTAATACGGTACTCAATGTCAAAGATAACTGATACGTTTAGAAATATTTTTAAAATCCACGAGCTTCGCCAGAGAATCTTTTATACATTGGCGTTACTATTTATTGTAAGGCTGGGTGCTCATATTACACTTCCGGGAGTTGATGCCACACTTCTTACTGAAAGTATGAAGAATACAACTTCTGATAACCTGTTTGGTCTTTACGATTTATTTGTCGGTGGTGCCTTTTCTAACGCAGCAATTTTTGCTTTAGGTATTATGCCTTATATATCTGCATCAATTATTCTTCAGTTGGGCGGTGCGGTAATTCCTTACTTCCAAAAATTACAGCAGGAAGGTGAAGAAGGCAGGAAGAAGATAACTCAGCTTACCAGGTATGGAACAGTTCTGATTTCAGCATTACAGGCTTGGGGAGTGACAGTAAGATTATTAAACCTTGAAGTTAAGGGCTTACCAATTGTACCTGAAGCTGTTAGCGGAATTGGCTGGGTGCTTACAACTGTAATTATTCTCACGGCAGGAACAATATTCATGATGTGGATGGGTGAACAGATAACAGATCGAGGGATTGGAAACGGTATTTCTTTGATAATATTTATTGGAATTGTTGCTGTTTTACCATATGCAATATTAGATGAATTAAGATTGATAAATGCCGATCAGCGTTCTATTATTGTAGAGATAATTATTCTTGTATTTATGTTTTTTATTATTGCCGGGGTTGTACTTGTGACACAAGGTACACGGAGAATTCCGGTTCAGTATGCAAAGAGAGTTGTTGGCAGAAAAGTTTATGGCGGTGTTACGCAGTATATTCCACTTCGGGTTAATACTGCGGGTGTTATGCCGATAATTTTTGCACAGGCGATTATGTTTATACCGAATACGGTGCTTTCGTTTTTTCCGGATAATGATTTTCTTCAAACATTATCCAGCTATTTTGTGTATACATCACCTGTATACTCAGCTATATATGCATTGATGATTGTGTTCTTTACTTATTTTTATACTGCAATTGCTTTTAATCCAAAAGATGTAGCAGATAATATGAAAAAGCAGGGGGGATTTATACCTGGTATACGACCCGGAAAACAGACTTCAGAGTTCATTGATAATATTTTAACAAAAATTACTTTACCAGGCTCTATTTTTCTTGCAATTGTTGCAATACTTCCGGCATTTGTTTCCGGAATGGGAGTGTCTGGCCAGTTCGCAAGTTTTTTTGGAGGGACCAGTTTACTAATACTTGTAGGTGTTGCTTTGGATACCTTACAGCAGATTGAGTCTCACTTGTTAATGCGGCATTATGATGGATTTATGAAATCAGGTAAGCTCCGTGCACGCAGGTAGTAACTTTAGTGATATTTATTAAAACAAAAAATGAGATTGATCTCATACGTGAGAGTTGTAGAATAGTTGCTGAAACCCTACAATTGATGAAACGTAAAATAGCACCTGGTATTGCTACTTTGGAATTGGATGAGATTGCAGAAGATTATATTGCTAGTAATAATGCAATCCCCGCATTTAAAGGTTACTCGCAGGGCGGTGCTCCCGGTTTTCCAAAATCGGTATGTATTTCGGTAGATGCACAGGTTGTACACGGTATTCCTAATGGCAGGATTTTAAAAGAAGGAGAGATTGTATCTCTGGATGTGGGTGTTCTTAAAAATAATTACTATGGAGATGCTGCAATAACTGTTCCTGTGGGTGCTGTTTCGGAAGAAAAGAAGAATCTTCTTGAGGTTACGGAAAAATCGCTTTATAAAGGTATAGAACAGGCAAAAGCAGGAAATAAAATTCATGATATTTCTGCATCGGTACAAAAGTATGTTGAAGACAATGGTTTCTCGGTCGTTCGAGATCTGTGTGGACATGGTGTTGGAAAGTATTTACATGAAGAACCTTCTATTCCGAATTTTGGAATGAATGGAACAGGAATAACTATTAAGAACGGAATGACACTTGCAATTGAACCTATGGTAAACGCAGGTGGTTATGCTGTTGTAACAGGTTCAGACGGTTGGACAGTAATAACAACTGATGGATCTCCTTCAGCACATTATGAACATACAATTTTAGTTAACGGAGATTTACCTGAAATATTAACAGTTTGCTAATGGCAAAACAAGGACCTATAAAAATAGACGGAGTAGTTTCTGAAACATTGCCCAATGCTACTTTTAAAGTAAAATTGGAGAACAATCACGAAATATTAGCACATATTTCTGGCAAAATGAGAATGCACTTTATTAAGATTTTAGTTGGAGATAAAGTTTCTGTTGAACTTTCTCCATATGATTTAACAAAGGGTAGAATTACCTACAGATATAAGTAATGGAATTATCATGAAAGTAAGAACATCTGTTAAAAAAATGTGTGAACACTGCAAAATAGTTAAACGTAAAGGCGTTGTTAGAGTGATTTGTAAAAATCCTAAACATAAGCAGCGTCAAGGCTAATAATAAAAGGAGAATTTAATTGGCTCGTATATCAGGTGTAGATTTACCAAAAAACAAAACAGCTTTATTTGGATTGCAATATATCTATGGTATTGGTCCGGCTATTTCAGCAGAAATACTGCAAAAAGCAAAAATTGATTATAATAAGAAAGTAGCTGATCTTACCGAAGAAGATGTTGGTGCAATAAGAGCAGTAATTACAGCAGATTATAAAGTTGAAGGTTCTCTTCGTTCTGAAGTTCAGCAGAATATTAAAAGGTTAATGGATATAGGAACTTACAGAGGTATTAGACATCGTAAAGGTTTACCTGTTAGAGGACAGAGAACAAAAACGAACGCACGTGGAAGAAAAGGAAGAAGGAAAACGGTAGCAGGTAAGAAAAAAACACCGCTTAAGAAGTAATATTTTTTTGTTTGATTGGAGGTTAATAATTGGCTAAAGGATTAAAAAGAGGTAAGAAAAGGACTCAAGTTGACGCAAACGGTATTGCACATATTAAAGCTACGTTTAATAATGTTATTGTTACATTAACTGATATATACGGCAATACAATATCGTGGTCTTCTGCTGGGAAAAATGGATTCAAAGGTTCAAGAAAAAACACTCCATTTGCAGCACAGGTTTCAGCTGAAGCTGCGGCAAAAGAAGCATACGCCTTAGGATTAAGAAAAGTTGAAGTATTTGTTAAAGGACCTGGTTCTGGAAGAGAAGCTGCTATAAGAGCATTACATACTGCAGGTTTAGAAATAAATTCAATAAAAGATGTTACACCGTTACCACATAACGGTTGTAGACCACCGAAAAGAAGAAGAGTTTAATATTAATCGGAGATTTATTTAATGGCAAGATATATTGATTCTGTATGTAAATTATGTAGAAGAGAAAGACAAAAATTGTTCTTAAAAGGACAAAAATGCTATACAGAGAAATGTCCTATTGAATCAAGGAATTATCCTCCAGGTGAGCATGGACAACGTAGACGTTCAAAAGTTTCTGAATATGGTGTCCAGTTGCGGGAGAAACAAAAAATAAAAAGAATCTATGGTCTTCTGGAAAGCCAGTTCAGAAATTATTTCAAAAAAGCAAATAAGCAAAAGGGAATAACAGGAGAGAATCTTGTTAAATTACTTGAAAGCCGATTCGATAATATTGTTTACAGGCTTGGTCTTGCAGCTTCCCGAAAACAGGCAAGACAACTGATTTTGCACAGACATTTTTTAATAAACGAACGACCGGTTGATATTCCTTCGTATTTACTAGCGGCTGGTGATATTATTAAAGTTAGAGACAAAAGTAAGAAGTTAGATGCAATACATAATTCGTTGAAAAGAGTAAAAGACACACCATACTCATGGTTAACAATCGATAAAGCCAATTTAACCGGAACATACGTTCAAATACCCGAGAGAGAAGATGTTCCGTTAAATGCAAATGAACAGTTAGTAATAGAACTTTACTCTAAATAAAATTTTTTAAGATAAATAATTGAGGATGATTTAATGAGCATATCACATTTAAGGATGCCTGATACTGTAATACTTGATGAGGCTACGTATACAAATACTTTCGGTAAATTTTCTCTACAACCGCTTGAAAGAGGATATGGTGTAACACTAGGCAACTCAATCCGCCGTGTTTTAGTGTCTTCGTTACCCGGTTCTTCAATAACATCTGTAAAATTCAGCGGCATATTACATGAATTTACTTCTATTGAAGGTGTTATTGAGGATGTTACAGAAATAATTCTCAACCTCAAACAGGTTAGATTAAAACTTCTATCAAAAAAACCTGACAAAATTGTAATTTCATTTGATGGTGAGGGTGATTGGACTGCCGCAGATATTCAAAAAGCAAGTAATGAGATTGAAGTGTTAAACCCCGAACTTCACATTGCTACATTAAATAAAAGTGCAAAATTTGATGTAGAAATTAATGTTGGTAGAGGAACTGGATATGTTCCATCAAATGAAAATGTTGTACCCGATCAGACTTTAGGCATGATTCCTATTGATTCTATTTTTACTCCAATTAAAAATGTTAAGTATTCGGTAGAAAATGTAAGAATTGGTGATAAAAATGATTTTGAAGAACTCACTCTTGAAATTACAACGGATGGTTCGCTTACACCTGACGATGCATTAACTCAAGCCGCTAAGATTTTAAGAGATCATGTTCAACTATTTATCAATTTTGATATTGAACAGGAAGAAGAACAACATGTAAGTGTAAAAGATACTGAAGCAGACAGGATAAGAAAAATGCTTCTTACGAATGTTGAAGAGTTGGAATTAAGTGTAAGATCTCATAATTGCTTGAAAGCTGCAAATATACATATTCTTGGTGATCTTGTACGTAAAGATGAAGCTGAAATGTTGAAGTTTAGGAATTTCGGACGTAAATCTCTTGCTGAACTTATGGATATTGTTGAAGTAATGGGTTTGGAGTTTGGAATGGATGTGGATAAATATATAAACAAAGAAGCTGAAACAAAATAATTATTGCTGAAGGATTCTAAATGAAACATCGTGTTAAAGGAAGAAAACTAGGAAGAACATCAAGTCATAGGAAAGCAACATTAATAGCTTTAGCTACTTCATTATTAAAGCATAAACGAATTAAAACAACCCTGGCAAAAGCCAAAGAAACCCGTGGATTTGTTGAAAAAATAATCACAAAAGCTCGTAAAGGTGATCTTCATTCCCAAAAGCAAGTGATAGATGTTATTAAAGACAAGGAAGTTGTCAAAGAACTATTTAATGATATTATTCCCAAAGTTGGTGACAGACCCGGTGGATACACAAGGGTTATAAAGCTTGGAAACAGATTTGGGGATGCTGCGTCTATGGCAGTTATTGAATTGGTTGATTACAATGACATAATCACTGCTAAAGCAGAGGAGAAAAAAGAAGAAAAAGAAATAAAAGCTAAAGAGAAAAAGAAGAAAGAGAAAGAAGCAAAAGAACAAGAAGTTATGGAAGAAGCTCAGATAATTGAAGAATCTTCTGCAGAAAAGAAGTAGTAATTTAACAATACATTTAATCTTATTAGAGAGTAACCGAATTTTCGGTTACTCTTTTTTATTATGTTCGATAATATATTTTTTGAAAGATCTGTCTTTCGCACCAGCGACTTACCCCAAAATAACCTGCCTGAAGTTATTTTTTGTGGAAGATCAAATGTGGGAAAATCTTCTTGCATCAATTCATTATTTAACAGGAAAGATTTAGCACGAATCAGCTCAACACCTGGTAAAACACGCTCGATCAATTATTATAACATTGATGAAGTGTTTTACCTTGTAGATCTTCCGGGTTATGGTTATTCTAAAACAAGTAAAATGGAAAGAGAAAAATGGGCAAAGCTTATCTTAGATTTTATATTAAAATCAGATAATATTAAGTTAGCAATTCATTTAATTGACAGCAGACATGCACCTACTGCATTAGATATAAAATTAAATGAGTTTTTGAATTTTGCCAAAATTCCATACATAGTAATGCTTAGCAAAGCAGATAAACTGAAACAATCTGATTACAAACACTCGGAAATGAATTTAAAACACATCTTTCCGGAACTTATTCTAAATAAAACTCTTTTTTTCTATTCAGCTAAGAAAGGAAAAGGAAAGAAGCAGGTTCTCAAACGCTTTTCAGATTTGTTTTATTTGAAATAACAATCAGTTATTTTTGAATGATTGATATAATCATTAGAAAATTATTATATATACTTAAGCTTAATCATTTCTATTTAAAAATTTGATGGATCGCAGACAGAGAAAGCGAATATTAATTTTTCTATTAGTGCCTGTCCTGGCTGGAATTCTTTTCATTACCGATGATCTATTAATTAGAGTTATTATTATAATTCTGATTATAATTTATGTTGCATTCATCATTTTTCTTCGTGATTCTGTACGGTTTCAGGGAGGTTATTCTATAAGTGAAGAGGAAGGGGACGATCTTGATAAATTAACTTCCTCATCTACTGAAATTGAAGAATCTTTTAAAATTATTTCAAAGACCAAAAATGTAAATGTAGCTACAGATAAAACTTACTCACCGGATTTTGCTTATAATGGTTCAGCACTTAAACCAGCTGATCTGAAGGAAAAATTTGAAGAAATTGCACTTGAACAACTTCCTAAAGGAGTTGGGCACGATGAACAATTTGCATTTGTACTTGAAAAAATGCTTACAGTTATGAAGGAAGCATACGATGCCCATACAGCAATTTTTTTCTGGTACAGTAAAGTTAAAGATAAACTAACTGTTGAAAAATTTGTCTCAAACTCATCGGACATCAGCAGAAGAAAATTTGATATAGAAGATGACATTTTGAGTAAAATTGTTGAGGCTGGTGAGCCAGAATTATTAAACGATATCTCTCCTGCAGCCGAATCCGATGTTATCCGTTATTATTCTTCAGCACAGGGGATTAGAAGTTTTGTCGGTGTTCCATTGTTTTATGATAAAACTTTGATAGCAATTGTTGCTGTGGATTCAAAAGTTGGTGATGCATTTGGAATAGAGACAATTTACGCACTTGGACGATTCGTGCGTGTTATTACAATGATAATAGCTATTTTCGAAGAAAAACATTCTGATACCCTTTCAAAGAACCGCTTGAAGGGTATTATGAAATTTATTAGTCCGGAAAACAATTTCGATGATGAAAAGGAATTATTTCATCTGTTGGATACAGCAGTCGAATCATTGGTTAAATGGGATGCTTACGTCTTTGTTTATTATGATCCGGTTGTTAAAAATTTTATAACTAAAAGAGTAATAAACAACACTTCCCTCAAATATGTTGGTGAAAATTTAGAAGTGGATCTGAGATCCACTTTAGTGGGTAAATCTATTAAAACGGGGTTACCGGTTAACATAGAAGATACTTCATCCGGATCCTTTATTAGATTTTCTCAAACTGAAGATCATAGTTTTGATGGATCGTTCTTAGCACTCCCGTTAATTTATAATAAGCAAATTTATGGTATAATTTGTTTTGAAAATCTTAAGAAGAGTGCCTTCAATAATCAGGATGTTCGGTTTCTGAAAAATGCCTTAAATATTTTTTCCTATATAATTTATTCTTTTAGTACAAGAAAATTATTGGAAAGCCTAACATCAATTGATGTAGAATCCAGGGCATTAAATAAAAATTCATTTAAGGAAAGACTGAAATCAGATTTAATAAAAGCCCGGGAACTAAAAGTAGTCGGGTCTCTTGCCTTAATTGGGATTGATGATTTTCTTGAACAGGATTCATTGTTTGAAGGTGATCCGTTACCCAAAGTGTTAGCTGCAGTTGCAGAAACAATTTCAAGCGAAATGACACCATTGAATTTATTTGGAAGGTTGGATAAAAAGCTTTTTGCAGTTTATTTCTTTAATTCCGATTCAAAAAAAGCTTTTGTCTGGGCAGAAAAGCTCCGCGTTAAAGTTGCCAGGAAACCGGTTCTGGTTATGTCCAAGCAATCTACTTACACAATATCAATTGGTATTGCTTCAGCAACGAAAAATGTTGATGTTAATGCTATTATCGAAAAAGCGAATTATGCATTACAAAAAGCCATTGAAAAGGGTGGTAATTCAGTTCAGAATATTAATTAGCAGAATTCTTTAATGCCGCTAATCCTCATTTAAACCTTCATGAATAATTTTTTTGTAATAATATTAGACGGAGTAGGTATTGGCGAATTACCCGATGCTGCAAATTATGGTGATTCCGGTAGTGATACTCTATGCAATCTTGCAAATGTAGTGGGAGGTCTCAAACTACCAAATCTACAGAAAATGGGATTGGGAAATATTAAACAAATTAAAGGCGTAAAAAGTCAATCTCATCCCTTAGCTTCATTCGGTAAAATGAAGGAAATTTCAAAAGGAAAAGACTCCACAACCGGACACTGGGAGATCGCCGGATTATATGTGGATGTTGATTTTTCATATTATCCGAACGGCTTTCCGGAAGATATGATGAATGAATTCTTATCTAAGACTGGATGTAAAGGTTATTTGGGTAATAAGCCAGCATCAGGTACAGATATTATAATGGAATTGGGTGAGGAACACTTATCGACCGGTTATCCTATAGTTTATACCTCTGCTGATTCAGTTTTCCAGATTGCGGCTCATGAACAAGTTATTCCATTAGATAAGCTCTACGAAATATGTTCAATAACCAGAAATGAGGTTTGCAAATATCCGCAAATTGTAGGAAGAGTTATAGCACGACCATTCATTGGAAAATCTGGTAGCTTTAAACGAACAACTAACAGAAAAGATTTCTCAATTTATCCACCCGGAAGTACAATCCTTGATATATTGAACGATAACCAAATTGATACTGTAGCTATCGGTAAAATAAACGATCTGTTTAATTTCAGGGGAGTAAAGTTTAGCGAAAAGACCAAAAGTAATAAGGAAGGGTGCGAAAAACTTCTTCAATATTCATTAAATAATGAACACAGTTTTATTTTCGCAAATTTGGTTGACTTTGATGTTTACTACGGACACAGAAATGATCCTGTGGGATTTGCCGAAAATTTGGTTGAGTTCGATAATTTCATTCCCGATATGTTAAATAGCTTACATGAATCAGATAGATTAATAATAACCGCCGACCATGGAAATGATCCTACAACTGAAAGCACCGACCATAGCAGAGAATATGTACCATTATTATTTTATTCTAAAAATGCGGAAGGAAAAGATCTTGGTATAAGAAAAACCTTTTCTGATGTCGGAAAAACAGTGGCCGATTACTTCGACGTAGAAAATAATTTAAATGGCGATAGCTTTTTAATTGTCTGACAAATTTTAATTGAGAGATCCCAACTTGTAAATTCATCACATTATGTTTTATCTTTCACATTTAAAAATATATCAAAATAGTAAATAGTTTAAGAAAATAATTATGGTGAACTAATTCGAATTTTTGTTTTCGCTAATTTTTAAGAGGTAAAATTGTTTTTAGGAAAAGTTATTGGAACGGTATGGTCAACAAAAAAAGATGAAAAACTTGTTGGAGCAAAATTTTTAATCGTAAAAAAGATGGATTTGCAATTAAAAGAGAAAAATGATTTTGTTATCGCAGTTGATAGCGTTGGTGCCGGAGAAGGTGAAATTGTTTTGGTAGCAACAGGCAGCTCTTCAAGACAAACGCATTTTACTCAGGATAAACCGGTGGATGCAGTTATTATGGCTATTGTTGATAAACTGGATGTTGGTGCCTAACAAATTACATAGTAGAATACAGAGAAGTAAGATTTACCTTCAAATGTGTTTAATATAATTGTTGAGCTTACGACTTGTTTGAACTGTGGTCGATTATGAAGAATTTAAAATTATTTACAATAATATATCAATGGAATAGAAATTGTTTTTAGGCAAAGTAATAGGAAATGTCTGGTCAACTAAAAAGTATCCATCACTAAAAAGTATGAAATTGATGTTTATTCAACCAATTAATGCAGATTATAAAGAAACTGATGACCCTATTGTTGCAGTTGATACTGTAGGAGCTGGACCAGGAGAAATTGTTTATTACATAACGGCCTCTGAAGCTGTACTGCCATTACCAGTAGACTTTGCGCCAGTAGATGCTTCGATAGTCGGGATAGTTGATTCGATTTATAGTGAATAGTAATATTGAGGTTAATTTTTGAAGATTACTAAGCAGTTCACCAACCGCGAGAGTCAATCATTAGATAAGTACCTCCATGAGATTGGAAAGGTCGTGCTTCTAACACCTGAGGAGGAAATAAATCTTGCCAGAGGTATTAAGAATGGTGAACCGAAAGCTCTTGAAAAGCTAACAAAAGCAAATCTCCGTTTTGTGGTTAGTGTTGCTAAACAGTATCAAAATCAAGGTCTGTCTTTGGGCGATTTAATAAATGAAGGAAACCTCGGGCTGATAAAAGCAGCAAAAAGATTTGATGAAACACGGGGATTCAAATTTATTTCTTATGCAGTCTGGTGGATAAGACAATCAATTCTACAAGCACTTGCTGAACAATCAAGAATAGTTCGTTTACCACTGAATCGAGTGGGTGCACTTAACAAGATCGGAAAGGCGTACAGCAATCTCGAACAGGAATTTGAGAGAGAACCCAATGCATCTGAACTAGCTGATGAACTCGAAATGGATGTATCTGAAGTTGCTGATACTTTAAGAATATCCGGTAAACATGTTTCTATGGATGCACCATTTGCTCAAGGTGAAGAGAACAGTTTGCTTGATGTTATGGAAAATGAAGATCAGCCTTCTCCTGATAACACTTTAATTTCAGAATCATTAAAGTTAGAGATTGAACGAGCTCTCTCTACTTTATCCGAAAGAGAAACAGAAGTTATCAGGTTATATTATGGTTTAAATAAGGAACACTCCCTGACTCTGGAAGAAATAGGTGAAAAGTTTAATCTAACCAGGGAGCGTGTTAGACAGATAAAAGAAAAAGCTATTAGAAGATTACGGCATGCATCGAGGAGTAAGAATTTAAGAACATACTTAGGTTAATTTGTGAGTTTAGTTAACCGTGTTACATATCTCCTGGCAATAGCATCTTTTTTTCTTATTTACTATGGATGTAGTTCAACTTCTTCCACTACCCGTTACGGCTCTGCAGGAGATGATTCTGAGAAAGAACCTAATAACTCTTCAGAACGATTTTCTTCAAATAAAGATGAACTAGAAGACTCAGGTGATCTGCCGACTGATGATCAGGTGGATATTTCAGCTATTATGAAAGTTTATGAAGAGAGTGAAGCCGATAGTAAGAGCACAGCAAGTCAGGGTGAGACAAATAGAGAGAAGATGTTGATGGAAATAATCAGATTTCTTAATACTCCATATCAGTATGGCGGAAATTCTAAACAAGGAATTGATTGTTCAGCATTTACTCAAACGGTATTCAAAAACACTCTTTCATATGATCTAAATCGTTCAGCAAGAGACCAATATAAGCAGGGTAGAAGTATAAAGAATATAGAGGATTTACAATTCGGTGATCTCATTTTTTTCAACACACAAGCAAATGTTCGTCCCGGCCATGTTGGAATTTATATAGGGGACAATTTATTTGCACATGCGAGTACAAAGAAAGGTGTTACGGTTTCGTCTCTTTCCCATACCTATTATCATAGCAGATTTATGGAAGGTAGACGAATTGAACCAGCTGGTACTTTTTAGAATTTTTTAAACAAACTATTTATATATCTAAATCAACTGCAACCTGTTGTTGATCCACAAGTAATACACTTTAGACAAGTACCGTTTCTTGTCATCGTCATACTGTGACATTCCGGACAGATATCACCTGTATATCCTCTTTGTCGCGCTTGCTTAATTTGAGTGCTCATTGTACGTTTTTCTTGAGCTACCACTTGCTGTTGACTCTGTATATTAGCTGTTTCCAAACCATAATTATATGAATTTTTGGTTCTATTTTTATCTAAATCAACCAGTCTCTCACTGATAACTTCTTCGTCAACAAAATCGGGCTCAATCTCGGCTAATTTTTTTACAATACCGGCTGATGCTTTCGATTTAACTTCTTCGGGTTCTATATGTGCCAGATCGTATCTACCCATATATGTTACAGCAAGTTCTCTGAAAATGTAATCGATAACAGATGTTGCCATTTTAATCTTTTCATTACCGGTTACAATTCCGCTTGGTTCAAATCTTGAAAATACAAATGCATCAACAAATTCTTCAAGCGGAACCCCATGTTGTAAACCGAGAGATATAGAGATCGCAAAACAGTTTAACAGACTTCTGAAAGCTGCACCTTCGCGATGCATATCAATAAATATTTCACCGATCTGTCCGTTATCATATTCTCCGGTTCTTATATAAACTGATTGACCGTTTATTTTTGCTTTCTGTGTATAACCTGTTCTCCGGTCCGGTAGTCTTCTTCTTTTTGCAATATATCTATGAATAATTTTTTCTGCTACCTTAACAATATCATGTTTCTCTTTATCCTCAATTAATACATTTATTTCCTCATCACTGACAGAATTTAGTGGTTGAGATAATTTTGAACCATCGCGGTATATTGCATTTGCCTTAATTCCCATTTTCCAGGACTGCATATAAGCATCTTTTACATCATCAATTGATGAGAAGTTTGGGAGATTTATAGTTTTGGAAATAGCGCCTGAAATAAAAGGCTGAGCAGCTGCCATCATTTTAATATGAGCAAGAGGTTGAATAAAACGCACACCTTTTTTTCCGCATTTATTTGCGCAATCGAATACAGGATAGTGTTCGAGTTTTAAATGTGGAGCACCCTCAATAGTCATAGTACCGCATACATAATCATTAGCAGATGCAATCTCTTCTTTAGAAAATCCCAGTTCACGAAGTAAATCAAAATCGAAGGAGTTTGCTTTTTCTTTAGAAATTCCAAGCTTCTTTACTATAAAATCCATTCCCAGTATAAAATGATTGAACGCAAATCCAATCTCGAACGCTGAAGGAAGTACCTTCTCAATCTTTGCCAGCATTTCATCAGATAAACCTTTAGCTTTTAGGGAATCCGGATTTATATTTGGACAACCGTTGAATGTGCCATGTCCAGCTGCATACTTTTCAATTCCGCGTATCTGGTCTTTATTATATCCCAACATTTCAAGAGCCGGCGGAATAGATTGATTAATAATTTTAAAATAACCACCACCTGCCAGTTTTTTAAATTTAATTAAGGCAAAATCAGGTTCAACACCCGTTGTATCACAATCCATCAGTAACCCAATTGTTCCTGTTGGGGCGATTACTGTAACTTGTGCATTTCGATAACCATATTTTTCACCTAATTCATGCGATTGTGAAGTCTTGCTCAACGTCGGGCAATCGTAGCGGCTCTAAACACGATGCAAATCTAGTCGAAAGGCCCTCTACGGCGTCGACGGCGGCGGCACAAGTGAACCGCAAATCGCGAATGCTTCTTTGCTGTCGTAAGGTATACCTTGTAACATTAATAAAGATCCCAGGTTTGCATATCCTAAACCAAGGGTTCTAAACTCATAACTTCTTAAAGCAATTTCTTTACTTGGGAATTGAGCCATCAATACACTTAACTCAAGTACTAAAGTCCATAGCCTTGCAGCGTGGCGATATTGTTCAATATTAAAATCATGATTTTTCTTATCGTAAAATTTTACAAGATTAAGTGATGCAAGATTACAGGCAGTATCATCGAGGAACATATATTCACTACAAGGATTAGATGCTCTTATTTCACCATTTTCGGGGCATGTATGCCATTCATTAATTGTGCTGTGGTATTGAATTCCGGGATCTGCACAAGACCAGGCTGAATATGCTATCTGATCCCATAGATCCCTGGCTGGTATAGTCTTGCACGGCTTTGGTTCTCTTCCTTCCTCTTTTGCTTTTGTCTTTTCTACACGCCAATATAAATTCCAGTTTCCATCTTCAACTGTAGCATTCATGTATTCATTTGTAACCCGTATTGAATTGTTTGAATTCTGTCCGGATACAGTAGAATAAGCATCAGAGTTCCAATCTATATTATAGGTAGGGAACTCAATTGATTTGAATCCCAGTTTAGCAAGATGAATAACACGATCAATATAATTATTGGGAATCATTGCCATACGTGCCTGGATTATTGCGTGCTTTAATTTTTTATTTCTATTTTTATTAAATCTGTCATTCTCAGGATGCTCTTCATAACAAGCTTTCATAATTGCATTTAAATGACGACTTGTAATTTGAGAACCCGAAACGAGTGCAGCAACTTTTTGTTCCTCAGTAACTTTCCAATTAATGTATTCTTCAATGTCAGGATGATCCAAATCTATGGTTACCATTTTTGCTGCTCTTCTGGTAGTACCGCCTGATTTAATTGCACCGGCAGAACGGTCTCCAATTTTGAGGAATGACATCAGACCAGAAGACTTACCGCCGCCGCTTAATGGCTCATCTGCACCTCTGATATCGGAAAAATTTGAACCGGTACCGGAACCATATTTAAACAGTCTTGCTTCTCTTACCCATAGGTCCATAATCCCACCTTCGTTTACTAAATCATCGCTGATTGATTGGATAAAACAAGCATGAGGTTGGGGATGGGTATATGCATCGGTTGAACGTGTTAATTCGCCGGTTATATGATCAACATAATAATGTCCCTGTGACGGACCTGAAATACCGTATGACCAGTTTAGACCCGTATTGAACCATTGAGGGCTGTTTGGCGCGGCAATCTGATTGGCAAGCATATACACAATTTCATCATAGTAGGCTCGTGCATCGTTCTCGGAATCAAAGTAATTAGCTTTCCAACCCCAGTATGTCCAATTTCCAGCTAATCGATGGAATACCTGACGCGAATCGTTCTCTGATGTGTAACGGTCTTCCTCAGGAAGCTCATTCAATTTTTCATCATCAGAGATAGAGGATTGAATCCATTCCGGAACACCTTCTTCATGAACCCTTTTAAGTATTTTAGGAACACCAGCTTTTCTAAAGTACTTTTGTGCAATAATGTCAACCGCAACCTGGGACCAATGCTGAGGAACCATTACATCTTCCATCCGGAATACAACAGAGCCATTGGGGTTTTTAATTTCAGAAATACGTTTACTAAATTCTATGGATGCTAATGGGTTTTGTCCTTCTTTTGTATAAAGTCTGTTAATTTGCATCCGACTCTCCTTAGTTTAGTATTAATGAATTTAATAATTTGGTTATTTAAAGTGCGCATTTGCTATAATTTATGATGGGTTGAACTTGTCACTGAACAATTTTAGAATAATTTATAATTTGAGAACTTATGAAGTTTTAATTTTGATTTGAAATCCAAGAAAAAATAATTTACTATCAAATGATGTGTCATTCACAATTCGAACTTGACTTTTTAAATATTTTTTTCATCACCATTGAATAACAATTAGGTAAATTTAAAATCCATAATATGTGTAATTCTACAAGTAATAAATTTGATGGTCAGTGAAGAAAAAATAATTGAAATTAAGGATTTAGTAAAAGACTTTAAAGAAACCCGAGCTGTTAATACACTTTCATTAAATGTAATGAGGGGTGATGTTTTCGGGTTCCTGGGACCGAATGGTGCAGGTAAAAGTACAACCATTCGAATGCTGCTTACTCTTGTCAAACCTAATTCCGGCACAATAAAAATATTTGACAAACTTTTAACCTCTGAAAGAAAATTAATATTGAAAGATGTTGGCGCAATTATCGAAAAGCCTGATTTTTATAATTATTTAAGTGCATATAAAAACCTTGAAATATTAGGACGTATTTCGGGTAGGGAAGTAAAACAAAAAAGAATTATGGAAATATTGGAAATAGTTGGATTGACAGAACGAAAAGCAAGTAAAGTAAAAACATTTTCTCATGGAATGAAACAAAGATTAGGCATAGCACAGGCATTACTTCATGATCCTGAACTAATAATTTTAGATGAACCAACAACAGGATTGGATCCACAAGGGATGAAGGAAATTCGTGATCTTATTATCTTTCTTTGCAAAGAGCAGAATAAAACAATTTTTCTATCTACACATATCCTATCAGAAGTTGAGCAGGTTGCGAATAGAATGATTATTATTAACAAAGGGCAAAAAATAGTTGAAGGAAGTGTTAGTGATCTGTTAAATGAAGCTGATTTAAAAGTGTCGGTTGAAGTTATAGAAATTGACACAGCGGAACGGTTGATAAGTCAATCACTGTGGGCAAAGAAATTATTATCGATTAACAATCACAAAATGATTTTTAACATTCAGATAGAAGAAATTGCCGAGCTGAATAAGTATCTCGTAAGTAATAATGTTTCAGTCAGTGCTCTTATTCCTACAAGATCGCTTGAAAGTTATTTCCTTAAAATAACAGAAGAAGCTGCCTGATGAGACAACTGGTTCAAATAGAGCTTTACAAAATTTTTAGAAAATGGAGAACTTATATCGGATTTATTGCAATTGGAGTGCTCGTGATAATTATTGAAACAGCGATGCTCTATGAAGGTCAAAAATCTCTCGATTTCATGACACGTAATCTAAGAGAATCATTTACATTTGTTGGGAACCTGTTGAATGGCTTTTTAATTTCTTATCTAATTCTAAACATGCTGGCAGTTCATATCCCTTTCCTAATAACGCTAGTTGCAGGAGATCTGCTTGCCGGTGAAGCCACTGCAGGAACATATAGAGTTCTGTTAACAAGACCGGTTTCAAGAATGCAAGTTGTTGGAGCAAAATTTATTGCTGGTAATATTTATACTTTCTCTTTGGTTGTATGGCTGGGTATTGTAAGTCTTGGAGTTGGTGCATTATTGTTTGGCTTTGGGGAGCTTATTGTTATCGGCGCAGATAGTATTGTTATATTGGATCGGGCGGATGTTCTTTGGCGATTCTTTTTAGCTTATGGATTTGCAACTTTAGGAATGTCTGTGGTCTGTAGTTTGGCATTTTTCTTTTCATCCCTGGTGGAGAATGCAATAGGGCCTATTATTGCAACGATGGCTGTAATAATTGTTTTCATAATTATTTCAGCAATAAATATTGATATTTTCAAATCCATAAGACCTTATCTTTTTACAAATTACATTCTCTCGTGGCAGTTGCTTTTTGGTGATCCGGTTAATACAGCAAGAGTACTCAAAGCACTGTTGATTTTATTTAGTCACATATTGTTATTGTTTACTATAACTGCTTTTATTTTTAATAAAAAAGATATTCTTTCATGAAGGAACAGAGTGTGAAAACAATGCTAAATGTTAGGAAATTGATGGTATTGCCCTTATTAATTTTATTATCGGGGAACGACATTATTTCACAATCCAATGATCCTGAAGAAATACTAAATAAGGTGAAAGAAGCATTTAAAATTGTTGAAGATTATGAAGTTGACGTTCATATTAAAATTGACGTAGAGTTTTTAAAGATTCCCGAAACAAATGCAAAATTATATTTTAAGCAGCCGGATAAAATTCATGTTGAATCTGAAAAATTTGCCTTACTGCCCAGGCAAGGGCTGGATTTTTCCCCCATCGCTTTATTAGATGATAAATACACTGCGATCTATGAGGGTGACACAACTGTTCGAAGCATTCCTACATCCATCGTTAAGATTATTCCAATCGGAAGTAATAGTGATGTTATTCTTAGTACATTGTGGATTGATAGAACAAGGAATCTCATTCTGAAAGTTGAATCATCGCGGAAACCGACAGGCACATACTCTATAGAATTTACTTATAATAAGTATTTTGATCAGTATGACTTACCCTCCTCAATGCATTTTTCATTCACAGTGGATAGAATGAAACTTCCGAAAGGTATGGGGGGACGATTGGAGCCGGATAATGGAACGGTCTCAGAAAAATCCGGACCTGTGACAGGTAACGTTTATCTCAATTACTCAAATTACATTGTGAACCAAAATCTTCCGGATGAACTATTTGAAAGTTTCGAGAAAGAAGGATTGAAATAAAATTCATTAACCTCTATCATTGTCTAAATAACAGACGGTCGAACTCAAATAGCAATAGGTATAAAGTGAGGAGGACTTCAATAGCACTGCTAATCTCGCCCGACCGTCAAATCTGACCACAAAGGAGGCTTCTGCACAAGATAAGTTGTGATCAGATTATGGGAGGAGATGATCAGACATCATTATTTTCTGCAGTCCAAATATTATGTAATTAGGTGCGGGATTAAAGGTAGGAATCCATCGTATAATAAAAATTGTACCTAGATATTTTATTTTTTATGAATTTTTTCCCCTTGAAAATCTAATTTTTATGTTTCCTGAACAGTATATCCACTTTTCCTCATACTAATAATCATGTTTGAAATTAAAAAATGTTAATTAAAAACCTCACTAAATAATGCTTTCATTTCAGCCCAGCTTTTTTCATCAGCTTCTTTATTGTATGCTAAAGGCATATTAAATTTTTTACCAACACTATCTGCAATAGGGTTAGTAAAACTATGCATAGCTCCCGGGTAATTTATGAATTTATAGTCAACACCTGCATTAGACATTTCTTTTTTAAATGTCTCGACTTGTTCCGGAGTAGTGAAGGGATCATCTTCGCCGTTACAAATTAACAATCTTGCTTTCACAGTTCCCGCCTCTACGGGGGACTGTGTTTGAAGTGCCCCGTGAAAACTAACCACGGCATCCAGTTCCAAACCAAAACGAGCCATCTGTAATACTACTCCTCCGCCAAAGCAATAACCAATAGCTGCAATCTTCTCAGGATCTGTTGTCGGTTGCATTTTTAAGACTTCCATAGCCGCTTCGAACTTTGCTTTAGAGACCTCCATATTGTTAAATACTTCCATTGCAAATTTTCCTGCATCGTCCGGATGATTTGCTTGTTTGCCATCGCCATACATATCTAGCGCAAGTGCTGTGTAGCCAAGCTCAGCAATCATGATCGCACGTTTGCGTGCGTAATCGTTTAAGCCCCACCACTCATGAACAATTAATACTCCCGGACGTTTACCTTGTATGTCACCATCATATGCAAGAAAACCTTTTAAAGTGGTTCCATTCGATTCATAGTCTACTTCCTCTGTTACAATTCCTACCCTCGTTTCTTCTTGTTCTCTTTCAGCACATGATAAAACAATGATTATGAGTATTAGAATTGTTAGATATGATATTAATTTCATAACTGCCTCCGGTGAGCTTATAATTTAGTATTGCGATTAAATTAATGTTTAATCCACTTTAAAGCAATCGCTTGTTTTTCTTAATTAGTTGCTTGTTAACTATGGTTCTTAAGGACATAGCTGATTTATTCATCCCGGTTAACTGTATCAGGTGAGAAAGCAGGCAAACAAACCGCAATATATTCCGCACCTTCAGGGTATGGAGAACTATATCGCACCCATTCACCTTTATGAGCAATTATTACTTCGTTCTTATGAATATCATAACTATCGGCCTTGGTCTCAACTTTCAGAGTGCCATTTAAAACGAATGTGTATTCATCAAATTCGGGAGTTTGTCCGGGTTCGCTCCAACCAGAAGGACTAATCATTTTTGCAATGCTGACATCATCTGTTTTTGAATTTACCCTTCCTATAAATTCGCGAATAATTTTTGGTTTATTTCCCACACATTCTATTTCAGAAGGCGTTTTTATGATTGTAGGCATACTTTATTTTTTAAGTTGTTGACAATAATTTATTTAGAATTTTTTTCCTCTTCACCTTCCCAATCCGTCAGTTCTCCATTTTTGAAAAAGAAAATAACATCTCCATAATACCATTGTGTAAAGGTACCCCAGGCTTCCTTGTTTTTATCCACATAGTCTGGTTTACCCCAGCTGTCCAAAACCATTTCGTCTGTCATCCCTATCCATATTTGTTTATAAGCTATTTTATTTCCTATTTCTTCACCATACTTAATAACAAACAATTCACGATATGATGTGAAAATATTTTGTTCTAATTGAGGAACTAAATTATTCAAACTGTCAATTTCGATTTTCAATTCAGCGATTTCATTTTGCAGTTGTATTTTATTCGCAGTAAGCTGTTCTTTTTCGCTATTATAGTTATTAAAAGTTTGCTGACCATTTGTAATTGAAGAAAACAAACCTAAAATTAAAATAAGATATTTTTTCACTCTTCCAGTTCCTTATATGCACCTTTGGTTCTGATAAAAATGTATATTGCGAGTGCACCTATAATAGTATGAGCCGTAAGTGTATACATTATATATTCAGGAGTTCCTGCTGCTTCAAAGCTACCCATTACGCCGGTGTAAATGCCACTTAGTGTAGCCCCTATAAATGTGGCTAAAAAATTTGTTCCCATATATAGACCGGCTTTTTCTTTTGGGGCAATCCATGTAATGTATTCCTGGATTCTTGGAGAAGAGATCATTTCACCAACAGCAAAAAGAAATACTCCGATAAACACCAATCCGTTTGCAATATTAATTGATAATCCTAAAACCATGAATCCAGCTGCAGCAACTAGTAATCCAATTAGAAAAGATGGCATTGCTGCGCGTTTTTCAAATATCCTGGAAATAAAAACCTGGAAAACAATGATAACATAACCGGTATGTGATATTGCCTCAGCATTAATTTTCCAAACACCTTCAACATTGCTTGAAATTATATTTGTTATTCCGGAACCAAGTATTGATTTTACTCCCATATATAGCGTTGCTGTATCAAGATAATCATTAATATAAACCGCCAGTACATTGAAAAATGCCCAGAATGGTAACCAGAAAAACACTCCCAGTAATATTATAAATGTTAAATATTTTAAATCAGATAGTACTTCACGCATATCCTGAAATTTTTTCTTTAGTGTTATCCCTTCGATTTCACGAGGTGGTTCTTTATAAAACAGCAAAGTTATTATGAACATTAAACCAACGGCCACAGCTGCTGTTATAAACACATAGTCCCATGATATAGCTCGTAACTTTCCCATGATAATCGGACCAAATGAAGCACCAACATTTACCATCGCATAAAAAACTCCGAACCCAAGGGTTTTATTTGTTTTATCGGTTACAACCCTTACCGTACCTGATATAAGAGGTTTAAATGTTCCTGCAGCTAGCCCGATGCCTAGCATAGTAAGAGCAATCCCTGAGAAGGATTTTGTGAAGATTAGCAAAAGTATGGTTGGTAGATAAGCACAGTATGAAACTATTAATACTTTTTTAAAGCCATACCTATCTGCAAAGGTTCCTGAAAATAGGGGAGTTAGATAAGACAAAGCCAGAAATATACTTTGGATTATACCAAGATCTCCTTTGGAATACCCCAGTTGTTGCTGGTAAATTCCAAAGCCCATGTATATTCCGTAGTAGGCAAACCGTTCAAGTACTTCAATGAGGTTTGCTATCCAGAAAACAAAAGGGAAACTTGTTCTGTTTTTCATAGTTCTTTATAGTTAAAATTTTAATGAATATTGAATTTACATTTACAAAATTGGGAGCTAATTCAGGAATGGCTTTAGAAATGAATTAACATCAATTTTTCTGATACAAAAGAATGCTATAGATATTTTGTTATAAGTTTATTCTTTTCAATTCAATAAAATATGAACAATGAAGTTCAAAGAAAATATCTTTTGGCACTGCAGTCAAAACGAAATTTTATTGCAGATTATACAAGTTCATATATTTACAGCAGCTACTGCACTCTCATATTCTTCGGGTCTAATGTAAAGTACATAACCGAAACTACCTTTCCCATCGGTCACTCCATTTGAGGAATAAACATTAACATTTGCATCGAAGAGTTTTTTGTGAATATCCGTAAGCGCACCTAATTCATCATCGCCCTGTACTAAAAGTGCCGGATGTGGACCATCGATAGTAAAACCAAATTTTTCAGCGGCTCTTGATAGTAAATTTGAATCCTCCGGAAATAATGTAAACTGTGTACGATCTGGTCCCATAGGAATTGCATTAAAAGCGAGCAGGTTAACTCCAAACTGAGCAAATTGTGTTAAAATCTTATAAGCTTCTCCGGGTTGCCTCTGAATGGAAGTATAGAAATATTCTGTTTTTCTGATCTTTATTGCCATGGCCCCACCTTAATAAATATTAATAATTGACCATTTGAAATGTTTTGTGTATAAAATTACATTCTAATTATTGTGAATGCAAGTACAATATTATTAGAAAATTTTAAAAATAATAGCGAAATTAAAAAATATTATACATGATTTTAATTTTGGTTATTCCTAACAGATAAATAGTGGTGCCAAAGCATTCTTGCTGCCACAGATCTAAAAGGAATCCAATTCTCTGCAATTTTTGATATTTTTTCTGAGGAATAGATCTTCCTCAACTTCATTAGACTACGAACAGTATTTTCTAAAGCTATGTCTCCTATAGGCCAAATATCAGGTCTACGTAAAGCCCCAGATGATCTTTCAATTTATTTAATGATTTGAGATCGATATCACCATTATTAATTTCCCTTGCAATATTAAGAATGTAGGAAGATTTTTGTCGTGTTACTCCTAAGCCTCGTAAATAATTTATGCCCAATTCTTCAATATGTTCAGGTGTGAGCGGATTGATACTTTTTGCAACTTTTTTGTATACTGCTGCTCCTGATGCGAGGGAAACTTGCTGCTCGAGAACTATTTTAATCAATGTCTTAAAGCCTGGTCTCCTTGCCCATAAAGGCGGTACTCCATCAGACTTAAAAATTTTGTCTAAGTCTTTATCTTTTTTACTGAGATATAAAACAGCTTTTAATAGAGAAGCGTTATTCAAATAATTGCTCATTATTAAGTTTAATAGCGTTGTATTATGGAAAAGTTAGTATTTATAAAAATGAAATAGGATTTATATAGGGTAAGTTAAAAATTGAATTACACTCCAATATCTTCATTCCATAATTCAGGTTTATCATTAATAAATTTTTTCATCAGTTCAATACATTCAGGTTCGTTTAATATTTCTAATTCAACACCTCGTTTTCGTAAATAATCTTCGGGTCCCTTAAATGTTTTGTTTTCACCAATAATGATTTTCGGAATTTTATACAATAAAGATGTACCACTGCACATATCGCATGGAGAAAGAGTAGAATACAATATTGCTTTTTTATAATCAGATGCTTTTAACCTGCCCGCATTTTCAAAGCAATCCATTTCAGCGTGAAGAATAGCACTTCCTTGCTGTACCCTCCTGTTATGTCCGCGACCAACAATCTTACCATCAATTACCAGCACGGAACCGATTGGAATTCCACCCTCTCCCAATCCCTTTTTTGCTTCTTGAATTGCAGCATTTAAAAATTTATCCATTAAATATGATCCTAATTTATTTTGTAATTTATTCGAATTAACTACTTCATTGATAATAAAACTATTACAATTTATAAATAAGTAATTACATTTTCTCACACCATTATGCTATTTTTGAATTATGTATTCTAGAAAATCGAAATATAAAAATCAAAGAAAATCACCACTAAAAAATTGAGTTCATGTACAGTATAATTTGCAAAACCGAATTTGATCGCATAAAATTTATTAATGGTAAGTGGGATAAGAAGATGCAATTATTTGCAGATATGTGCCGGTATAATACTTTGGTAGCAGTTAAAAAAGCCGGTTCGGGTCATCTTGGTTCTTCCCTGAGTGCAATGGATATCACAACCTACCTTTATTTAAATGAATTAAATGTTTTAGATGTGGGACTCAATTCTTCGGATCGTGATATTTACTTTTCATCTAAAGGGCATGATGTACCGGGATTGTATTCTATCTTTTATGCATTAGGAATTATCCCGGAAGAAAAATTACTCGGGTTAAGAAGACTTAATGGTTTAGATGGTCACCCTGAAGTAAGGCAGCCAGGAATTGAAGCCAGCACCGGATCACTCGGAATGGGAATTTCCAAGGGTAAAGGAATGGCCTGGGCCAAAAAATATAAAAATAATAAAGGTCATGTTTATGTTCTTACAGGTGATGGGGAATTCCAGGAGGGACAAATTTATGAATCATTGCAGGCAACGGCACACCAAAAGGTAAATAATATTACAGCGATAATGGATCATAATAAATATCAAACAGATATGCTTGTTAGGGATGTAAATAATGTTGAAGATGTTGTTGAAAAAGTATCTGCATTCGGCTGGCAAGTTGTTAGGATTGATGGTCACAATTATAAGGAGTTAAAAAATACTTTCTCTGAACTTAAAAAGGTAAATGATAAACCGAAAATGATCGTTGCTGATACAATCAAGGGTAGGGGAGTATCATTTATGGAAAAACCGGAAGTTGAAACTTTTGCAGGAAAAACACTATATAAGTGGCATTCGGGTGCTCCGGATGATGAGAGTTATTTAAAGGGATTGGCTGAGCTAACTGAAAAGATAAATCAATTAACAAAAGATTTAGGCATTGAAAATATAGCTATCCCTGAAAACAAAGCAGAAGGAAAAGTATCCGCTAAAGGGCAAATGGAGTTCGTTACCGAAGCATACGGAGATGCTCTTTGCGAAATTGCGAAAACTAATAATAAACTTGTTCTGCTTGATGGTGATTTGTCTGCGGATTGTAAACTAAGGAAGTTTGAAAAAATGTATACGGATAGATTTATTGAAAATGGAATTGCCGAACAGGACATGGTTTCTATGGCTGGAGGATTGGCAAGGATGGGATTAATTCCGGTTGTAAATACATTTGCAAGTTTCCTTTCAGCAAGAGCAAACGAACAGATCTATAATAACGCTGGTGAAAAAACAAAAGTAATCTATACCTGTCACTTTTCTGGTATTATACCTGCGGGACCGGGAAAATCACACCAAAGTGTGAGAGATATTTCTTTGTTTGGGGCACTTCCAAACGTAACTATAATACAACCTTGTAATGGTGAAGAAACAAAGTGGGCCACAGAATATTGTGTGAATGAAGCTAAAGAAAATTGTGTGCTTAGATTAGTCATCGGTCCCTCACCGGAAAAAATTAAACTGCCGGGAAATTATAAATTTACTTTCGGTACTGGTGCAGAATTGACAGATGGTAATGATGCATTACTGTTTGGGTATGGACCGGTGATGTTGCACGAAGCATTATTAGCTGCGAATTATTTAAATAAGATTGGATTCAGTTTGAAAGTAATCAATATGCCCTGGTTAAATAAGATTGATAAAAATTGGTTAGCTGGTGTTGTAAAAGATCAGAAGAAAGTATTTGTACTCGAAGATCATTCTGCTGTTGGTGGCCTTGGAGATAGAATATTAAATGCAATGAATGAAATGAATTTATTAGAAGGAAAAACATTTACAAATCTAGGACTAAAAGAATATCCAGAGTGCGGAACGCCGTGGGAAGTACTTTATTTTCATAAGCTTGATGGAAAATCTCTTGCACAAAGAATATCAGGTAGAGCGGATATTGAGGAAGTTGATAAGATAAAAGAAAAGTATACAGAAGACGCACCACAGTAAAAAAGTGTAGAGACTTAAATGCCTTAAGATTGGAAAATTGAAGTCTCTACTTTAAAACTTCTTTACAATATAATTGATTAAGTCTACTTGTAGAAATAAGGATCAAGTACACTTACTTCTATAATATTATCTACAGGAAGCCCGTTATTTTTAGCTGATTTTCGTATTGCCTCGGGTGATGGTGCATCATAAATACAAAATGTTTTTTTCTTGTCCATCGTTACATACGAATGAATCCAAGTAACGTTATCTTCAGCGTTTGTTGAAACCACCGTAAGGCAAATCTCACTTCCTTCCATATTCACGGGAATATTAAGTCCATCTGGAAATGTCCGTTCAACCAGGTAACGGTGCATTACGATTTTTTCTTTGGCGTTTTCCTGTTGAGCAAGAATATTTGTTGTGAACAGCAGGATCATCGCTAAAGAAACAAGAAATAAAAAATAGTTTTTCATCTTTGCCTCGAATTTTTTATTAATGAATGAATGTAATAAATGAAAGTACGGATCTAAAACACGTACTTCCGTTATTTTATCTATTGGCAGATTATTTCTTTTTGCTGATCTTCGAATTGCTTCGGGAGAGGGGGCATCATAAATGCAGAAGGATTTTGACTTATCATCGCTTACATAGGAATGAATCCATGTTACTTCATCATCCAGGTTTCTGCTTACTATCTTCAGGCATTCATCAGCACCTACAGTATCAGCTGAAATTTGTAGTCCATTATTAAATGTGCGTTCAATTAGGTAGCGGTTCATATCACGACTCTTGTTTGATTAACAAATAATATTTTATGGTTTAACCTGGATATTTCCATGCTCAATTTCGAACATATCAAAATTAAAAGGAAGGGATTCAGTACAAGGAAGGCTATAACCTTCAGGTAATCCCCAAACATCACTAAATTGGTCTGCGGCGCTATTATTGCCTTCTCCATTATCAACTACCCTAAACCAAAAAAGTCTACCTGGTTGATAACCTGGAATGTCGGAGTGAGTGACTACTCCACTCATCGTAGCTTGATTACCATCAATTGTCATACATTCTATTGTACCGTGTACTCTCCCGGAACTAGGAATACGGCACGTGAATTCAATCATTCCTGTGATGTTACCATCCTGATTCTCACTTGCGTGGAAGGAAAAGTTTTGAAAATATCCTTCTAAGAATTCTTCGGGTAAAATAGCTGAACCATTTGCAGATGGCCCGTCACCTTTATTTAAAAAACCACTTACACCCACTGGTGTTGAAGAGTTTTCCGTAGATGTTGGTTCTTCATTACATCCGGTAACGGTTATTAGCAATAGCAATAATATGCTCGTTACGGATAGGTACCTCATGATATTTAATTTGTTTTTTATCATGATTTGTTCCTTTCATAATTAGTTAATAAAAATAATTATTTCGACACGGTGTAAGATGGCGAACAGAGGAGAGAAGGGAATCGGGATTATTCCCTATTTTATGATATGCAGATCCCTATTTTGTGAGTATTCCATTTGATTGAGCAAATGCAGCTGCTTCTGTTCTTGTATGAAGGTTTAGCTTTGAGAGGATAGCTGAAATATGATGATCAACGGTTTTTGGAGAGATAAATAGTTTACTTGCTATTTCTGAATTTGATAACCCTTTCGTTAATAATTTTAATACGTCCATTTGTCTTCCTGTTAAACCTGCAGGATTTTGTTTAGTTGTTCTTCTTGGCCCTTTAGGTATCTTTTTTATACCACTCTCTCTCATCTCTTGTTTAAGGAAATTAATTGTTGCAGAGGCACCGAGTGATTCCAGGATGGTTAGTGCTTTTCTCTTACTATCTTCATTACCATCAGCGAGAGCGAGGGCTTCTTCATACGGGCAGCCCAGTTTATTCCATTCATCTGCAGCTTTTTCCCAATCTCCCTTTATTTGAAAAAGAAATGGTTTTGCAATATTATTCGGAGGTTGAGATAACTTTCCAGCTTTCCATAGCCAGAATGTAACTTCACCTATAGCCCATGGATTATTTGAATTTTTCACTTTCTGAAACATTAATTCTAGTTCATCAACAATATTATCTATTTTGTTCTGTAACCAAAATGATTCCGCCTTTGCTGCACCGGTGGCAACAATTTTTTCAACCTCTCCCATTTTTAACGCCAGCTCAAATGACTCATCTAATAGTTCCATCGATCCGGGATCATTTCGTCGTGCCCTGATTATAGCAATAATAAAACGAGGCATTATCTTATTTCCGGGCGGAATGCTTTCTTTTTTCAAAACAGAATTAGCTAATTCTATACTCTCCTCCCAGTCACCTAAATGTAACTTAACCTTTGCATAATGTCCAAGCATGCATAAACTATAAACATATATATCGGTTTCATTACTATATTCCAGACCCATCGAAAAGTATTTGTCTGCTGATTGAAGATTTCTTTGCTGGAGATGTATGGCCCCCAGATTGACGTAAGCCCTCATTGCCTGCTCGTAAAAATCATTTTGAAGCGAAATCTCAAGACTTTTCAATAATTCAATCTTACCTGATTTATCATCAGCCAGCATTTTGGAACATCCAATATTATTAAGGGCGTGAGCTTCAATCTCCGGATCATTTAGTTGTTGTGCAAGCTCAAAAGCTTTATAACCCCAGGAAATTGCATTTTCAGTTTCTTCTCTTATACTATATGTTTGCGATTTATTGCTGTAAGCCATGGCAAGTTTCCTGCCCTGAGGAAGTTTTTCAAAAATATTTATCGCTTTATTAAGATAATCCTCACCTTCTTCATCCTGACAATCATACCAGAGGATTCTGGATAATCTTCTATAAATCTCACCTTCACGTTCCGGATCCGGATATTTCTTGAGCATATTTATTATTGCTTCGGCTGCCTTTATTGACTCATCCACCTGTCCGGTTATGAAACATTCATAGGATCTTCCTTCGTAAAGACTTAATTGAGCTTCAACAGATAATTGATCAGAAAACTGAAGGGCGGTTAAATAATGTTTGGCAGCCTGGTTGTGTGCTCCAAGTTTTGATGCTTGTATTGCAGCAAGAGGTGCGTACTTTATAATTGAATTTATTTCACCTGCCTGGTTGGCATGATGGACTATTCGCGCGAGCAGTGCTTGCTGATTGTTATTTTCTAACAGGCAGTTTAAAACTTTTTGATGAAGTTGATTTCTTTTCATCTCAGGAATTGAATTCAGTATTGACAGCCTGGCAAGCTCGTGCCTGAATGAAATCAAATTTTTATCGGCGACTAAAATTGCTTTCTTTAAACAATGGTCTAAATTTTCTTCAACTTTGTTGAATAATTTTCTGAGTAGCTCTATCTCTACTTTTGTTGGGATTACAGATACAATTTCAAGGAGATCTATTGTTTCTTTATCTAAATTTGAAGTGCTTGCGATTATGGCTTCTTTAATGCTGGAAGGGAGTTCATCGTTTTTATATGCCAATAACTCAGATACATAAAACGGATTTCCGCCGGTTTTTTCAAATAAACGCTCATTTTCAATACCGGACTTCTTCATTAGTAAATTAACAGCATTTTCTGACAAAGGATAGAGTCGAATCCTTTTAATTCCAGAGTGCGGCAACTCACCGAGCATAGAGCGCAGTAAATTATCCTGATCAATCTCTTCATCACGATAACTCAGGATCAGAATAGATTTTGTTCTGTTTATTCTTCTTGAAAGGAATTTTATAAGATCTAGTGTTGATTCATCAGCCCAGTGAATATCTTCAATTACTATAATTTTGATATTAGAAGTATCTTGCAAATAATTTAGGAATATGGCAAAAATAGATGCCCTGTTCTCTTCGTTCAAAAGCATCTTGATTAAATCTGATTTTATCTGGTAGGCAATATCGTAAATAGGTCCCAACGGTCTTGGTGTGAATAAATCATCACAACCGCCCCAGAGAATTTCGGTATCTGAGTTTAAATTATCCGTGAAATGCTTAATTAGAGATGTCTTTCCAATACCTGCCTCACCTGAAAGAAGTACCGTACGTCCTTCACCAGCTGATACTTCTGTTACCAGCTTGGAAAGGGTATCTAAAGAATTTTGTCGTTCTAATAGTTCCATATTATCTAGGGTTTATTATATCGCCAGAGAAGATTATTGAGGGGACAATACTTTAATCTGTTTTAATTATAACTAAATGTGAGAAAGAATCAAAGAGTATCACTATTTAAAATTTACTGGTTAACTATAATTTTTAACAAATATTCATTTTGAATAAATCACAAAGAACAATAAAAGCCCTCCTTAGAGAGCTTTTTATTTACTTATGTTTTATTCTTCTAAATTCATAAAGCCAAGATCCGGTCTTTGATTACCATAATGGTTTTCAATAGAAGTAATATACGGTGCCATTTTAGCCCACAGCGCACTTGCTTCCTCCTCCATGGCTGCATTATCCTTTTCCATATTAGAATAAAAATCAGCGCCATCCATGGCATTCTCTGTCAGAGCTATCATATTGTTATCCAATCCCAGTTCCATCAGCCAGATGGTATATCCATTGTTGATATTTTTATCTTGGTACAGCTTTTTCCATTCCATCATTATATCCATTACTTCTTTTCTGTTTTCTAATTTGTAATGAAAAAACATCCAGTGGATAAATTTTCTTTCTTCCGGTTTTAACCTGGATTCTTTTGGCCAATAAGAATATTTTGCCGAACGTGTTGCAATGAAATCTTTATGCGTTTCCATACTTGCTTCGTTTTTCTTCATAAATGTACCCCATTTTTCCTTACCGATCTTTTCAATAGCAGCACCAAATATTCCCTGTAATTTATCAATCGCTGCATAATTTTCTAAAGGAAAAAGATAATAGAAATGTCCATCATCTCTTTGTGATGCCCACATATAGGGTAAATCAAGTCCTGCCCCGGTCATTAAGTCAACCCATTGTTTCGAAGTTTCTTCGTATTGATCCCACATATCAACTCTGGCG
>JARRKK010000007.1:0-16771 GCA_037388105.1 Ignavibacteriaceae bacterium | reverse complement strand
GAACGACATCAGCAAAATTAGCTTCCCGCTTGAATACAGGGCAGAAGTCTTGGGTGAGCATGCAGAGCAGTTAACTGCAAGACAAAAGCTTAGAAGTTTCTTCATAACGGCGATAATCCTGATTTTCCTTTTATTACAGGCTATTTCAAGAAGCTGGAAACTCGCAACCGCTATCTTCCTTACAATACCAATGGTTCTTGTAGGGGGATTATTGATGTCACTACTGGCTTTTGGTAGTATGCTATCGCTTGGATCGGTTCTCGGTTTAGCCGCAGTAGGTGTAATTGCTATCCGAAACTCTGTTATACTTATCCGTAAATATCAAGCGAGTGAAACAGAAAATAACCAATCAGTTGATCCTAATATTGTACAGAGTGTAACCAGAGAACGTATTGTGCCAATTGTGACTACAGCATTTGTTCTAATGGTTGGTGCATTACCTATGGCATTTTCCGGAAACATTGCCGGTCTCGAGATATTTCATACTATGGCTTTAGTTATTATTGGCAGTTTGATAACTTCTACCATTTATTCATTGATCGGGGTACCCGCTATCTACCTGATGTTCGCTACTGAACAGGAACCGGAACTGGAATTTACTCCTGATTCTCTAGCTACTGAGGGAAGGAGTGTATAATGTTAAAGAGATTAAAATTGATATCGTTTAGCAAACAAGTTAAATCAAAAGTAAATAGGAGACATGAAATGAAACAAATAAAACCTTGGGTAATTGTAATTTTGGCTATGGCAATATTGCAATTTTGGGGTTGCCAGAAGCATGAAGCACATCATACAGAGCATCCCTCCGAAGTAGAGGAAATTGAAGGCTCTGAGTTCAGCCGGGTTGTATTAACAGAGAAAGCTATTGAGCGAATTGATCTTCAGACTTCGGTAGTCAGCGAGATTCGTAATTCAGAACCAAGATTAATAGTTCCTTACTCGTCCATAATATATGGACCGGAAGGTCAGACATGGCTATACACAAGCCCTGAACCCCGAACCTTTGTACGATACACTATTGATATTGACTACATTGTGGGTGATCAAGTTTTCCTTAAAGTGGGTCCACCCGTGGGAACTACTGTTGTAACAGTTGGGGTTGCTGAATTGTATGGAACTGAATTCAAAGTGGGACATTAATTAAAGAGGAGTTTTATTATGAAATTTTGGAATGTTTATAAAAAAGGAGGTCAGCTATGATGCGATGGATAGTTGGCTCCAGTATAAAGTTTCGGTTTTTGGTGATTGCTGTCGCCGGAGTTATGCTTTATTTTGGAATCGGCAAAATTTATGATATGCCTGTAGATGTCTTTCCGGAATTCGCACCGCCAACCGTGGAAGTTCAAACACCATGTTTGGGATTATCACCTGAAGAAGTTGAAGGACTTGTGACAATTCCATTGGAACAGGCACTAAATGGACTACCCGGGATGGATATTATGCGTTCAAAATCAGTTCCCCAGTTGTCATCTGTCAAAATGATATTCGAGTCAGGAACCGATTTGCTTCTTGCAAGACAAATGGTACAGGAAAGAGTTTCCCTTGTTACGCCCGGGTTACCAACTTGGGCAGCTCCGCCGGTAATATTACCACCGCTATCAGCAACCAGTCGATGTATGAAGATTGGAGTTTCATCAAAAACTTTATCTGTGATTGATTTGTCGATGATAACGTATTGGACGATCAGACAAAGGCTGATGCGTGTACCGGGAGTTGCAAATGTAGCAATCTGGGGTGAAAGGATTGAAATGCTTCAGGTTCAGGTTATTCCTGAACTATTGCTTAAGCATGGTATCTCTTTAGAAGAGGTAAAAACAGCAACAGCAGATGCACTTGATGTCGGATTGTTACAATTTTCAACCGGTCACCATATTGGTACTGGTGGCTGGATAGATACACCAAATCAACGACTTCAAATCCGGCATGTATTGCCTCTGGTTTATAGATCAGATGAAGTAGATCCGTCCAAACTTGCAAACTGTGTTCTTAAAGTAAAAGACGGAAAAACGCTGTTGCTAAAAGACGTGGCGGAAGTTGTTGTTGATCATCAACCAATGATCGGCGATGGAATAATTAATGACGAGATCGGATTGTTATTGATAGTTGAAAAATTTCCGTGGGGAAATACACTTCAGGTTACACAGGGTGTTGAAGAAGCACTCGACAAATTGAGACCAGGACTACCGGAAGTAGAAATAGATCATACGATCTTCCGTCCGGCAACTTTTATTGAAGTGTCAATCGACAATCTTACTTCAGCATTGATAATAGCCGCCATTTTAGTGGTATTTGTTTTATTTGCGTTTCTATATGAATGGCGTACTGCTTTAATCAGTGCTACAGCAATCCCGCTGTCACTAATGGCTGGAGCTCTTGTACTATTTTGGCAAGGTGCTACAATTAATACAATGGTTTTAGCAGGATTTGTAATTGCTCTTGGAGCTGTTGTAGATGATGCAATCGTAGATGTTGAAAACATTGTGAGACGGCTCAGAGAAGCACGCAAAGCAGGTGAAGCTAAATCTATGGGATCAGTAGCGAAAATACTGCTTAAAGCCTCGCTTGAAGTACGAAATGCAATCATCTTTGCTACACTGATTGAAGTAACGGCATTAATACCGGTTTTTGTTATGGAAGGTTTGTCGGGAGCGTTTTTCAGACCACTTGCTTTTTCTTATGCATTAGCGGTATTAGCTTCGATGTTTGTTGCTTTAACTGTCACACCTGCTATGAGTTACATTCTCCTACGAAATGTATCTCTGGAAAAGCGTGAATCGCCGCTCATTCTTTTCTTACATAGGATATATAATTCCATTCTTGAGCGTATTATAAGTACACCACGATATGCATACCTGTCATTTGGTGTGTTTGTTCTGGCAGGTCTTATAGTATTACCGCAGCTCGGGCAATCTTTACTTCCTTCATTTAAGGAGAGAGACTTCCTGATGCACTGGTTAACCAAACCGGGTACATCTTGGCCTGAAATGAACCGTATAACTATACAGGGCAGCAAGGAATTACGTCAAATACCGGGAGTCCGCAATTTCGGAGCTCACATTGGGCAGGCGCTTATAATGGACGAAGTGGTTGGTATGTATTTCGGTGAAAACTGGATAAGTGTTGATCCTTCCGTTGACTATGATAAAACGATAGACGCACTTCAGTCAGCGGTTGATGGCTACCCCGGACTTTATCGTGACCTGCTGACATATTTGAAGGAAAGAATCAGGGAAGTTCTTACCGGCACCAGTGAAGCGGTTGCGGTGCGAATTTACGGTCATGATCTGGCGATATTACGTGAGACAGCTGATGATGTAAAGGATGCACTCAGCGGAATTGAAGGATTAATAGATGTACATGTTGAATTTCAGGAAAAAATACCTCAAATAGAGGTTAAGGTAGATCTAGAGAAAGCAAAATATTATGGAATAAAACCGGGAGATGTTCGCCGTGATGCAACAACTTTAGTTGCAGGCGAAGAAATAGGGGATGTCCATATCGCTAAAAAGACATACGACGTAAATGTTTGGAGTACCCCTGAGACTCGTAACAGCGTCACCAGTATTGAAAATCTGCCTATTGATATACCGGGCGGAGGGCACGTAAGGTTAGGTGATATTGCAACTGTACTTGTCAGACCGACTCCGAACGTAATAAAACACGAAAATTTAGCTAGGCAGATAACTGTAGGTGGTAATGTACGTGGACGTGATCTTGGTTCCGTTGTTGAGGATGTTGAATTGGCTCTTGCTGGAGTAAAATTTCCAACAGAATTTTATCCTGAGTTAATCGGTGAATATGCTGAACGCCAGGCAGTTCAGAACAAAATATTGATTTTTGCCATCATATCTCTTTTGGGAATTTTCTTCCTTCTTCAAACTTCTTTTCAGAGTGTAAAGTTGGCAACACTATCCTTTTTATTGTTACCCACTGCTTTAGTAGGCGGGGTATTAGCAGCTTATTTAGGTGATGGTGTTATCTCACTCGGTTCAATTGTAGGATTTCTTACAGTACTCGGAATTGCGGCGCGTAATGGTATTCTAATGATTAATCACTATCAGCACCTTGAAAAGCAAGAGGGTGAATCTTTTGGCGTACACCTGATTTTACGTGGTGCAAAAGAACGTCTTGCACCGATTATGATGACAGCAACTACAACAGGACTCGCACTAATTCCACTTGTAATTGCCGGCAGTATTCCTGGCAATGAAATTGAATTGCCGATGGCAGTTGTAATTTTGGGTGGTCTTGTAACATCAACTCTGCTTAACTTGTTTATTATTCCACCACTTTATTTACGTTTTGGGGGAATTTCGGCAGTTAATGGTACTGCTTCTATAAAATAGGGTTAAGGTACAGTATTTGAGATGGGGGCTAACTTGCAGACTGTGGGGATTGTAAAATTATATTACAATCCCCGCAGTATTCTGTATGAATAATTTTTTCATTAATATTAATATGGAGTTAGCTTATGAAAAATAAGATTTCTACTGGAAGCGGGAAATTGTTTTTAGGATGGCTTATTGCTGTTGTTACTTTTCTGCTAATGGTTGCTGCTGATATCCAGGCGCAATCCCAGTATGTAACCCCGGATGGAGAAGGAGACATAACATTTACACCAGGACTTCGTATTCAAACACGTTACGAATACAATGCCGTCGACAACAATAATGATTTTTATATTAACAGACTGCGTTTGAAAGGCGGGGGAAAATTTTTCAATGCGGGTAAATATTATTTCGAAGTTAAAATAGACGGTGCTGGTAAGTTTAACAAAACCCCATCAGCTCAAGTTGAGAACGCATGGATGAATTTTAATGTTGCAGAGCATATTAATCTTCGTGCAGGCTTGTACGATTTTGTTTTCTCGAGAGACGCACTAACATCGGATTCAAAACTACTATTGATGGACAGAAGTCTTATAAAAGATGCGTTAACAGTATTGGGATTTGCAGACAATACCGTAGGATTACTTGTACATGGACGACCTTTAGATGGTCATCTTTCTTATGGATTTGGTGTATTTGATAATGTAGGTTTTGAGGTCGGTAGTAGCGGATCAACATTAGCCAGGAAATCTGATGGTGCATTGACAGCACTAAGATTAGTTTATGATTTTTTTGATCCTGCACCACCAGACGGTTATGGTGATTATTGGGGATCTTATATTGGTCAGGGTCATAGGCTATCTGTTGGTGGAAATGCTGCTTACCTGACAGAAGCAGAAAATATGCTGGTTAGTCCTACACCATACACTATCTATGCAGTGGGTGGAGATGTGTTTTATAATAAGGGACCAATTACATTTCAGGCAGAGTACGATACTTACAAACAGGATACAGATTCTGATACTACCGATATTGACGGCTCTGGCTGGTATGCTCAGGCCGGATTTCTGTTTCTGCCTAAGGTAGAATTAGCAGTTCGTTACCAGGAATTGGAGCCTAATAGTAATATTTCAGGTGATAAAATAATGTGGACAACTATAGGGATTAATTATTATTGGCATAGCCAGAAACTGAAGATAGCTGCAGATTATACATTTAAGTCAGAAGAAGAAGGGAGCGAAATCACTAACAATCTTTTTCAGATTCAGCTGCAGTTAGATTTTTAATAATTTCTGATTTAGACTCAACTGCGTAGAGTATGTAGTTGTTTGACAAATTGAACTAAGTACGGTTTTGTAATATCTTACTGGAGATATTGTTAACATTAAGATATTCGGATTTGTAATAAAAAATATTAGCGGGTACAGTAGATATCGAAATAGTGCAGGTTACGTTTGATGAGTACGTAATCTGCATTATTTTTATATATAAGGAGGGATTATGCAAAAGTTTTATTCCGAAAATTTATTACCGGTTAAGTATGGATTATTATTAGCATTGTTTACTTTGGTTTACGGTTTTGGTTTAGGCGCAGTGTTCGGGGCATTCGAGGAAGATTTAAAGGATCGTTTGAAAAGTGATGCAACAGAGGTTTTAGCAACAGTTTACAATGGAGATGAAGCCAAAGTAAAAACAATATTAGATAAATCCTGGGTTTATTTTAAGCGTGCACACCTGCATGCAAATGGACTGGGAACAGCATCCGTAGTCCTTATTATACTCCTCACTTTTTTTCCAGTTAGTAACAGAATCAAGAGCATAAATGCTATTTTTCTCGGTTTGGGTTCATTCGGGTATGCACTGTTTTGGATGATCGCAGGATTCAGAGCACCCGCCATGGGAAGTACCGGTCTGGCAAAAGAATCACTGGCATGGTTAGCGCTACCTTCGTCAAGTCTTTGCATTATAGGCCTGCTAATGATCGTTGTTTTGGTAATTGTGTTTTTATTTGTAAAATTTGAAAAACAAACTTCATAAAATTAATATTCGGCGCATTTGCAGCTGGATTTTTAATTAACTTAAATGGAAGAACATATAAAATGAAAACACAAATATTAATTGTAACATTAGTTACAATTTCGCTGTTTTGTACCGGATTGGCACAGATGACTGCAACAGAGTCACCAATGACTGAACCCTTTGCCGTTGCCAATGTCCGTTTCGAACAAAATGCTACTGATGAAGACGTAGAGGTAGTTTTTGAAATTAAAGGCGGGGATGACGGATTAAATAAACTAACAGTAGTTGCACCGGACAACCGTATTGTTGCAGATATTACTGCCCCTGATAATAGTACTTTGGGAATACGACAATTCCGATTAGAATCACCTGAACCTAAGGATGTAGATGCACTGAAAGCCGCTTATCCAGAAGGTGCATATAAGATAAGTGGGGAAACAACGAAAGGTTTAAAATACTACAGCGAAGCTACTCTCAATCATGAATTACCAGCCACTGTTTCCTTTCTCTATCCGAAACCTGAAGAAGAAGATGTTAGCACTGAAAATTTCAAAATCACCTGGTCACCGGTTAAGAATGTAGCATCTTATATTTTAGAGCTTAGTCAGGATGAGTTGGGTGTAAATATTCTTGTTCAAATTCCAGCTTCATCAAATAGTTTTTCACTTCCGGATAACTTTCTTAAAGCCGGAATGGAATATACTTTTTCCATCGGAACTGTAACTGAAGGGGACAACAGATCATTCGTCGAAACAACATTCACAACGGGCGAATAATTTAGGAATATGATTGGTGATGGAAAAAGATTATCCAAATCATTAACTACCCACTCCCACTTTTAATAGATTCTTAAGAATACAGATTCTTAAGAATCTAATCTTATATTTATTAACCTAACATTAATTAAATAACACGAGAAAAATGTTTTATGAGCGCGGAATATAAAATCAAAACACCCAATTCAAATAATGAAGTTTTAATAGCGGAAGATTTGAAAAGGAACTATGGCGGCAGACAGGCACTTAAGGGTTTGTCATTCTCATTGAATGCAGGACATGTACTCGGATTCCTGGGTCCGAATGGAGCCGGAAAAACAACGGCCATTCGCATTCTTACGACCATTATGGAACCGGATTCGGGGCATTTTGTTGTTGATGGTATCCATTCGGATTATCCTGATAAGATACGCAGCAGGATTGGTGTTCTTCCTGAAACTCTGGGATTTCCAAAACAAATTACTGGAATGGACTTGTTGATTTACTTTGGTAAACTTTATGGATATTCAACTGCACAAGCAAAAGAAAATGCTGAGGAACTTGCAATAAAAGTTGGATTGGAAAAGAGAGCAAGATCTCTGATAGGAAGTTATAGCAGAGGCATGAGACAAAGACTTGGAATAGCAAGAGCTCTGGTCAACAACCCGGCAGTTGTTTTTTTGGACGAGCCCACTCTGGGTCTTGATCCCCGGGGACAAAAGGATCTGCTTGCACTTATAGAACGTATTGCAGCTGAATGGAACGCTGCGGTAGTTTTGTGCAGTCATCATATCACTGATATACAAAGTGTATGCGACGATGTTGTTATCCTTAATTTGGGTCAGGTAGTTGCTTCCGGATCAGTGCATAACATTATAGAACAAACTCATCATAATAGTATCAGAATTAGGGTTCCTTTAACTTCTTTAAATGAAGCTAAACCCCTACTGGAAGCAATTCCCGGAATAATAAATGTAAATGTCGATGGTAAAATGTCTGGTTGGCTTGGTTTAGAATTAGAAGATATTTCTAAAAGAAATGATTCAGATAAATATCAAATCAATAACATTATATTAAATTCTCTGATAAGTGCTCAGATTCCTATCATAAGCTTTGAAGCAGAAAAAGGTCATTTAAGAGATGTATTTCTTAATCTAACGGAAGAGGAAACAGAATGAATGACGTTCAAAATTATAAATTAAATCAAGACCAATCATTAAAAAATGGGCTTGCACCATTTTGGGTTGTTTTTACCAGAGAGTTCAGTGAGCTCTGGATTTGGGGTAAGGCACTGATCCTTATTTTTCTTTTCAGCATTCTACTGGGGATCATGTCGTTCGTTCTTTCTGCTAACAGTGAACTCGATTTGATTCCTCCAAAAGAAATGTTGTTTTTAATTTTACAAGTAGCAATGGCCGTGGGTTTATTTTTAAGTCTTATTATAGGAGCAGATAGTGTAAGTGGTGAACGGGAACGGGGAACTTTAGAAGCTTTACTTCTAACACCAATCAGTCGCAGACAGATTATCTTTGGTAAATTCCTGGCTGCTATATCTCCCTGGCCGGTCGCATTTATTATTACTGTTCCATATCTGGTTGTACTTTCTCAGGGCGATGAATCGTTGGGACAGACAATAATTTGGGGAGCAGTTTTGGGTACTCTGCTTGCACCTGCTTTTACAGGGTTTGGAATGTTGGTCAGTATAAAGTCCAATTCCAACAAAACCAGTTTCTTTATAAGTCTGCTTGTATATGTCCTTTTCTTGTTACCGACGCAATTTCCCGGAGCCGCTCAAACGGGGGAGATGGGAAAACTTTTAAAACGGATAAACCCGTTGGAGTCGGTCAATCATTTTCTTGAGAAAATTCTTGTCAATAACAGGACGTTTGCAGAAGTGGGGGACTATCTTGCTGCACCGATTGTGTTCGCTGTAATTGTATTTGGGGTACTTTTTCTGTATGCCAGTCCAAGACTTCGCCTTGAAGTTGCAGGAACATTCACAAAGTTGAGGGCACAATTTTCTAAAATTGTTGGATTAGTATTCATTGTTATTATCATTAGTTCACTAAGTACAATTTCGGTGATGGCACAACAGGAGGAAGAGGGCGAAGAACCGGATTCTGTAGATACTGAAATAATGTCTTCTGATGTGAATAGTCAGGAAGAAAATACAACAATTTCTGATCAGTCATCAGAGGAAGAAACGGATTCAAGTACTGATCAATCATCGGAGGAAAAAATAAATACAAGTTCTGATCAGTCAGTGGAGATATCTGTTAATATGAATGCGAAGACAGTGAATACAGGTGATAAAATTAATTTTAATACAACAGTAAAATACAGTGGTACAACTGAGGAATCATCTCCAATGATCGTAGCAATGAATATAATCAATTTGGAAGGTGAAGGGGATCCCGTAGATCCTGAGGATTGGTCGCCGGAAAGAACTCAGTATTTAGAACCGTTGGCTCCGGGTGAGTCTGTAAGTTTATCATGGATTATTACTCCAATTCTGGAAGGTGACTATATTGTATATATGGTTCTTGTCCCTGAACCAGCCGGTGCTGAACAAACGAGTCATCCAATTTCAAGTTCGGGGATTCATCTTACAGTCAACGCATTTACAAAGATAAATCCAGGTGGTATTCTGCCTATTGTAATTATTGAGCCGATAGTATTAATAGTCGGATTGATTTTTGTTCTTTGGTTTAGAAAAAGAAGAATTAGAGTAGAAAGTTATACGTGAAAAAATCAGTATGAAAATAAAATTAGTGTAATAATTTTGTAACCTCAAGTTAAAAGAATGATGTGATTGTATAAATTTTCGATCAAATAATTTTTACTCACTGATGAAAAAACTATTTGTGATTCAGGCTATATCAGTTATACACACTATTTCACTGTGGTTTGGTTGTAAATGGAATTCATCAATTTTAAAGTAAGTTTGCAAATAGGGTTATAATGAAAATAAAAAGAGTTAGTGTATCGTTATTGAGGTTAATAGTTGGAATGATATTCTTACCAATAAATATTAGTGCTCAGGAAATTCCTTATTACCTTTACGATCGAGGAACAGGAATCCCAATGTCAATCGCTGGAACATATGTTCGGAACGGTGAGCTACTTATTTATCCTTTCTATGAGTACTATTACGATAGTAATATTGAATATGAACCTCATGATTTTGGATTTCCATCAATTAATGAGTACAGGGGAAAATATACAGCGAATGAAGGCTTGATATTCTTAGGGTATGGTATATCTGACAGACTTGCTGTTGAATTTGAGGGAGGAATAATTTCCGCGACTTTAACAAAATCTGAGAATGATACTTCAGCACTTCAACCGGAGTTTACTGAATCAGGATTAAGCGATATAGAAGGACAAGTCCGATGGCGCTGGAACCACGAGAGCGAAGGTACACCCGAGTTTTTTAACTATTTCGAATTTGTGTTTCCAACAGGTGAAAAGAACAGTTTAATCGGTACAAGCGATTGGGAATTCAAATTGGGTGGAGGAGTAATTAAGGGGTTCAGAATAGGTACTTTTACACTTCGTTTGACTGTTGATTATAGCACTGGTGAGAAAAATTTAGAACCGGGGGAAATCTCACTTGAATATTTAAAACGAATTTCAGATGATTTCAGAATCTTCATGATGATTGAGGGCTCTCAGGATGAATTTTCATTTGTACCCGAAGTCCAATGGTTTATTACACCAGGCATTATGTTAAATGCAAATACTGGTTTTGGTATTACTTCAAAAGCTACGGATATTGCAACTGAAGTAGGAATTATGTTCTCATTATTCCCTTAATCTTTAATATAGATTTTAATAATTTTACACTGCATTCTGATTTTTGCTAAACCAACAATAATATGATTTTAACTATTTAGGAGGCTACTATGAAAACACTATCTTATTTAACCGTGATATTAACTGTAGTTATGCTTTCATCCGTGAGTTGTGGGGAGAAATGGAATTCAAAGGCAATGGACGATGGATCGTGGCTAAAGGAATTTAATCTTGCTGATCGTACATTGGTACCAACGGGTAGAAATGAATATTTTATTCTCGAACCAGGATTCCAGGTAGTTCTTGAAGGTAAAAATGTAAAATTGATCATAATAGCACTGGATGAAACCAAGGAGGTTGCCGGAGTAACTACACGTGTAGTTGAGGAACGGGAGTGGATATCAGGTCAATTGTATGAGGTGGCAAGAAATTTCTTTGCTATTGATGAAAAAACAAAAGATGTATTCTATTTCGGTGAGGAAGTTGACTTTTATAAAAACGGTAAAGTGGTCGGTCATAGAGGTTCCTGGCTTGCCGGAGTTGATGGTGCAACTCCCGGTTTGCAAATGCCGGGCAAAGTAGAATTAGGAATGAAATATTATCAGGAAGTAGCACCTGAAAAAGCTATGGACAGAGCTGAAATTATTGATATTGATCATGAATTGAAAACACCGGCTGGTACTTTTACTAAATGTGTTAAAATGAAAGAAGGCTCTGCCTTAAAACTTTGGGAAAAAGAATTCAAATCGTACGCAGCCGGTATCGGTCTAATCCAGGATCAAAATTTACTCTTAACAAATTATGGTTTTGTCAACCAAAATAAATGAGTAAAAGGAATTAAGTTCTTTTGCAAATCAACTATTTAATTCGTTTTAACGGATCAGCTCCATACGTAAAGAACGAAATAGAAAAATGCAAAAAACCAGACAGCACTTACAGATAACATAAAAACCAGTTCTTTACTGAATAGTGTTTTACTTTTTGCTTTTAATTTATCCCAGGTTAACGTGTTTCCAGTAAAACTTTCTTTAGTTTCTGCAGTCCTTGATGGTATTTCAAATGGCTCAACGAGAGTTCTATTTAATTGCTTTAACATTTTGTACTCCTTGTTTATATGATTAATTAGACGGTTGCTACCAATCTTCTGTTCACAAGCAAACTTAATTATATCATAAATCGACAATTGTGATGCCAAACAATTTTACACATCAGGTTGTAAATACTGTGATACAGAGCAAGATTTAGCTTTACACTTCCCATATTCTGATTTATTCAATGTAAAAACTGACTATATTGTCAATTGTGACGACAGTTATTTACTGATTCGAACTTAGTCCTATTTTGAAGTTTTAGTAAACGTTTTTGACGGTTCTTCTGAAGAGGCAAGTTTGTATGCTTTTAAAAATTCCTTTGTTCGCGACGATTTGGATAGAAAAGCATGAATTACTAATGGTCTCGGCAAATTTTTAGTTTTATTTACTATTTCAATTAATCTATTCGCACTGTTAAAACTAGGTCCTAAAGGAATAAGTTCGTATGGCATAAAATGAGATTCACAAATTTCTCTTTCTTTGTTAATCCACATAGTATCAGGTGGATGATGCGGGTCCAGTAAAGAGACGATTTGCTTTACACTGCCGTTTAAAATAAACCTTAACATCTCGTTATCGGTAGGATAGGGGGTAAGATATACACCTTCATCGAGTTTAACTATTTCTCCTCTTTCAAAAGATTCTAATCCTTCTAATGTTCTAAGACTATCCTTGTTAATTTCTGTAATAGAGGAACTAAAACGTCTGAGAATTCTTTTAACTACATTTACTCTATCTTTACCTAAATAACAATGCACATAATATTTTCCCCTTCCACCTTCAGCCAGCTTTATAATTTCCTGGATTGAATTTTTGTTTTCACTTACCCACGGCAGCATAGGAATATTTATTAGTTTTAATCCAATCGATTTCGTTATTTTTTCTTCATCGGATAACAGTTTAGGTTCAAATGGAACAACTGCCGGATGCAGAAGAGTAACAACTGCAGTAACCCCCTCATCTTTTAAATGCTTTAGATCCTGTTCGGAAGGGTATGGGCCGAAAAGAAATTCAACCTTTCCAACATTTTCATGTGTGATAATTCCATCATAAGCCTGCATTAAGGTTGGATTCATCCATAACCATATCATACCGGATGTTATTATAACTAGTGAGAGCACTGTTATAATATTTATTGGAATCGAGTTCTTTCTTAGAAGAATACTGCTTAACAGAAGGGAAATATATGTTGACACAGAAACAAAAAGAACTATCACCACCTTAATAAAAAAGTCTTCTGTATGTTGTGAGAATTGTAAAGTATGACCGAGGTTTACTATCCATCTAACAGGGCCTAATAAAGTTATTGTGCCGATTGAAAAACCGATAAACAATAATAGAATTATAAACAGTGAAATGTTTTTAATTGTTAATTCAAAATAATTGCGTTTGAATACTTCACCTAATTTCATTAAAACCTCTTTTGTATCCCTACTTCAAAACCGTAAATGTTTCTATAACTTCCTTTATAGTATTCATTGTTAGCGTAAGTAATTTCACCCTTAAAATATAGTAGAGGAATGATTGAAAGCTGAAAATCCAATGTAGCACCCCGGGAATTAAGACCACTGAATTGTTCATTCTCAATTTCGGAGTATGAAACAACTCCAAGACCCAAACGGAGTGTCAAGTAATTATCTGTATCTCTAAGATATCGTCTGATATATAATATTGACGAAAAACTTGAACGATCAGAGTTAGAGTTGTAATAGAATCGATATGCTAACCAGAAGTTGCTTATATATTTACCTAAACTTCCTGTAAATATTGTAGCATTGGATGTTGTAAAATCGAGATATCGTAGTCCAAGTGAAACCTCGAAACCAGAGGGTAAATTCTGATACGGTTCTATCCCAAACCGGAAAGTTGGAAAGATTGAGGAACCTGAATAACCAACATTTGCATAAACATATGTTCCACTTCTGATGTTTATATATCCGTCTGATTCAATCTGTACACCACTTTTACTGAAGCGATGACCATAACTCAGCCGAAATATTAATGTTCCAAAATTAACCTTCCTTGAATATTCACCGTAAGCTAAATGCCATGGTGAAGCTACAGAAAAAAGATCAATCCCATATTGAACAGTTGCTTTATTCAAAATAGCAACATCCGATAAGGAACTTTCCAGGGATAATGCTTCAGAATTTGAAGGGAACAGATCTAATAATTGACTAATCACTGTTGCAGCTTCATCATCTCGTTTCAGATCTTTGAGCAATTTTGCTTTTTTAATGAGTAGTTCCGGATATGGTGCATAGTAGTCCAATGCTTTGTTACAATATTCCAACGCTGTTTCATACTCACCAATCCAGGTATACACATCAATCAACGTTATTAGGGCGGAGCGTTTCCTATTATTCTTCTCAAGTACAATCTGAAGATTCTTAATAGAAGAATCATATTGTTTATTCCATGCCAGTACTCTAGCCATAAACACCCGTACATCACTATAATCAGGATCTTCAACCAGTATCGATTCTAATGAATCTATTGCAGCCAGCCGGTTACCAGCAAATGCAAGTTCCCGTGCTTCTTTAAATCTGTCATCTGCAGATTTTTTAGTCTGCGCAAATTGTTGGATTGACAACAGAATGAAGAACCCAAGAAGGAATGAACAACCATATATTTTATTTAATATTATCATTATCAGCCTAATCGTCATTTTGTCTCTGCTTCGGTGGCAAGTTGTTTTTTTGATTTCTCACTAAATCCTTTCTTCTCCATCTTACCCCAGCCTCTTTTACCAACAAAGTATTCTACGAATCCTTTGAAACGCCACCATGCTGTTAATTGCCTGAAACCAAAATTTTCAATTAGTGCGGCAATCATAAGTTGTATCATATGTTTTGGATTTGAATATTTCTTGAAAGATAATTCTTCAAGACATACAGCCAGAGTGGATAAGACTACTCCATAAAGGAATGCAAAAGCAAAGAATACAATTGCAAAATTAAGTGGAACTATTTCCAATAATAGTGAGAGTATGAAAACAACATATCCGGTTATTTCAATGAAGGGACCAAATACTTCAAACAGGAGATAATATGGAAATACTAATACGCCCATCATCCCATATTTAAAATTGAAAAATAAACTTTTATGCAGCCATATAGCATCAATAGTACCTTTCTGCCATCTCATTCTTTGGGATTCCAATGTTTTATATGTTTCCGGAGCTTCTGTCCAGCAGACGGGATCGGGGATAAATGTAACACGGGTTTTCTTATTCTTTTTTCTTAATACCTTATGTAGTCGAACCACAATTTCCATATCTTCCCCGATAGATCCTCCTAAATAACCACCAATAGCAATTAGCGCATCACGTTTAAAACAACTGAATGCACCTGAAATGATTAGAATTCCGTTTAATACATCAAATCCATTCCTACCGAATAAAAATGCTCGTAGGTATTCTACGGTTTGAAATCTCGCAAACCAGGATTTGGATAAACCTACTTCTTCCACATATCCTTGATTTACCTTACAGCCATTGGCTATTCTTACCGTACCTCCAACTGCAATAATATTTTCATTTTCGGTAAACGGTCTTGCAATCTTTAACAAACAATCTCGCTCCAGTATTGAATCGGCATCAATTACTACAATCAATGGATTATTAGAAACATTTATTGCAGCATTTATAGAATCAGCTTTACCACCATTTTCTTTATCTATTACTACTAGGTTTGAATGCACTGAAGAGAGCCAAACCGATGATATAGGATTTGATTTTATTTCATAGTAAGGTGAATAAGCAACCTGTTTAATTTGAAAATTATTGATCAGCTCTTTTAATGTATTGTCAGTTGAACCATCATTCACAACAATTAATTGATGGTCGGGATATTCAAGTTGCAGAAGTGAACGTACACTATCAACAATGCCGTTTTGTTCGTTATAAGCCGGTACTACAAGAGTAATGGGTTTAAATTTGTTAAGCCGGAAAATTTCTTTTAGTTCAACGTATTTTGTTTTTCTTCTATACTTAGAAATATTTTTGAAAGAAAGTATATTGAGCACTAAGTAGCCGGTTGCTATAGTCAGGAAGTAATATAGGATGAAGTAGTTATAGTAATATATTATTTCAATTATTGGATTCATCGGCCTGGTTGTATTGCTCTTTCCTCAAGTACCATTCTTGCTATTGATGATTCTACTGTATCCGGCATTGTGTGTTCAATATTTTTTAATCTTTCCCGGCTTCCCTCCGAAATATCATACAACGCTTCTGCAGCAGTTACTTTTACATTTCTATTCTTGTCTTTTATAAGATCCCATATCTTACTTTCAAGACTCGAGTCGCCAATTTTTTGAACGGCTTTAATTGCTGCGGATTTGATATCCGGGTCCGGTACTTGTAAATAAAAGTCAAGCTCCTTTGAAGCGTAGATATATTCAACATCACCAAGGTATTTCAGACTATCGATGATCAAATCTTTACTTGTTTCTTCGGATAGTAGTTTCATTATGGTTGGGGCTGCAGAAAGGTATTTGAAATGTCTTAAAGTAGTTATGATGATTGATTTGTTTTCAGTTGATGTTTCTTGTTCTAATCTTTTAGTTAAACTTTCGCACACTTTATCATCATACTCTAACATAATTGATAGGAAGGTATCTTTTGTAAGCCCTTTAAATTTTGTAGATCCTTCAAATATCTCATCCAGCGCATCTACGGCATTTATTCTTGCCAAACTTGTCGCACAGGTAACAAATACTAGTTCATCATTGTACGCTAATTTGTTTTTTAGTTCATTAACTGCTGTGTTGGCTTTTGCGA
>JARRKK010000006.1:25916-33075 GCA_037388105.1 Ignavibacteriaceae bacterium | reverse complement strand
GAGAAAATAAAATGAGTAAAAGTCTTGACGCTAAAAAGGGGTCAAAGAAAGTTGCACAAAAAAGTAAGAAGGAAAAAAAGGCAGCTAAAAGAGAAAAGAAAAATGCAAAAAAATAAGCAACTACCAGTCGATCCTAATATTAATTAGCGAGGAAGAGATTATTAAAGCTTAACAACTAATTTAACAAAGGAGTTAATGTCCAATAAAAATTGCAGGTGCTGAGAAAGTGAGACTTCGATTTGAAAATTTGCTGCTAATTAAAATTTAAATCAGTCTTTTGCATTGCTCAAGATATTTTCAAGAGCTATACACGTTAAGGTGGCGTAATTTTTGGTTGATAAATTGATACGGATTAACAAAGTTTGATTTACTTATTAATATAACTTTTAGAACGATGATTGCTATTGTTGACTATGGAAACACTAATGCGACGGAACTTTACGACTTTATAAAAGATATAAATTCCAAAGTTGTCATTTCTGCTGTCGAATCTGATATAATGAAGTGTGACAAGTTAATTCTTCCACACAGCGAAGATATTTCAACATCAATAAAAAAACTTCACCTGCTTAATTTATTTTCTATTCTCAGGATAATATATAAACCGATCCTGGGAATCGGTGCTGGAATGCATCTGATGACAAAGTCGTTTAAGGATAAAAATGCAGCTTGTCTTGGCTGTTTTCCGGTTGATTGTGAATCCAAAAATCAACAGGAGAAAAGTTGTACAGTGATGGAGCCAATTAATATTGTCAAAGAATCTAAACTGCTAAATGGATTAAATGGAGCGGACAAATTTCTTTTTGAGAGTAACTGTTTCATAAATCCAAATGAGTACACAACATCAACCGTTCAAATTGGTGGGGAGATTACTTCTTCATTGGAGAAAGATCATTTGTTTGGCGTTCAGTTTAATCCTGAGCATTCTGGTGAAGCAGGGTTAAAGATTTTGAAAAACTTTCTTCAGATGTAATTTCCCCAAATTGATTTTTTGAGAATCTTCGCTTAACCATTTAAGTATTTTACTCTCTTAGATAAACACAGGTGAACATTATAAAGTAGGAACGATCAAGGGGGATGAGGATTTTTCTAAAATCCGAATGATGATCATAATCTGATTTAATTATTTCTCAAATTTTGTTACACTACAATGTTGCCATTTCATCATTATCAAAATTCCTACGATAATAGCGCATATACTCTACCTTTCGTTCCAGCGCGTCAATCACTGCATTGCTGAAATTTACTTTTTCAAACTTTTGCGCACTCCCAAGACCACCAGGACTAAATACATTAATTTCCATTAGCTTGTCTCCTACAATATCAAGCCCAACTAAAAACATACCGTCCTGTACAATTTTGGGTCGTACAATTTCAGCCAACTTAAGGTGTTCTTCGGTAATCTCAGCCTCAGCCAATTTTCCACCGGCATGCACATTGCTTCTCATATCATCACCGGATCGTTTACGTCTAAAGGCAGCATACTTACCTTTATAACGTAACGGCTGCCCATTCATCATGAAAAGCCTGATATCGCCATCCGCGGCTGCCGGCAAATATTCCTGAGCAATTATATATCCGTCCCTTGTTAAAGATTCAACTATTTGATTAAGGTTTGAACGGTCCTCTTTACGAACCAAAAAAACTCCTGAACCACCGGAGCCCTGAAGAGGTTTTAGTACAGCATTTCCTCCATGTTCCTCAGTAAAATCTTTAATTTCCTGTAAGTCACGGGTAATCAACGTTTTGGGTCGTACCTCTTCCGGGAAAAGCTGGAAGTATGTCTTATTTATAGCTTTGGCAAGTCCGTTCGGATCGTTTAATACAATAACTCCGTGACGCATTGCAATTCGTCCAAAGTTGATACCAGCAGTAGCAGCCCAGGATCGCTGCCCAGATTCGGTGGCGGGGTCGCTGCGAAGCATCAATATATCCAGGTCATCAACCGTAATCCTTTCCCTTATCGCTTTTTCCCCCTGAAGTGCTTTAACATATAGTTCATTAGACTTGTATTGTTTCTTTGGAACACTATAGGCGCGTGCACGAATACTTTCATCAGCATCGTAAGCCAAGTCTCCCAACCCCATCACCCAAACTTCGTGGCCACGGTTTATTGACCACATTCCAAGTCGTGTGGTAGTATAACCGGCTTGTTCAGTTTTAACGTCATTAACAACAAATCCTATTCTCATTTTGTTCTCCTTTTAACCAAATTTAACAATGTAAGACCATTTTTCAAATCATCTAATTTTTCTGCTGTTTGTGGATATCTAAAGTAGCGTGGTTGCAATGGAGGTGGATGTAAAACTTTTCGCCACATCAACTCCTGAACGATTGCTATATGCTTTGCTGCAATCTTTCCTACAAACAGTGATTCCAGTTTTCCCCCCTTTTTAATATAGTCTAATAACTGCACTAATCCTCGTAAATAAACTGCATCTTTAGTTAGACCTCCACAGCGAAACGTACGCATAGTAATTGTAAAAGTTGTGCGGCGTTCAAAACCATGACCCTTGTTAAGCTCTCTGAAAACTTCTACAAAAGAGGCACCATCTATCATGAGGTGAGCAGCAAGTACCCTCGCCGCCAGTAAACGTAACCGGGGACTAGTCAATCCACCAACCAGGAATTCAGAAAGCACAGCTAATCCTTCCTGCAATTCTTCATAACCAGCTAAACCGACATAAAGCTGCCGGAATGGTTGAGATCTCCCATTGAGATAAGTTAAAACATGGGTTCCGATCTCATGTTGTATCAATGCCTCTACACGGGTTTCAGAAATTTTAAGTTGCTTCCCGATGAGTAGATTTCCCTGCGAAACCATCAGACCTGTTATATCGTCTCGCACCATAACTTTACTTTTGCTTTCTGGAAATGAATTGCGAAAATAATTCAATTCCTGCATTGCCCTTTTAGCAAAAGATTGAGCATCAACTGAACTACCGGCAGATTCATCCCTGCTACGGGGGGAAAGCTGTTTAAGTATTTCGTCGGCCTGCTTCAATAACGACTTATCAACAATCCCATAAAGCTGAAAACTCCCGTATTTAAACCCGGGTGTTCCACGATCAATTAGCATGGTTAACTTGCGGTCCAATTCAAGTTGTTGTTCACGAAAAAGTTGAGCTATTGTTGGATCTTCAATCCTTTCAATAGGTACTTCGAAAAGACGTCGTTTCGCCAGTGCGGGATCAATTGGAAGTGGACGATAGACAAATTTCGGAGCTCTTTCGAATTTGTTCCTTTCAAAGGCAGCCCACGCAGAATTATTATTTAAAGGAGTTACCTGTAAGAGAAAATCAAAACCGTTACAGATTTCAGCAAGCTGGCGGTCTACCTCCCAAACTGCCTTTACCATACTCCATCGCCCAAGAGATTGATAGTTTAGTGGTTTATGCGTAGTATGATCGTTTGTGAATCGAAAAAAGCTTTTTCTTAAGGCCCTTTCAAATCCTTTTTGAAGCTCACGATGAATAAGTGGAAATACATCCTGCGTCCTGGGATTTCGGTAAATAGGTCGAATTTCAATCCCGATTATATGACAGTTAAGTTGATTTGCTTCCGCTGAAGATATAATTGCTGGTAATCCCGGAGGATGAATCTGTGCTGTTTCAACTATATCTACAACTCCTGTCTTCTTACGTATTCTAATTTCACTTAATGATTTTTCAAGTGTTTCAATTGTATTAAAAAGTACGGTGTTTTTGAGTTGGATAATCTTGAAGGTAGGTGGATCGATTGATAAATTACTGGCAGCATTGTTATCCGGCTCAACCCATACTTCAACTATTAAAAACGACCCAAAACTCTTTTTCAATGTCAGCACAATATTGCTGATAAGAAGTGCAAGCTGCCTTTGAAGTCGTCTGTTTCCGGACGCAGTTAGGTAAGATGCTTCGCCCATTACCAAACGTTCTGAAAGGGACTTATCTTCCTTGTTCAGCTGTCGGTATATACAAAGAAAAGGAAGTTGCCGATCAATATGCAATCGTCCCCATAATGGAAGGGTTCGCCTAACTTGTTTATTTTCAGCTAATCTTGTGCATACCGTAGTAATAAACTGATCCGAGATCGAATCCAACTTTGATTTTTTCATTTTGCACTCAATTTGCCGACTTCCTCTCTTACACCAGGTATTGTTGACCGCAATGCTTTACGAATATCATCCAACATATCCTGTTCAGGTTCACCGCTCCATTCGTCCATAAAAAACTTCTTGAATTCAATGGCAAGCGAACAAGCTGACTCCGGAAATGTCTCGTGAATCCAACGAGAAAATTGCCCACCTTTGAATTTTATATTTTCACGAACATCGAGTGAACGTCCGCGAAAATCGTAAGCTCGCATTTCATTTATAAATCGATCCACGAGCGGGGCCCAACGTTTTCTATCCATAGTGCCTGTACCTAGATTAACTTCCGGGTTTAATTTCGGATCTGCGGGAGGTCCATTTGGTCCCTCGCGGCGATGGTTGTAAGTGTGTAAGTCAAATATAACAAATTGATGAAATTTTTGTTTAAGACCACTAAAAATTCTTTTGACCTCAGAATAAAACGCATCGTATTCGGCCAAAGATGCAGTTATTATTTCTGGCGAAGGCTTTGTCTTCCACACATGCAATCCCCAGGCATCTTCCGGATTGATATAAACTGCTTTTTCTCTGGGACGGTTTAAGTCAACTTCAAATCTCGACTGGAGTCCTATGATTTTGGTATCTCCTATTGTTGTCCAGTAACTGGTAAATGGGTCTTCCTCCCGCAGCCTTTCGACATCACTAAGCCCTATTATTTGTGCTACTTCTTTTCGCAACAAGTGGCCATCGTGAATTGCCGTCGTCACTAACGGACCATTTTCCTCATAGATTTTCCATATTAAATGTTTATTCATTCATTTTCCTTTATAGGTGAATTTAGTGAAGTGTATCTCGTAAAATACATCTCTCAAATCTATTGAGAGAGTTCAAAATGGAATTTTATCTTTCAATAACCTTTATTAATCAGCGTTACAATAGAATGCTTCTAATTTGGTTAGTTCTAACTGAACTAACAATATTTCATAATACTAATAAAATTTTCATTTAACAAATTACTTTTGCCAGATCCAAACTCGAATATTATCATGCTGAAGTTAATTCTAAACCAGCAACCAACACGAATCCAACTACTGTCACGACTTTTTATTATTCGCATTTTTTGATGCTCCGCAATTGTACTATTTTTCATTTATTAGATAAAGGCGATTGTCTTCAATTTTGTAAAGCAACGGCGCTACACAAACTTTCGGATACCGAAGACGAATTCGTTTTGCTTCAGTAATGACAAAATCAATTTCATTTCCTATTTCAAACATCGGAGCAAAGTGATTAAAATGATCTTTTGCTGATTCCTTTTCCCATCCAACCTCAACAAGCCCTTTCATAAATTGCTCTTTACGTGAAATCAGATTAACCATGCCACAATTATTGTGTCCGATTAGCGCAATGTATCGAATTCCTCCAACCGAAATGGCATAGGAAACTTTAAATTCACTGTATCTTAAATTTGCTCCTCCAGTCCGTATTATGAAGGCAAAGTTGTCAGGGATATTCAGATGCTTCCTGTTGTCCATACACATTCCTACTAAAAGTTGTGCACTGGTGAAACTTTCGAGAGGTTTATTGAGGTTATGGTATTCCAGTAGTTGCCCAATTGGTGTCTGTCGATATTCAGATGGTATATCACTTCTATTTGATATCTCAATTAGTCGGTTCATCGCAATAATAAATGGTGGTTAAAATAATCATAACTTTTAAGAATCTTTATTTCTGTTTATTTCCATTTTCGCTTTAGCTTCTTCTTTACCCTCTGATACATTATTATAAAAACGCGTTGTTGGATATGCAAAATCTATATCATTACATTTTCCAAATTCTTCTAAGACTGCTTCAATTATAGCCTCCTCGGTTGTGCGTCTTTTCCTTGGATCGCAAAGAAATCTCATAGTTAAAAGAACACCGCTATCCTTAATTGTTGTATAAACTATTGGAGTTAGTTTAGAATAATAAATTAAAAATTTTTTTGCCGCAGCTTTAATTTGTTTTTCTGCAGAATCAGTTATTGGAACACCGTGATGATTTACAATTTCCGTTAATATTTTTTTAGCTTTCTTCCAGTTACTTTCAAAAGTAATTAGCATGGGAATTTCATGCCAAATGTGCACAAAGCCCGCCGTATAATTTAATTGCGGTGTAGTAAATACAATGCCGTTAGGCATATGGATTAATCTTCCAGTGCTCTGATCAGCATCTACCCAATTACCGATTTCAAGCAAGGAAAATTGAAAAATTCTTATATCAATTACATCTCCGGCATGAGTACCGATTTGAATCCTATCTCCAACTTTAAATGGCTGTCTGATTAAAATGAAAAGCCATGCAACTACGTTTACAATAGGATCCTTAAGCGCAATTGCCAAGCCTGCACTAACCAGCCCCAGGAATGTTCCAACAGAACCAATGAGTCCCAACCAGTTAAATGCTAAAATGAGGATAATAATGGACACAGAAATGTATAATGAAAACTTACGCCACTGATAACGTTGATTAAGATCAGATATGTTTTGAACAACAAGCTTGACAATCAGTAACCTGATAAAAAGAATCCCAAAAGCAATTATCAATGAGATAATAATATTGATCTGAATATCAGGTGAAACGCCAATTGTATTATGTAGCCATTCGGTCATTTTTCCCTAAATCATTCCGTTTTTTGTTGAATTAAATTTGCTCATCCTCAACATAAATGTAACCATCTGAAATAAATAAATCATAACTATTTATTTAAATGTTTAAGCTGTTGTATCTGTCTTGTTCATTTAAAGAATAATTACTATAAAAATCCAGGTTTAAACTTATAATACACAATTCAATTTTACGTACTAAATTATCAAAGTGACTAAAAGACTATCATTATCTTAGTAATAAAAGATGGAATGTAAGATTTTGTATTATTTTAAAAAACATTAATAATCCTTAATCTATAATTAATCATTGATTAATCTAATAGTTTTAACGTTCCTTTATCGATTTTTAATTTTCTAATTAATGATTATTATCAATAATTAAAGGAGTCCCAAAGTGAAAAAGCATTTTTTGTTCCTTGTCATATCAATCTTGATATTG
>JARRKK010000006.1:0-25901 GCA_037388105.1 Ignavibacteriaceae bacterium | reverse complement strand
CAGCTTTTGCTCAGAACAACCAAACACGCTTATTAAAACAGCATAAATTATCTTTCGCAAAAGCTCATTTAGAACAAACTGAAATAATGCTTCTTCAAGCAATAGAGAGTAATTCTGTAAGTCTAAACTCGTCCGCTGTACAAACAATTAGAGAACTTGAGGAGATCTTCCCTACCGAATCATTTAGTGTTTTTATTGAGCCTTTGAGTACTATTATCCAAAATGAAAAGGCTGATACCCAATTACGAATACTTTCTGCTCTTGCATTGGATAAACTCCATTCTGATTTAGGAGATGAGGTCATTTATGAAGTGGCCAAAACTACTTCAAATGAATCTGTCAAAAATATTTCAACAGCACTTTCAATTGAAAGTTTTAAAGCGGACAATAAAATCAATAGCAAAGTAAGTTTTAAGTACGAATAACCTTAAAAATTAAGTATTTCTCATCTATCAAAATGGAGCCGGTTTATTTGAAAAGAAGAGTTAATTACTCTCATTTATTATAGATATTTTTACACTATGAAGATTTTGATAGTTGAAGACGAAAAGAAAGTAGCTTCCTTCCTAAAAAAAGGTTTGGAACAGGAATATTACAGCGTTGATGTTGCTTTTGATGGAAAAGAGGGATTAAAATTTGTTTTTTCAAATGAGTATGATCTGATAATATTAGATATCATGTTACCTTTACTAGACGGCATTTCAGCACTGAAAGAAATAAGAAAAGAAAAAATTGAAACGCCCGTTCTCATGTTAACGGCAAAAGATACAATTGATGATAAAGTTGTTGGACTTGACTCTGGTGCCGATGATTATCTTGCAAAACCATTTGCATTTGAAGAGTTACTTGCAAGGGTAAGAGCTTTATTGAGAAGAAAGGAAAAATCTAAACCACTTGTACTTTCTGCGGATGATTTAACCATCGATATTCTTGCACATAAAGTAACCAGGAGCAACAAAGAAATAATCCTTACGCCAAAGGAACATTCCATTCTTGAATATTTACTGAGGAATAAGAACCATGTTGTTTCCCGTATGAAGTTAACCGAACATGTTTACGAATATCAGTTCGACCCGGATACAAATGTGATTGATGTATATGTAAATAAATTAAGAAATAAAATTGATAAGGATTTTAATCACCCGTTGCTTCATACTGTACGGGGAATCGGTTATATGATTAAAGAATTGGGGAGTAATTAACAAAATGCTCAACCGAGTCAAAACATTTATTAAGTCAACACGATTTAAAACAACTATATGGTATTCTCTTATCTTTTTAGTGCTTGAAATTGTAATCGGTTCGGTTATTTATATTGATCTTAGCCATAGTTTAAATAAACAACTAGATTTATCCTTGATTCAGCAAGCTGAACTTATCTACAAGTTCGTAAGTGAAAAAAATGTTGACTTCTATAATTTTATACCAGATTCAATTTATTCATCAACGGATAAACTTATTTACGATCTTGTATTTGAAGCTGTCGCATTAAATCCGACTAATACCTTTATACAAATCCAATACAAAGACAAAACAATTTTCCAGACAGCAAACCTCAAACATAGTTATACCAATTTGTCTGATACCTCAGGTCAGGCAGAAATTATTAAAACCTTTTTTGATAAAAACCTTTCTCCGCACAAGATAAAAGCTGTGGTGCTTAATAGAAATAACTATCAGATAATTGCCGCATTTCCCATTTCTCGTATTAATCGTGCGCTCGAAAGTCTAACTGATTTGTATTTAATCATTGCACCAATTTTTCTCTTCATTTCTGTTGTAGGGGGTGGTTTTATAGCCGTGAAATCATTATCAAGGATTGACGCAATCATAGAAAAAACACAATATATTACTACACAGAATCTGGAAGAAAAGATAAGTGGTGATGAGTTTGATGATGAATACGGGCGATTGGCAAGAACAATGAACGATATGATTTCCAGAATTAAAAAATCCATTGATTATATGAATCAGTTTTCTATTTCTGCTGCTCACGAATTAAAAACTCCGTTAACTATTTTAAGAGGGGAAATTGAACTCGCACTTCGTTCAGAAATGACACCTATGGAATACAAGGAAGTTCTTCAAAGTAACCTTGACGAAACTTTAAGGTTAATAAATATTGTAGAAAAACTTTTCTTTGTCTCAAAAACCGATCACTTACAGCTAAAGATAAACAAGGAAAAAATGGAGCTTAAATCTTTTTTGTTATCTACAATTGAATCAATGCGAAAAATTGCGCAAGAAAGAAATATTAAACTGAATCTAATTTGTGAAGACGTGATTTATGCTAAAATCGATGCCGGGTTGATGAAGGAGTTAATTTATAATCTTATAGAAAATGCAATTAAATACAGTGATCCGGATGGAATTGTAAATATCCAATTAGGAAAAAGAAATTCAGGAAAATTTTTTATTTCTGTATCGAATAAGAGTGAACATATTCCACGAGAACTTCATAATAAAATATTTGAAAGATTCTTCAGATTGGAAACTTCTCGAAACAGAAATACTGGTGGTGCAGGATTGGGACTTTCAGTTGTAAAATTGGTAGTAGATTTACACGGTGGCGAGATTGAAGTTGATTCGGGCAAGAACGGGTTTAATGTGTTTACCGTTGTTATTTAATTGTTCTGAATAAATTCAATGCACTATATGTAACCATTAATTAATGATACACAATATTCCAATATTGTCATTCCGAACTTTTATTCGATTCCCCTTTGCTTTTAGATGCTGAAACAAATTCAGCATAACCAGATTATGCATTTAGCACAAATTCGGTTACATAATTATTAAACTAACCTGAATTAGTACTACGGAGAGATTATAAACTTATCCCCGCTTATAGTTACAGTTAGCGGCTAGGAAAGAGGGTTGTTACTTTCTCAGCATAACAAAAGTTGAAAAATCTTTTCTTGCTTCTTTAATGTTGCCAAGATCGATTCTTATTGTTGCACGATTATAGTAAGCAACATAATTCGTCGGGTCGGCTTCAATTGCTTTGTTAAAATTTTCCAGCGCTCCCTTGAGATTTCCATTATCAGCTTTTAAAGTTCCTTTGATACAGTAGTCTTTTGATAATTGATAATAATTCATATTAGAATTATCAACATTTACATTAGAGCTTCTCATTTCGCATCTCCATTTAAATTATTGAAAAGTTTTCATAGCGATATTAGGAAAAGCAAATGAAAATAGTATTAAAAAAAGATTAATTTTAGTTAATGTAAAGATTAAATGCTCATTGACACCTTTTAAATTAATATTAATTTCTATGAGATTATCATAATTTGTTTGTCATTACTCTTAAAAATTTAATTCGTTCTTATATAAAAATTTGGATCACGAACAACTCACGTATTTATATGGCTAATAAATTAATAACTTGAGATATTAATCATGCTATGAATGTCTTATTAAATCTTGATATAGCTTTAGAAATAGTTAATTATCCCGATTCAATTTATTTTCTGCAGCAGGCAAAAGAATGTCTTTTATCCGTAAAAAATCTGGTGCAACCTCAAGCGCTTTGTTATATACATCTACAGCGGATTCATAATCGCTTTGTTCACTATAAGTTATACCGAGCCAGGCAAGAGCGTCAATATATCCCCACCCAATATCATCATCTTCATCTGTAGCACTTTCGAACAACTCAACTGATTTTTTAAAATAATCCAGGGATTTTAGCTTACTACCACCAAAATTTTTAGGAATGTTAAAATATGATAAACCAGATAAAAGCATTACCCTTGGATTATGCGGATCGATATCATAAGCTTTGAAAACCAAATAAAATGTTATTGGACCAAACTCTGACCCTAGGTCTGATATCACAGATATTTGAAATGCATAAGCAGATGCAAGCAAGGCAAGCAACTCAGCATTATTATCATTTTTTTCAAGTAATTTATTGAGTTCCTCAATCAAATATTCAATGAAATTTTCAAACTGTTCTTTTTCATTATTTTCCAGAGAATATTCCGCCAGACGGTAGTTAGAATAGGCAAGAAAATAATTAGCCAGAAAGTTTTCACTATCGTCAGTAAGCACAGATTCAAATCGTTCTCTGCCTTCATTCAGGTAAGTTAAATCAGAATTGATTACTCCTTTATCAATGAGTCTCTTTCCTTCTATTATCAATTCTTCGTTGGTTTGAGTTTCACCAATAGCTGCAAAACTTAGAAAAAAATTACCATTAAAAATATTTTATTCATTATTAGCATTTCTTGAATTTATTAATAAGTCAAAATCCTAAATAAAGATTAGAACTCCACTACCTTGATTAAATAAAATATTTAGTAAAAACTAATTCCTACTATGAAATAAACTAGGAATTAATCCTTGCATGAATATCTTTTAGTGAAGTTGAACTTTCCATTAAATCCGGCAGGTACACAACAGTAGTTATGAAACTCCACAAATATGATAGAATGGAATAAATTTTTCCAGTTGTAAAATGATCTAAATCGATAGATATGTAAAGGACAAAAATGAAAATAATTAATAGCACTAATCTAAGGGATCCAAAATTTATTGCACTCCATTTACCAATTCTTTGCTGTAATCCCCCCATTTTATTAAATATTATTTTTACATTCTCGGGATTTTTAGTTGAAAATGTTTCATAGACCAGTTCATAATTATCGTGAAGATCAGTTTGCAATTAAGAAATTTTTGGGGTGTGGATTAAATTGATTACTATTAGAGGTGCACCAACAAAAAGACAAACCACAGAAATTCTCCAATCAATAAATGTAAGAGCAATAATTGCTCCTCCAAAAGTGATTAATTGTTCTATAATTTCAGGAACGCGGTATCGAAAAAATGAAACCAATTCTTCTGAAAGTTGAGCACGTGCAGCCCCTTTTGAGGCTTCGATTTTATTTTCTTTAACTCCCTCAGCAATTTTTGTTGCAATATCTGTACTCATATTTTGAAATACTTTAGGTTCTATTCTTCTTTTTACAGTTCACGATACAGAATTAATTGCGTAGAGTAAAACCCATAATAGTAGTATTTGCATGTGGTGTGATTGAAATCTAAGAGAACGAGTGTAATATTTGTTTATAAATTCATCAATCACATTTCCAAAAGCAGTAGGTTCAATTATCCATGCAAAGTTTTCCACTATCACTAAGAACAAAATTAATACTAAGGTTTTTTATGGGTGTAAAATAAATTTTTAATCGTCATTTTGATGAATCCAATAAGAACTACTATTTTAAATGAGTGCTCTTAAGCAATTCTTTAAGTTCATTTACATCTTTTCTTAACTCTTCAATTTCTTTTTCAGACTTAAGATTGATTTCGAATTCTGTTTCTGCACGAATTTCAGTATGCTTGGATTGCAAATTCTGATCTATCATTATTAAAGGCATCAAAAATATCTGGATCATATTTGAAATAAATAACCAAAAAACAAATGCGGGATATGGATCAAATCTCAAGGTCATTGGAGCAAAAATATTCCAATTCAACCAGGTTACAGTCCAAAAAAATATTATTACAAAAAATCCAATAGTACCAACTTTGTTGGTTATCCAGATTGCAAATTTTTCAGAACGACTTAATATGGATTTATAAATATGACTTGGGTTTTTTGTTTGTATAATGCATTAATGTTGTTATTTAGTTGAGTTTATATTTTCAATCGGTTTTTCTCTTTGAATTTATTACCCGGAAAATGAAATAGAGAAATACTAATAATAGTATTATTAGTGTTATCATTAATACATCGTTGTGAATCTGTTCAATATTATTCATCCATTTCTCCCCTACAAAATATCCTATCATTATGAAAGTTAACGACCACAATAAACTGCCTGTGTATACGAAAACAGCAAATTTATAATAATTAGTTTTCATACTCCCGGCAGTCAAGGCCGTAAGCTGCCTGATACCAGGAATAAAATAACCAAATAAAAAAACCCAGCTTCCATAGCCTTCCAGACATTTCTTAGTTTTATCCAGACTTTTATCCTTAAAACGAATTATTCGACTTAATTTATGAAATATTTTTAAGCCAAAAGATCGACCCAAGAAATAACTCACTGTAATTCCTGATATGCTTCCTAGAAATGAAGAGACGATTGCAGGAATTAATTGAAGATCTTTTTTAGAAACAAGATATCCGGCGAAGGTAAGGATTGTTTCATCCGGAATTGGCAGCCCGATAATACCCAAAGCCATTGAACAAAATAAACCCAAATAACCATATTGGCTTACCAGTTCTAATATGTGTTCTGTTATTATTAATACCTGTTATATTAAGTACAAAAATATCTATTATGCATCAAGTGAAGCAGCTAACAACTCGTCTCTCAAATTAAACACCTAATTTCCAACGCTTTCTCTTAAATAATATAAAAGCCATTGATATTTCCAGTTCATAAATGATTAGAATATTCTCATAAATAAAACACTATAATTTATTTATCCGCAACTTTTACATTAATGGCCCAGCTTATGAAGTTCGAGCATAAATTTGATAATACCATCACGGTTTAATATTCCGATATAATTGCCATCCTCAATAACCGGCAGTTCTACTATATCATTTTCATCCATAGTTTTTAATGCGTCAAGTAATAGAGAATTAGAATTTATTTTCGTAGCGTTTTGTACAGGAATCATTACTTCTTTTATGGTCATATTTTGTCTATCGCTTATTGAAACGGAATTTATCTGTTTTGGCGTAAGAAATCCTATTATAGTATTATTGTCCTTAACTAACAGGCTTCTCCGATTAGCACCAATGAAATGATTATCAATAATTTCCTGAATTGTAGAATCAGGATAGATTATACCAAAATCATGCGACATGGCCTCATGCACATGGTGCCCGAATAATAATTCATCCAACGCTTGTCTTTGAATCTGTGACATTGCAGCACTCTCTAGAAACCAACCAATAAACGCTATCCATATGCCATCAACAACATTATTCTGAAAGATCTGGAATACTCCGAGCAGAATAAAAAAGAAACCAAAAAATCTACCGACATTAGCTGCAATGGTAGTGGCTTTTTTAAAGTTTTTTGTAATAGCCCATACGATTGCCCTGAAAACTCTTCCGCCATCTAATGGAAAACCAGGGATTAAATTAAAAACAGCTAGTATAAAGTTTATATAAGCAAGGTAGCGAAAAGATGCTGTCAGATAATCATTTCCCGCAGATATTTTTTCCAGACCATAAAAAATTCCGGCTAAGATAAAACTTGTAATCGGACCAGCTATAGCAATCCAAAATTCTGCAGAGGATTTAGGAGGTTCTTTTGAAATTTCAGCAACTCCACCAAATACAAAAAGCGTAATTCTTTTAACCTTAATCTTATATTTTTTGGCAAGAATGGAATGACCTAGTTCATGCAACAGGATACTGAGAAAGAAAATGATTGAAGTTATACCGCCAATCAGCCAGTAGGCTAACACTGCCCAATTTTTGAATTCCTGAGGGAAATAACTTTGTGCCAGAATCCACGTTAATAGTGCTAAAATTAAAAACCAAGAATAATCCAGATTAATTGGAATTCCCAGAACTTTGCCCAGTGAAATATGTTTGTTTTTCATAATACTTATACTATTCTTTTAATATTCTATTTCTTACCAGTAAGCATCATAGCTGCTGTATCCAATATATAAAAGTTTTTAAATTGCTCATATAATTCCGGATGCCGCTTTTTGAGTTGACTTAGCATTTCGAAAAAGTATTAAGTAACTACAGCAAAAAATTCAGCAGGATTAGTAGCTCCATAAACATCTATATCTGATTCGTGGTGATGTTTAAGATGATTGAGTAAGTCCTGATACTCTTCACCTAAAACCTGTGCCCAAGCTACATACATAGATCGTTACGGTAATAGCGGAGTACCTTCGTTTTCACCTGACTCACTATCGAGTTGATGAGCAAATTCATGAAAAACCACATTGTGTTTATCATTGTGATCATGTGCAGACCGCCGGCCATTGTCCCAAGAAAGAATAATAGGACCCCGATACCAGGATTCTCCTAATCGTCCTTGTTCGTCTTCTGCTATAATTCCACCGGGTAATCTTTTTTTAACTTGTGAATAGAAATGATGAGGATAAACTAAAATCTAAATATATAAGTGATAATAATACTAATAAACAAAATGAAAATCGGTGGAAGCGAAATAATTTCAAAAGTCTTATCATTGTTGATACCGGAATAACAAAAGTAAATGTTATTATTGCAATGGTTGTAAACAGCAGATATTTACCTGGTCTACTTTTATAAAATGGTTTTCTTGTTCCAACAATAAGGACTGCTGATATTACCGATTCCAGAAACCATCCTGTTCGAAACTGATCTACATTTGCATATAACTACCATAATACGCCGAAAGTCAAATAATCGAAAACGGAACATTCTGAACGTGCCGGTAACCTAAACCAGGGCCAGAGGCAGCTTCCTTCAATTGCAAGAGCTGTTCCTGCAAATCCAAGAATATTAATACTTGATGAAGCGACAAGCAGCGTAGATACTAGAACTGAAGTCCGCATCCAATTTGCTTGATTGCGTTTGATGGAAGGACGGACAAGTTTTGTAATTGCTCATAGATTAAGTACTATTAGAGATGCCAGCCAGGTTTTAGTTATAGACAATGGACAGGTAATAGAAAAAGGTACATTTGAAGAACTAATCAACAAAAGGGGACTCTTTTACAATCTTTATGTCAGTCAATTTAAAGGGATTGAAATCAATTAGGTGGTGGAAGAAAGATTAAATTATTATAGAATAGTATTTCTGAGTAAATTATTCAAATCAGATGGCATACAATAAATTATTTGAAAATTCTCCAATGATAAAGAAAATGATTCTCCTTCGTTAGAAACTTCGGAGGACAGGTTTTACTCAAATAAACTTTTGTGAGATAACTGCTCCTTTTTAATCTATCATAAGTGCTATTAAAGACAAGATATTTGATATATAGTCGTACCCAAATAAACCCCTATGCTTCAAAAGTATTAATTTCCATCATTCAATCTGGAATTATAAGTTAAGTAAGATTGGAAAGATGGGATGAAGTAAACTTGAACAAAGAATTATTAGAAATAAATCTTTCATCTCATAATACTTACTGATTTATACGTAAATTTCTATTTGACATTAGAATGTATCTTATGGACAATTTATATGGATGTTGAAATAATTGCCCGTCTGCAATTCGCTTTTACAATAGCCTTCCACTACATCTATCCACCGTTGAGTATTGGTCTAGGTGTTGTAATGGTAACTATGGAAGGATTGTACCTCAAGACTAAGAATCCACTTTATGAAAAGATGACAAAATTCTGGGTTAAAGTATTTGCACTCACGTTTGCTATTGGTGTTGCTACGGGAATTGTTATGGAATTTGAGTTTGGCACCAACTGGGCAAGTTACTCCAGGTATGTGGGAGACGTTTTTGGTAGTGCACTTGCCGCGGAAGGTATCTTTGCATTTTTCCTTGAATCAGGATTTCTTGCAATACTTGTATTTGGTTGGGATAAAGTTAAACCACCAATGCATTTCTTCGCCACTTTAATGGTTTCGCTTGGTGCAATGTTCAGCGCTGTCTGGATTGTTGTTGCAAATTCCTGGATGCAGACGCCTGCAGGTTTTCATATTGTGGGTGAAGGTTTAAATGCTCGTGCTGAAATTACAGATTTCTGGGAGTTGGTATTTAATCCTTCTTCAGTTGACAGATTACTGCATGTGGTCTCGGGTGCCTGGCTTGCAGGAGCTTTTCTCGTTATCAGTGTTGCTGCTTATTACCTTATTAAGAAAAGACATCTTGAATTCTCAAAATCATCAATAAAAATTGCACTTGTTATAGTTTGTTTTGCTTCGCTCTTTCAGTTGTTTACCGGACATCAAAGTGCAGTTGGAATAAATAAAAATCAGCCGGCAAAACTTGCTGCTATGGAAGCTGTTTTTGATGATCAGAAAAATGCACCTTTATATCTATTTGGATGGGTCAACGAGGAAAATCAGGAAGTTAATTTTGGTATTGCCATTCCCGGAATGTTAAGCTATTTGATTGGTGGGACACAAGAACAAAATGTTACGGGGTTGAATTCTATTCCTGAAGATGAAAGACCGCCGGTTAATATTGTTTTCCAATCTTATCATTTAATGGTTGCAATAGGTTTTGCATTAATTGGAATTAGTCTGCTTGGTATATTCTTCTGGTGGAGAGGAACGTTATTCGAAAAGAAATGGATGCTATGGATTTTTGTATTTTCTGTTCTCGGTCCGCAAATCGCAAACCAAGTTGGCTGGATTACAGCAGAAGTCGGTAGACAACCATGGATTGTTTATGGAATACTAAAAACTTCGGAAGGACTTTCGAAAGCTGTTGAATCTGGTCAGGTTTTATTTTCGCTGATTATGTTCACCATTATCTATTTATTCCTCTTCATCCTTTTTATTTTTTTGTTGAACGGAAAAATTAAACATGGTCCGGAAGATCTTGATAAATTGTCATCCGAGTACGAACATCAAAAATCGTTGTTTAAAAAAGTATAAGTTGGTAATGAATTATGGAAATCACTTTTGATTTAAATACAATTTGGTTTTTACTAATAGGTGCTTTGCTTTCAGGCTATGCAATCCTTGATGGTTTTGACCTTGGCGTTGGAATGCTTCATCTGTTTGTTAAAGATGATAAAGAACGAAGAATTATGATCAACTCAATTGGTCCGGTATGGGATGGTAATGAAGTATGGCTTGTTACCGGTGGAGGTGCTTTATTTGCTGCTTTCCCTGATGTTTATGCAACTGTCTTTTCAGGATTCTATAATGCCATCATTTTACTTTTGTTTATGTTAATCTTCCGTGCAGTGGCGATTGAATTCAGAAGCAAAAGACAGATGAAGTGGTGGAGACAAATGTGGGATGTTGCTTTCAATGTAGCGAGTTTTTTGATTGCGTTTCTAATGGGTATCGCTCTCGCAAATATTATAACCGGAATTCCAATTGGACCAGACAAAGAATTTGCAGGAAAATTTCTTAGTCTTATTAATCCGTATACAGTTATGGTGGGAATAACGACAGTCGCACTTTTTATGATGCACGGTGCAATTTATTGTGTTATGAAGACTGAAGGGGAACTCCAAACCAGATTAAGAGGCTGGGTAAACAATTCAATTATCTTTTTTGTAATCTGCTATGTTACAGCTACTATGGCAACTTTAATTTACTATCCGCATATGGTGGAAAATTTCAGAGCAGCTCCTGTATTATTCCTTGTGGCGTTATTGAATATGCTTGCAATTGCAAACATTCCCAGAGAAATTTCAAAAGGAAAAGAATTAAAAGCTTTCTTTTCATCTGCAGCTTCCATTGCAGCTCTTCTTCTGGTTTTTGCAATAGGAATTTTTCCAAACATCGTTTACTCAAATCCGAATTCTGAATACAGTCTGACCATTTACAATGCTGCAAGTTCTGACAAAACTTTAACCATTATGCTAATCATTGCATTGATTGGAATTCCATTTGTGTTCGCTTACACAATTACAATCTACTGGATTTTCAGAGGTAAAGTAAAGATAGATGAGATGAGTTATTAATTTTTTTAGTTAGGATTCTGGGTTGTGCACAAGAAATTTAGAGTTTCGGTCTTTCACTAAACTTTCCCATCTTTTAAAATTGGAATGCCGAAAACTTAATTCAAGCAGCAGTTATTCAACTATAAAATACTAACGAAGATCTGATGGCATTAGAACTGGAAATTTAAAGTCAGGTTAAAACTGCAACATTAAATCTACAAACTAACAAGCAGCAGCTTGATGTTTCAGACATTGCTTTAACTGCATCAAGGGAGAGTTGGAAAATACAAACAGAGACTTATGATTTAGGTCTGGTCACTTATTTAGATTTGCAGCTTTCTTACAATAATTGCTTATAAGCCCAGTATAATAGAATTAATAATGAACTTAGTTACATAATTACTCAGAATGCTTTGCTTAAAGCTGTTGGAAGATATTAAAAAACGGTTCATTTAAGATAGATTAGTTCTACGCCTTACTAATCTATTGAAAAGTGAAGCTAAAATTTGAAGAGAAGAAAATTATTCCAGTCCATTACCAGTTGAAGAACATTTCAATGCAAGTGATATTGTTATCAGTACACCTAATGGATTGATTGTTCCATTTGCTTTAGCTGCAGGACTCACCGAGTCTAAACCAATTAAAAGTGAAATTCAGACAGTAGTAATTGGTGGCATAGGAGCAACTGTTACTTTCCCTTTACCAATATTTATTGGATAATTGATTTCGATTAATAATAATATAATTTTTCGTTTTGATATCATAATATGAAATACTTAAGCAAGTCAGGTGACTACTCGATTTGAAGCGTAAAGTTAGATTGGAATAATTTCATTAACATTTATTTAATTTAATACAATAAAATTATACGAAGGAAGGAATCTTGAAAAACCAATATAACGTAATTGTGATAGGCAGCGGACCCGGAGGAGAAGGGGCAGCAATGAAATGCACTAAAGAAGGATTACACGTTGCAATGTGTGATTACTTTTCAATGATTGGCGGAAGTTGTACACACAGGAGTACAATCCCAAGCAAAGCATTACGACATGCAAGTGAGATTTTATATGAAACTAATAGCCTGGCTGATGCAAATTTTCAAACATTATTAACAAAAGCTGAATTTGTTATTCGGGAACAGTTTAACCTCAGAAAAGGTTTTTACGAAAGAAATCTTGTTGATATTATTGACGGCAGGGCAGCAATTTTAGATGCACATACAATTACAGTTAAACAATCTAACGGTGTTGAAGAAACTTATACTTCGGATTATTTTGTAATTGCCACAGGTTCCCGTCCGTACCATCCTGCTGACATTGATTTTACTCATCCAAGAATTTTGGACAGCGATACTGTTTTGAAATTAAAAGATAATCCTCGCTCATTAACAATTTATGGGGCAGGTGTTATCGGATGTGAATATGCGTCAATATTTAGAGGATTGCGTATTAAAGTAAATTTAATAAACACTCGGGATAAACTTCTTGCTTTCCTCGACGATGAAATTATCGATGCGCTAAGTTTTTTTCTAAGAGAAAATGGGGTGATCCTCAGACATAATGAAGAATATGAAAAACTTGTAGCAGATGACAAGGGAGTTACTGTTTATTTAAAGTCAAATAAGGAAATCCGTACTGATTATCTTCTATGGGCCCAGGGAAGAACCGGAAATTCCGATAATTTAGGATTAGAAAATCTCGGAATTAAAACAGACACAAAAGGATCCATAGCAGTTAATGAAAACAACCAAACCATTGTCCCTAATATTTATGCCGTTGGAGATATAATTGGATTTCCAAACCTTGCAAGTGCTTCATACGATCAGGGAAGATATGCAGCTACACATATTGCCTTCGGTAAGTGCGAACAACAATTGGTTGAATTTATTCCAACAGGAATTTATACTATTCCTGAAATAAGTTCTGTTGGTTCTACTGAAGAAGAATTAACTAAGGATAAAATTCCGTATGAAGTTGGTCATTCTTTCTTTAGGCATCTTGCGCGCGCTCAAATAACCGGAAGAACTACCGGAATGTTAAAAATTCTTTTTCATAGGGAATCTTTGAAGATACTGGGTGTACATTGTTTTGGCCATGGTGCAACAGAAATTATTCATATTGGCCAGGCAATCATATCTCAAAAAGGTAAAGCTAATACATTGATGTTTTTTATCAACACAACATTTAATTATCCAACGATGGCAGAGGCTTACCGTGTAGCTGCGTTAAATGGAATAAATAAAGTGTATAAGTTAAAAAAGAATAATTATTGAAATTGAAATCTTTATATAGATTCTCTCCACTAAGAACTGAAAAAATGTGAATTCTCTTCTTGGTTTATTTGGCTCTTAAATACTGTTTCGGAAAATCCTTCAAATCAACATTCAATTTTTTAGCTGCATTTAAAGCCCAGTAAGGGTCCCTTAACATTTCTCTTGCAAGCAAAACAATATCAGCTTTTCCTGAACCGATAATCTCTTCAGCCTGTTCTGCAGTTGTAATTAAACCAACTCCACCGGTAAGCATTTTTGCTTCCTTTTTTATTTTTTCTGCAAAAGGAATTTGATAGGCCGGTCCTGCTGGAATTTTAGCACTCGGTACATTTCCGCCACTTGAACAATCAATTAAATCAACCCCAACCGCTTTTAACCACTGTGCTAATTGAACAGACTGATCAATATCCCATCCACCATCAACCCAATCAGTTGATGAAATCCTTGCGAACAAAGGAGTTCCATCGGGAATTACTTCTCTAACAGATTTTGCAACTTCGAATGCGAAGCGACATCTGTTTTCTAGCGTTCCACCGTACTTATCTTTTCTTTGGTTTGAAATCGAAGAGTAGAATTCATGTACTAAGTAACCATGTGCAAAGTGTAATTCAATTACTTCAAAACCAGCTTCAATACTTCTCTTTGCAGCTTGAGCAAATTGATCAGTGATAATTTTAATATCTTTTTCATCCATTTCTTTCGGATTAGGATAATTATCGGCAAATGAAATTGGGCTTGGTGCTAAAGTCTGCCATCCGCCGTTATCAATTGTAACTTCTCCACTACCTTTCCATGGGGAATAAGTTGAAGCTTTTCTTCCGGCATGAGCTATCTGAATACCAGGAACAGAGTTTTGTGATTTTATGAATGATGTAATTCTTTTATATGCATTTGCCTGTTCTTCATTCCAGATTCCTGCATCATCTGGAGAAATTCTTGCTTCGGGCGAAACAGCAGTTGCTTCAGTAAACACTAATCCTGCTCCACCAACAGCGCGACTTCCAAGATGAACCAGGTGCCAATCTGTGGAAGTTCCATTTATACTGGAGTACTGGCACATCGACGAAACAACAATTCGGTTTTTTAATTCTATATTTCTGATTTTAAGAGATGAAAATAACTGAGCCATATTTATGATCATTGGTTTAATTAACAATTTGATTTTACTTAGACTAAATAAAATCTGTCAACTATTTAAATCTTATCAAATAAGTAATATCATTAATTATCCTCCTGTTGCAAAACCGGGATAAAGAGTCATTCCACCATCAACATAAATACTTGTTCCATTTATGTAATCCGCAAGATCTGAAGCGAGCCATGCAGCAACTCGGCCTATATCATCAACTTCACCAATACGCTGGTAAGGTATTAATTTCATTAATTCGTTATAAGCTTCAGGCGTATTCCAGGCATTGGTATTTATCGGCGTTCTTATCGCGCCGGGAGCGATACTGTTGACACGGATTCTAAACGGGGCTAGTTCTTGAGCGATGCTCTTCATCAATAGCATAACTCCTCCTTTAGAAGCCGCGTAATTTGCATGACCTGCCCATGGTATAACCTCGTGAACTGAACTCATATGAATAATTTTACCGGCAGCACACGAAATATTGGTAACGACACCTCTTCTTTTAAATTCTTTTACAGCTTCTCTTGCACAAAGAAATTGTCCGGTCAGATTGACACTAATTACTTTATTCCATTGTTCGAGCGTCATTTCATCAAAAGGTGCATCTCTCTGAAGTCCGGCATTGTTGACTAAAATATCTATAGTATCAAACTCTTTTATCATTTTTGCGAACATACCCTTAACATCATCTTCATTAGAAACATCTGCATAATGTGCGTACGAATTTACACTGTAATTTGTTTTTAATTGTTTAACAAGTTCAAATGCAGCTTTTTCATCACCGACATAATTAACAACTACTTCCGCCCCGGCTTTTGCGAGTTCAATCGCCACACCTTCCCCAATTCCCGAATTCGCTCCCGTTACCAATGCTCTTTGTCCTTTTAATATTTTTACTTCCGTTACATTAGGCATTACTAATTTTGGTAATTTTTCATTTTGTATCTTTAACATACTATCCTCTTTATGTTTTCTTTGGCTGAAGAATTTTTGCTATCAATCCTGTCCAACCAGTTTGATGTGAAGCACCGACACCTCTTCCATTATCACCGTGAAAGTACTCATGGAATAATATATAATCTTTGAAGTGCGGATCTTTTTGATATTTGTTTTTGTAACGGAAAACAGGGCGCATTCCGTTTTTATCTTTTAAAAATATTTTTGATAACCTGAGTGCAAGCTCATCTGCAACATCTTTTATTGTAACATAATTCCCGGAATTCGTTGGGCATTCTATTTTGAAGTCATCCCCGTAATAATGATGAAACCTGTAAAGTGATTCAATGATTAAAAAATTTACTGGAAACCAGATGGGTCCTCGCCAGTTTGAATTGCCACCAAACATTCCGCTATCAGATTCTGCAGGATTATATTTAACTTTATATTTTTTCCCATACATATCAAATTCATAAGGATTTTGTTCGTAATATTTTGAGAGTGCGCGTATTCCATAATCTGATAAAAATTCTGTTTCATCAAGCATTCTTTTTAATAGTTCTTTCATTCGATGTCCGCGAAGCAATGAGAGGAGAGTTCTTTCCCCGGAACCTTTTTCATTCCACCGTGAAACCAATGCAGACATTTCGGGTTTGTTAGTAAAAAACCAATTTAACCTCGCTTCAAACTCCGGGGCTAGCTTCATTAATTCCGGTTCTAACACTTCTACTGCAAATAATGGTATCAATCCCACTATAGAACGAACTTTCAACCTATACATCATATCATTTAAGTGGAGGGTATCGTAATAAAATTCATCTTCTTCATCCCAAAGCCCAATGCCTTTATATCCCATATTAGTCATTGATTGAGCTATGTATAAGAAATGCTCGAAAAATTTAGTTGCTAAGTCTTGATATATCGATTTTGTTTTTGAAAGCTCGAGAGAAATACGAAGCATATTAAGTGAAAACATTGCCATCCAGCTTGTACCATCTGATTGATCTAAATGCTCACCGGTACCAAATTGAGTACTTCTATCAAAAACACCAATATTGTCTAATCCCAAAAACCCACCTTGAAAAATGTTGTGCCCGTCATAATCTTTTTTATTTACCCACCAGGTAAAATTCAAGAGCAGTTTATGCAAAACTCTTTCGAGAAAATCAGTATCGCTCTTGTCTCTTAATTTTTGATCAATTTTATAAACACGCCAGGTAGCCCATGCGTGAACTGGGGGGTTAACATCAGAAAAATTCCATTCGTAAGCAGGCAATTGTCCATTTGGATGCATATACCATTCATGTGTAAAAAGTACAAGTTGATCTTTGGCAAATTCGGGATCAATCATAGCAAAAGGAATGCAGTGAAATGCTAAATCCCATGTAGCATACCAGGGGTATTCCCATTTATCGGGCATTGAAATGATATCAGCATTATTTAAATGAAGCCAATCTTTATTTCTTCCTTCCTGGCGCTGCTTGGGCAATTCAGGCTGCCCCCTATCCCCATTAATCCATTCTTCAACATCATAATAGTAAAACTGTTTACTCCATAACATTCCTGCAAAAGCTTGCCTTTGAATATTTTTAGCGTCTTCACCAGTTAATTCTTCCTGGATATCAGCATAGAATTCATCTGCTTCATTTATTTTTACTTCGAATATCTTGTCAAAACCCTTGAATGGATCTTGAATAGAATTTTTTACTAATCGAAGTCTAACTGATTTGAATGAACCACCAATAATTTCCAGGTCATAATTACAAGAGGCTTTAGTTCCGGTTTTAGATGGATTGATTGATGTCTTATTGTTTTGTGTTATGTAATCATTTATTCCATCTTTTAAATAAGCATTTGTATTATTAACGTTATACAATCGTTTATAGTTCGTTTCATTATCACAGAATAACACTTCGGGATTTTCATCGTAATATAAATTGAATTCCCCCAATTTTTTGTGAACCAACTTGATAGAATTATTTTCTGCAAAGAACATTTTTGGTTTAGAATTGTCTTTTGCCCAACTCCATGTATTTCTAAACCAGATTTGAGGAAGAACATTAATAGCTGCCTTTTCTTTTCCCCGATTATACAAAGTGATTTTTATTAGGATATCTTCCTCAGAATTTTTAGCATACTCAATAAATACATCAAAATATTTATCTTCGTCGAAGATTCCGGTATCGATTAATTCAAATTCCGCATCTGTTTTTGTTCTTCTATTATTTTCTTCAAGAAGCTGTGTGTAAGGATATTCTGCTTGCGGATACTTGTAAAGCATCTTCATGTATGAATGAGTTGGAATGTTATCGAGATAATAGTAGTACTCTTTAACATCCTCTCCATGATTACCCTGTTCATTCGTTAATCCAAAATACCTTTCTTTTATTATTGGATCTTTTTTATTCCAAAGTGCAACTGAGAAACAAATCAATTGTTGGTTATCGCTTATACCGGCAATCCCTTCTTCTCCCCAACGGTAAGCCTTACTGCGTGCATAATCATGAGATATATAATCCCATGCGTTTCCATTTAAGCTATAATCTTCGCGTACAGTTCCCCATTGTCTATCAGTTAGATATGGTCCCCATTTACGCCATTGTTTGCCTGCACATTTAATTGACTGTAATCGTTCTTTTTCGTTTTTCATAAGGTTTAATCAATAAAGATATTAATAAATATCAATGAATCAGAAATTTCGATTATTAAATATTTCATAAACCAAAAGATTCATATTTTCCATTATCCGGGATTTTTCAGCGCAGATAATAATTTATCAACAGGAAATTCTTTAAGTAAAATTTTATTTCCCTTTAAATCAGAAAAGACATGATAAGCACCTCCTAACACAAATACAGAATTAGATTTTGTTTCTAAGGATTTAAACGCCGGTTTGATTGAATACTTACCAGGTTTAGTAAGTCCGTATGCAGAGATCCAGCGTATATAACTTTTATCATCTCCCATTGCCTGTATAAATAAAAGTATTGCGATACATGGGTCCCTAATGTCTTCCAAAGTTTTTAAAAAAGATTTTTACAGGGTAAACTTTTATATTTGGTATTACTTGAAGACCTGATAAAATCGAACAAAGAGATGTATTCTAGGGGTTGATTTTCATAATTCTGAAAAGAGCTTTTTAATAAATACGTATCTTGCATGATATTAGAAATCGCATAAAATGAAAAAATACTAACTCAAAATGACACCAAATTATGAAGTCAATCAATTCCTAATAACTATTTAGTGCATTTATCTACTTGCTGGATTTTCTTATTTCTTCAAGCATCTCTAATTGTATCTCCTGAATTTCCGTCATTCGCTCCCACTGTTGTATCAATAAATGATCAACCTTTTGATGAAGCTGTCTTAATTCTAATTCAGCCTTTAGATTTATTTTATAATCTTGTTCTGAACGATTTCGATCTCTAGCTTCCTGCCTATTCTGACTCATCATAATTATTGGAGCCTGAATTGCGGCAAGGCAAGACAAAACCAGATTTAACAAAATAAATGGGTACGGATCAAATGGTTTAGTAATTAAAATATATGCATTAATAGAAATCCAAAAAATTATTATTAAGAAAAATATTATTATAAACTTCCAGCTACCACCAAAAGATGCTATTACATCAGAGAGTTTTTCTCCAAGTGTTAATTTTGCAATAAATTCTTTTTCAATATTAGCAGAAATTGATTCATATTCTGATAATTTGTTAATAACATCTTTTTCAAGATGTGACAGTTCACCTTTTTCATCTACCAATATTTTTTGCAAGTACTCTTTTCTGTACTTTTGCAAATCATCTTTGCAAATAAATCCTTCAGGATCCCAGTCCGGAACTGATGTTTCTATTATTTTTGATACCGCCGGTCTTACGATAACTGAGGATACAATTTCAGTTTTAGAACTATCACGACCGCATATCTGGCAAGATTTTTTCATAATTATTTTCTCTTGTTCTATAAGAATAAATCAGTATGTTATTTATAGTGTCTAATCCTCAATACGTAGTAGTTCAATCTTTTTCGGTTTTGCAATAAGTAAAGGAATTGATTCAATTTCCACATTTGCCAGTTCGAGACCAAATTCTTCATGAGTCGGTAAACTTAAAGTTTTCAGAAAGAGGTAAATTCTAATCACCACCTAGCTTTACTCCTTCTTACCAATACGTAAAGGGCAAAAGTACCTCCTTTCTACTCTGATCCACCAATATTCAAATTCTGAAATATATAAGCTTAAGAATGTTTCTACAGAATTTCATTTTCCCGCATCTCTAATCAACAAACCTGTTGTAGAGACCATTATATTTATTTTTTTATTCACGTTTGCAGTAACGAAAGATGCAGAGCCATATTCAGCATCTACTAAAAATGAAAGGATTGGATATTTTAGACGCCAATAGAATATATCAATCAGTTTATCATCTGCAAGCGAATATACTGTTCTATGCTTATTAGATTCATCTTCAATTTCAATATACCGGCCTGCAACCCTGTCTAATTCGTACAAGGTATGGAGACCAAATAGATTTGCGATTGATTTCCATTTCAAAATATGTGCGTCAATATAAAATTCATCACCTTCTAGATTAAATTGTTTTTCAGACCTATCGGGAAAAGTAATACGGGCTGTGTATAATTGTTTCCGGATCGGAAAGACTTCTACAGATGCGGCTAATTCTTCCCTTGTAAAAGCATTATATCCCTGTATTGAAATGCTTATTGTTCCAAATAATAAAGAAAGGGATAGCATAAGTAATGCAAAAATAATATCTCTTATAGCACCGAAAATTTTTCTTTTTCTCAATGAAGCAACAAAAGCAATTAGAAAAACTATGCAAAGCAGGATAAAAACCAGGGCAGCTATAATTAATGGATCACTCATAATTTAATCACAGATTCATTTGGAACTATTGGGGTGAAGTGTGTTATTTATTAATAATGAAATATAAAATAAAGCATTATTTTGAAATAAGTAGTTCAATAATTTCCATTATAAAATTTTAGTCTAATATTAAAACCACTTTTTTCGTTTGAAGAATATAATCATTAGCCCAGCAACAAGAACTATAACTCCCCAGAAAATAAAATAGCTATACTTAAAGTGGAGCTCCGGGAAATAGTCGAAATTAGTTCCATAAATCCCGGCAATAAAAGTAAGTGGAATGAAAATAGCAGCAAAGATTGTCAGGATTTTCATTACATCATTCATCTTATTAGATAATGCTGAATTATATAAGTTCATTTGATCAGAAAGCATATCTCTATATGTATCAATTGCTTCAGAGGCTTGCGTTATTAAATCTTCAAGGTCCTTTAAAAATGGAATCGTCTTATTATTGATTAAGTCAGTTTCCAACCTTGATAAATGTAATATTGCTTCCCTGGCGGGTCGTATACTTTTTCTTAAGTAATTCATCTCTTTTCTGTAATTGCTCAGTTGTTCTACAATATATGGTTCCGGATTCCCCAGGACAACCTCTTCCATATCTTCAATTTTTTCGCCAAATCTTTCAATAATGTATATATAATTATCTACTACAGTATCAATTAAAGCATAAGCTAGATAATCAATACCTGTAACCCTTATTCTTCCTTTTTTCTGTCTTATTCGTTCTCGTACCTGTTCAAATACATCGCCCGGTTGCTCCTGAAATGTTAATAGAAATTTCTTTCCAATAACTAAACTTAATTGTTCAGCAATAATTGCGTGATTATCTTCATCATAACGAAGCATTTTTAAAACTATAAATAGGTTATTCTCAGATTCCTGCAATTTTGGTCTTTGATCAGTATTCATTATATCTTCAATCAAAAGAGGGTGCAAATCAAAAATTTCTCCGATTTCTTTCATTAGCTTTGTATTGTGAAGACCATCAATATTAATCCACGTAACAGTATTTTTTTCTTTAAATTTTGTGCAATCTAAAATTTTTTCTAATCTGTCTTCGTGCAGTTTTGAATTATCATAATCAATAATCCTGAGTCTAATTTCATCAACCTTTTTCTTGCCAATAAAAACCGGAGTGCCGGGTACCAGACCTTTGGTTTTGTTTCTTTTTTGTAAGAATCTTGCCATTAATTTCTATTCTATACTATTGAGAAAACCTACTATTATATTACCACGAATGAAGTCCTAGATTAAGGCAGCCTGATAAGCCATGAACTATCCTGGAACCACTTCGATTCAAGATTCTGCAGTACCCCTCCAATTTGAAGTCCATTCAGGTAATTCTCTACAAGATTATGTAGTTGAAAAGCATTGGGTGGTAGAGCAATACCAATAGGTTCGATTGTTAGTGGTGTTTCCAATGTAGCCAATTTTGCATCCGGATGCCTTAATATGCTAAGCACACAAATCGGATAATCTGCTACCATGATGTCTACTTCATCTTCCATCACCAAGTTCACTGCAGTTTCATAATCCTTAGTTGTAACTAGTTTTACCTTTGGGGCTAGTTTTTCTACAAAACGTTGACTTGTTGAACCATCTAATGCAGCTACCCTAATTGTTGGACGGTTTATCTCACCCATTTCATCTAATGCAGATAGTCTTTGAGATTTAGCTAGTATCGACTTTCCAGATACAATATACGGACCCGCAAATGTGGCCTTTAAGTTGCGCTCGGGTGTTATTGTCATACCAGACATAATTACATCTATTTCGCCTTTTTCCAATGCCGGTAAAAGCTCTGAAAAAGGTTTTTCAACAAATTTCAATTTTATATTCATAGCATCAGTTAATAACTTAGCCAGCTCAACTTCATAACCCATCAGTTGACTGTCTTTAGATTTCATTGTAAATGGCGGCTGACTGCCACTGGCTCCTACCCGTAACTCACCGCTTTTAAGGATTTTATTCAAAACTTTGCCATCCTGGGAAAACAGTAAAGTTGGTATGATTAGAACGATTAAGCAGATCAACAATTTTTTCCTTAAGAATATCATTGTATAGACTCCTTTATTTATTGTTTCATTTACTAAAAATTATAAAATGTTTTGAGATCTTTACAAGATCTGCAACCTTAAGCGCCACTCAAATAAAAATATTTAATTCATCGGATTAATTTACGTTATTCCGAGTGCACTCCCCAGAACAGTGGCAAGCCCAAGAAAGCTGAGAAATCCAAACACATCGGTTACGGTGGTTAATACAATTGAAGATGACTGCGCCGGGTCTTGTCCAATTACTTTTAACATTATAGGAATAACAGCTCCTGAGAATCCTGCAATGACCATCGAAACAATCATTGATACACTGATAACAATGGGTAACCCGATTGACCCCGTCCAAAAATAAACAATAACTGAAGTAGTTAGGGCAACTACAACTCCATTTATAAATCCGACAGTAATTTCCTTCCTTGCAACTTTAAGCCAATGTTGTGCCCTGATTTCTCTAAGAGCTAAACCGCGAATTGTAACGGCTAATGCCTGTGAGCCAGTATTACCAGACTGGCCTGCAACCACGGGTAAAAAGACAGCTAAAACTGTAATCCGTGCTATAGTATCTTCAAACAATCCTACAACAGTTGCTGCAAGGAATGCAGTAGCTAAGTTTATTTCCAACCATGGCAGACGTTTACGAATGGCAAATGATACCTTGGATAATGCACGTTCATCTCGTCCAGCACCAAACATTGCCTGAACATCTTCCGTTGCATCTTGTTTTGTAGCATCTACTAACGTATTATATCTAATTACTCCCAATAGTCTGTTTTCAATGTCTACAACAGGAAGATTGATCAACTTCCGCTCTTCTAAAAGTGTAACGACATCTTCACGCGGTGCCATCGCATTTATTGCGACAGGGGGTGATTGAATAAGATTGCTTAAAATCTCATCGGATTCTGATACAACCACTTCCTGTAAGGGAATTGCTCCTATTAATACTCCTTCGGTATCTATTACATAAATATTTACAATTTGACGATCCTTAATTTTACGTACCCTGTTCAATACACCCTCAACGTGGTCATCAGGATAGAATGAAGTTACATTTGCATCAAATAGATAACCCGCGGTATCGCGGGGGTAAATCATTAACTCAATTAATTCTTTGGCCAGAGGAGCCGGCAATAACGATAGCCGATTTTTAACAAAATCAGAATCGAAACGAGATAATAATCGGGCTGCCAGATTGGGATCCAGTTTGGTGAAAATTTCTATAAAGAATTCCTCACCCATTTGGGATGCAACCCTTGCTGCTGTATCCGGAATAATACTTTTAAATACCCCTACTGCAACATCAATTGGTTGAATTGTTAAGTAACCAATTATTTTTTCTTCATTAAATGTACTTAAAAGTTTTGCTGCTTCATCCGGGAAAAGAACAAAATAATTGTTAATAAATTTTCGTGTCGCAGTTGATGAGTTTGTTGCCATAGTACTACCTTCTCGCTTGTAATGTGATTGCTCTTTTTACTTATGTTCAGTTGTTCTTTCACCTCCTGTATAAAGCAGACTCTCTAAACCTATTCTATATAATTGTCCAAGGGCATTACTTGTAAGTTTAGTTTGGTTTGGAACTTTAATAGAATTTTCAATTTTTCTGACCTCTCCCTGACCAATGGCTCCGAGAAAATTACCCGACCCGTCTAAAACTGGTAGAGCAGAGTATTCCATCCATCCCGGATGATTAAGAATTTTATGAAAACCTGTATCGGCATTTAAATGTGGAATATCTGTCTTCATAAGTGAAACAAGCTTTTCTTTTGAACTAGCGATAATTAAATCTTCCAACTTTACAATTCCCGCAAAAGTGTTATCACGTCGGGTTATAAATATATAGTGTAATATTTGTTGATTGTGTTTTTTAACTCTCTGCTGGGCATCCTTTGAACTAATATCATCTGGTAATGTAGGAACCAGAGGATTCATTATTGCGCCAACTGAATTTTCTGAATATTCTAATATTTGTTTTAGAGGAATTGATAATTCAGATGTGACTTTTGTAAGGATTAATTCTCTTACATCAATAGCCATTTTTCTCAATAATGATCCGGTTAACTGCACTGGAAGTTTTTCAATGATTTTAACTGAACGGTCAACTCCCATTCTTTCAAGGCATTTTACCACAGCATATTGCTCCATATTTTTAATCAATAATACTGCGACATCGATGGGTAACTTTTCAACTATTGCCAATGCATTTTCTGTATCTGATTGCTCAATTATTCTTGCCGCGTCTGTACTGTGATTAGTAATAAAATCTTCTAATATCAATTGATCCGTATCCATTATTAGTCCTTCTTGATTAATACTGATGAATGTTCACTAAATTCTTTTGCTGGAATGGATACCTGACCATAGGCAGTATCTATAACCACTGAAGTAGTGGTGATTTCAATAATTTTTCCTTCAACATTATTTATTCTAACTGTGTTTCCTTCTTTATATGTATCGTGCAAATAGTAGGAAGCTAAAATGTTGCTCACAGATGTTTTTGCACCCAAACCGAATGATAAAGCACCACCAAACAAAAGTGCAGCAATAACAACACTGAGAATTATGGTTAGCAAAATAATATCAATCCCAATTTGATCAATGGCAATAAGTATGGTAATTAAAAGGATTGAGTACTGAATTATTTTGCTAAGTACGTTGGCATATGTAATTCCGGCCTTTGTAGTAGCCGATAGTATTATATCTGATAACAGTCTTCCACCAATTATACCAACAAATACAATCACTATTGCTGCAATGATGTTCGGTAGATATTGGACTATTCCGCTTAACCAGGCAGTTACAATGGGCAGACCCATTATTTCACTGGCAATTGTGATAAATAGTATTATAATAATCCAGAAAAGTGTTTTGCTAATGAATATTGAAGATTGTTCCAAATCCCTTTTCTGAAGATGTTCTTTTAACCTTTTATTAACTATAAACTTATTTGTATTTCTAACGAACCGTTTAACCAGTGTTTGAACAAGACGTGCGAATAAAAATCCAATGATGAATACAACTAGTGCAAAAATAAATTTTGGTAGAAATATT
>JARRKK010000005.1:0-33294 GCA_037388105.1 Ignavibacteriaceae bacterium | reverse complement strand
TGTTGTTTCATCTTTACATCACGTAAAAGAATTCTTACATTGTCTAATACAAAAGTTTCATCCACAACCTTTTGTAAAGAGGAACCTGATGAAAAGCTAAGAGATATGGTTCCATCATTTGTTTCAGAAGAATCGCAAGAAACTATCAGTAGAAATGAAAGAATGATAAATAAAATCTTTCGGGTTATTGTAATAGTATACATACTAAATCCTTTCAGATAATTAAATTTGAGTCAAAGGCATAGCAAAACTTATACCATCAGCTAATTAATAATAAGTTAAATAATTAGTTCTAGTATTAAGTCCAGAGAAACAATTAATATTAATAAATAACATTAATGTCATTTTATGGAACCAAGTTTGTCAGTTGTTTAATAAAATGGATGGTCAGTAAAGATAGTAGATACAAATATTAAATTATAAGTTTCTGTTTTTAAATTTGCATCATCAACACCATGTTTTTACTTTTATCTATTCAAATTACAATTGTAAAAATGATTCTGTTTGTAATTGAATTTATTTATTGAATGTTTTTTTGACTCGTCGTTTTATCTTAGCAAAAACTTTCTTTGCCCATTCATATTCAGTTGATAGGATAGCAAGTCCAATAGGGATTACAATAAAAGCCGGACCTGGAAAAATTATAAGCAGAATGCTGATGCTTAATAAAATAAATCCAATTACTGTAACTACAACTCTTTTTACACTTGCTAATTTCATTTCAGATTTAACTAATTCTCTCTAATCATTGTTTAACCTGATAATTTTATAATTTTTCAATTCCACAAGACTTTTTGAATTATATTCATCAATTGTAAGATTAAAGGCAAACAGAATTGTAAGGGTAGTTTCTTCTTTGAATTTTTCCTGGGATTGAATCAGGCAAGTAAAGTGATGAAAAATCGGATAGGGAACAAACAGAAATAATAAAATGTTTCGGTTGATTTTCATAGCAATCATTCCTCCATTGAACTAAATAGCAAGAGTGAAATTAAAAAACAATTACATTATGAGTGCCATAAATACTTTTTAAATGAATAGCCTGTTTTTAATATTCATACAGAGGTACTAAAGACATTATTATTAAGATTTGGTATCAAACTATGAATAGTATACATTCGTGTGGTAGTGACTAAAAGTGAATCCACTCCAGATTATTTCAAATATATATTAATCCTAATGAAATGTTTTGCTGGAAATTCGATTATGTAGAGAATTAGTATTTAGTATCGCAGAATGAAAACAGTTAATTTGTTGTTGTATGATTAGCAGGTCTGAGTTGCCAAGTATGAAATCTATTTGGAAGAATTAAAAAGGAACAAAGGAACTAAATGGTTAATAATGCCAAACAGAATTACAATACCCACAATGTGCGTGCCTCTCCTGCTCTTTCCTCAAAAAACCAGTTGCCAAAAGTGTAATTCCAAATGTCAAAATAGCCGCAGTCGCTTGAACAACATTGATTCTTTTATATTGAATAATAGTTTTAACACGAACTTGACCTTTCCTTTGGCAATAAGGACATATCATTTCATAATTTAGGGTTCTTGAGAGGCCATTCCTATTCTGCTTTACTTTTTCAGGATTTAAATCCCGAGGATTAATAATTCCACCAATTGTTATAACGGCTGCTATTATCCCTATGCTTACCGTTACGACTGTCAAAAGTTCATTCATATCTCTTCCTTTTCACTAGAGTGAGCATTAGATTCTAAATTATAATTAAACTTACTTTATCAACACCAACTTTTTAGCGATTATTAATCATTAAACTATTTCGATTTCGCTATATAATGTTAAAGCATCAAAGGCTAGGTTCTATTTACCCAGCTCAGAGTTTACTGCAGCCAAAATCGTAACTTAATGTACACTACAACAACAAATATGAAGAATCAAATATGATTCCCACGAGATCAGCACATTGAAATAATTTTTGCAAGATTTATGCCTAACTCATTTCTCATATTTTATGTAATAATATAATTATACTTAACTTTTGATGTGTTGAGAAACGACCTACCTCTTACAAAATGAAATATTTTGTACAGTGTATAAGCGATAATAGGTTACCAATTGGCAGGTAAAAAAATTCCCAAACAACCTGCTTACCTGTCAGGTAGGTTTTCATTGAAATGGGATAAATAAAAATGATAACTTTTTAGCTTCTTAAGCAACACTATCTTTTTACTTTCAACTATTAAATGTATAAGTATATAAATAATTCAACCCGTAAACAGAATCTATTTATTCAATGTATTGTGAACTTGTCTTTTTATCTTCTCAATAACTTTCTTTGCCTATTCATATTCAGATGCTAAGATAGCAAGTTCAATTGGGATTTAAGCAGAATCCTGATGCTTAATAAAATGAATCCAATTACCGTAACTAAAATTCTTTTTACACTTGCTAATTTCATTTCAGATTTAACTAATTCTCTCTAATCATTGTTTAACCTGATAATTTTATAATTTTTCAATTCCACAAGATTTTTTGAATTATATTCATCAATTGTAAGATTAAAGGTAAACAGAATTGTAAGGGTAGTTTCTTCTTTGAATTTTTCCGAAATGAGACCAATAAAACCATCTTCAAACACCCAGTAAAATGAGGGACCCATAAACATTCCGCAATCATTGATTTTAATCCAGACAGAATCAGATGTATATATTGGGTCTGAACTATATCCTGGCTCACCATATTGGATTTTGAGGAAACTTAAAAGTGTTAGAAAATCATTTCTAAATGCGTTATTAGAAATTACTGTGTAGGAACCTTCAGTGAACTTTTTATTTTTGAAAGTATAATCTATCCTAGCATCCAGTCCTGAAATTTTTCCTTGGTATGAAAGGGCTTCAATACCGAATCCTGAAAATTTTTGAAGGTAATGAGCTGTTTCCTTTTCTTCAACATCTCTTAATGAGCAACCCCATTTAACATTTCTAAATTCCGGGAGAGCTGGGATTGAATCAATTCTAGAGGAACTAGTTAGAATAGTAATTAAGTATTGGTGGGATTAATTATTAAAAAAACCCCTGCCAGTAATTAAGCAGGGGTTAGGAAAATAAAATTAAGTGTTGCAATTATTTTAGCAAGATCATTTTTTTAGTTTCAACAAGATTACCGGCTTTCAACTGGTAATAATAAACTCCACTTACTAATGAAGAACTACCAAATTTAATTTCATATTCACCTGCCGGTTTCACCTCATTAACTAACGTAGCCACTTCTTTTCCCAAAATATTATAAACCTTTAAGGTAACTAATTCGCATTCCGGGATTTTATAGCCTATCGTCGTGGTGGGATTAAAAGGATTAGGATAGTTCTGAGAAAGCTCATAACTGGAAGGCTGAACATGTTCTTCTTCAACTCCGGTTGCCGGAGAAACTTTTACAATTGGGCAATTTACAATTGCAGCTCCAAAGACAAGAATATTTGCTGCTTGTGCCGAAGTTAGATCATGTACCATATCGAAATCTGTGTTATCATAAATGTTCACAAACCACAACGGTGAATAAAGAGTATCTCCTGGTAAAGTTGCCGGTACATTATGTGTGAGTCCGGTTCCATCGTCCATCGTCTTTAAATCCTGAAGGAGGGCCTCCGCCCGGTTGACCCGGGTTTATGTTAAATGAAACATAAATCGGAGAAGTAGGAACCATCCCGGAATTATCAGTTGTTATTGGTGCTTCGGAAAAATTAAAATAATATACTACTGTCGAATCATACCAGCCACGTGTTAAACCCGGATCTTCATTCGGATTGTATCTTAACATAGCAGTTGAGCTATCTGGCACTATGGGACAGTTCACCACTACATTTGTTTGCTCGATACTATAACCGCTGTTAAGAACCTGTTCTGCGTTCACCAATGTATTAGCAACATAATTTGTGGGAACAGTTACTTTATTTACCAACCAGAAATCGTTATATCCCTTATCGCCTGGAATTACATCCACAATATTTAACTGACCTGCAACCGGCATTTGTTCACCATCTTTAAATAAAACATAGATCGGTGCCGGTTCGGTCGGTTGCACATCAAAATTATAATAGGTAGATAATTCACCGTTTGGACCCAATCCTCTTGTTATAAACGGCGGTTCATCAAAATTGACGGGAACATTTGGTCCGGGCAATCCATTAGAACCATCCCTTACAAAAAGATGTCCCGCTTCCATACTGAATCTGTCTATACTCGCTTTTGGTGCTGTATCAGGATCGATCTGTGCATAAACAGATAATTGAAAAATGAAAAGTAATAGAACGGGGTAAAGAAAAATAACTTTCCTCATAGTGTTCTCCTTTCGTTTCTTATAAATTCTGTTGCTTAAATGTTCGGAGAACAATATGAACATTAATTATCACAATAGTATAACATTAGTATAACATTCCAGTCAAATTAGTTGCGCATTTGTCCCAAAATTATTCCGGTAAATTTAGGGTCAAAAAATTAATGCTGTTTACAGTTGGTAGGCTTTGTCATTTTAATAAATTTTTGATATGACTTTATCACATAAAAAAACCGTCATAAAGACGGTTTAATTTTTCAGATAATATTGTATCAAATTTTATCAAAGCTCTTAAGGGTAACTTGTCGAATCGTCCCCACATGGCTTATTCTTTATTTCATTAATATAAGTTTTTTTGTTGCGGTGAAACTGCCAGCTGTTAAACTGTAAAAATAAATTCCACTCGGATAATTAGATGCGTTAAATTCAACAGTATAACTTCCAACTGGTTTTTCTTCATTCACTAATGTAGCCACTTCATTTCCTAATACATCATATACTTTCATAGTAACCAATCCGGATATTGGCATCTCGTATTTGATTGTTGTAATCGGATTAAATGGATTAGGAAAGTTTTGTAAAAGAGAAAAATCATGTGGGATAACCGATTGATCCTCTTCCACATCAGTCGGTGTAAAATTAAAATTAACATTAGTTTGCCCCGGATGCGCAATTATGTAGTAACCATTGTAATCGTTTGGTAACTGACCGGGACCAATGTTATAATTAAATAATTGATCACTTACTTGCATTGTATAATTTCCATTTGCATCAGTATAAGTTCTAACATAACCGGTATCAGATACAAATGCATACATTTCTAAATTAAAATTAGGAGGATTCCCATTTAAAGTAACATTACCGGAAATAGTTGAATTAGTGGTATAAATTGTAAGATTTTTAGTTAAAATATCACTTGAATTTATTGTTGGAAGCTGAAACATTGCCGATACAATATTCATATCCTCAGAATTACCGGAACCAAGAACAATATTTGAAGCAGGTAATTCACCGGAAAGAAAACCAATTCGAAATGTTCCTGTGTTGTCTGTCCAGACATATCGGTTAAAGTTTCCATCATCTCCACTTAAATAAACATTTGTACCAATAAGTAGATTTCCGTTTTCATCTTTAACGGTATCATTTATTTCTGCCGCAGCTTCAGTAAATGTAAAATTGTTTCCGGAATAACTTGTTGTACCACCAGCATCTAGGTTGAATGAAATATTGTCAGGACTAACAACTGCAGGATTTAATGTATACGAATTGTCAATTCTCAGCGTCCAGGGATTGCCTGAAGTATCGGCATCCAATTGTACTGCAAAGTTCCCGCTTGCATCGGTTATTGCATTCCAGAATTTATCTCCGTCTTCGCTATTGTTATCAAGCGAAAGTACCATATATTGGGCACTATTTCCGGCGGGTACAGAAACACTGCCTGAAATTGTAAATACGGGTGATGCTATTGGAGTTACAGTACCAGGAATTGTAACCGTAGAGTTATTATTATTAATCGACATTATATATCCACCAGGTGCTAAACCTACTTCTTGTGCAAATATTATCTGACCATTAGCCAGGCCATCCATATCAGGCGGTCCATCAAGGTTAGACTGACCGTCTATTTGATAAAAGGATTCCCACAACACATCCGATCCAGGCTCAATTGTGCTATTATCATTGATATCTATCCAAATTTCTAATGTTGCGGTACCGCCAACGGGTAAGTTATAGCTCCAGCTTATTTCAGTACCGGATGCCATTGAAAAATTTGTTGAAGATCCGTTTACTACAAGATTACTAATCTGTCCAAACAACATCGAAGAAAAGGAGAAAACACATATCAGGGAAAAAAGACGTATGAAAGTTTTCATATTATTGCCTTTACTGAAATTTTTAACATTATAAAAATTTGTTAATTAGTTGAGAATTGTTATTTCAACAGAAGTGACAATAATAAGTCTTCAAGACTATCATTATTGGTAGTAATAAATGAAGATTTATATTCGCAGATACCCTAAAGAAAACATTAAAGTGGTAAAAAATAATTAAGTAAGTAGAATGTTCCTTTCAATCATCTCATTACCCCAACTTTTAACCAATTATTTCTCAGTAGCATACGCCTACAGAACCCGGGTGCGCTGCAACGAATTTTCGTTTTAATTTTTCGTAAAGTTCAAAACGTAAAGAAAGTTAATAATTTTGATTGAAATATGATTATTAGTGATTTAGAAATGCTTTTTAGTAAATGCCTTGCCGGAATGACTTTTCAAATATTATTCAAAGCTGAGTGCTTTACCATTCACATCAAATCCAGCCAGGGTAGCAATAAAAATCGCTAAATACCGGTAGCCAGGATATTTTTAATAGAGAATACACCTTTCTTCTGTTAAAACCTATTTTCCTGCCAATTATTATTTGTTGCCCTTATAAAATTAGGTTATGTTATAGCATCTTTTGATGGCTGCTTAACCGCAACCCGATTATATAACCAATTATAAGAGGTCAGTAATGAGTTACGCAATAAATTATCTAAAAGATAAAAGTATAGTTCAAGTCGGTATACAGGGAAGAGTAAATTTTAGTCTGGCAAAACAATACTCAATAGAGGCAATAAAACTTGCACACGAACACAATTGCAAAAAGTTTTTAATCGATCATACAAAGACTACACTGGAAGAAGGTATTTACAAGATACACACGGACGGGGATGCTTTAGAACAGTTTGGATTTAAGAGCAGCGATAAGATAGCAATTGTTATCTCAGGTGATAAGAAGGACACTCATTTTTCTGAAATAACAGATTCTAATGTTAAATGGAGCAATTTTAAATATTTTAATACTGTGGAGAAAGCCGTTAGTTGGCTTATACGAGATGAATAACGAATTGGGAAATTATTTTAATCCGGTTCAAAATTATTAAGGGATGCTTATAATTCGAAAACTTTCTGACAATTTAAAATCCGACCTCGCACCCTGGAAATCACCGATGTTCATTTTTACTGTTGCCCTGTTAAAATAGGACATTGAATCATCAGGCGCTAATTCAATAGCTTGTGTAAACCAATCAGAAGCTTCTTTGAACTTACCCTCATCGGCTTTCTTAACTCCTTTGGCATTATAAAAGAGTTTATGAATCTTATTTAGTCTCATCTGCTCAACTGAAATATCTTGGGAAATAACTTTGGTCATCGTTCTTTCATTTCTTTATCATAAGTAATTTCAATACTTCTACATTCAAAGCCTAGGGATCATCAATACGAAGAGTAAAAGATTCAAAACTGATGTAAACGGTTAGAACCTCACTTTAAGTTTTGATTCAGGTAAAAATTGGTATTAAACCATACACTACATAGGCATAATAATTACCAATAACAAGTTAAATAAATAAAGCGAGCGGATGTGTAATTTGATTAATTTTTATAATATCTAAGACAAGGTGCTGCAGCGTAGTTTTGAGATACAACTTCCTCTTTCCGTCTTCGTTCCAAAATTCCCAGATCCATATATTCATTTTGGAACTTCGCCGTGTTCGGCATTCGTTTTTCGTTGCACTCAAAACGAAGCCGAGTGGAGGTGGCGGGAGTCGAACCCGCGTCCGAAATTAAGATCCAAAAAACGTCTACACATATAGTTTGTTATAATTTTAACCTAAAGCTGCCAAACAAACACGGATAACTTTAAGCCTGCTCATTGATCCGCCGACGCGGAATTCGCTTTACCAACAAGAGCGGTTGATGCTGCTATCATACCTAACGACGTCCTTCTGAACCCCGGTATGAGAGAGAACAGAGAACGGCTGCGTTAATTTACGCAGCTAGAGCGTAATCGTATTCGCCAATTAAGGTTTTTTCCCGCCGTTTAACGTGTCTGCAGGAAACACGATGTGCAGTTTAATGTCTCTTTAATCCCGTCGAAGCCAATTTCACCCCCGAATAATCAGTATGCAAATAGCAATAAGCAATAGACAATTTTCAATTTCACTTATTCCATTTTATATCAGGGATATTAGAAACCTTATTTTCATAACGTGCAAGAACAAAGAATAAATCGGATAACCTGTTTAGAAAAATAATGATATTATTACCGATTTTCACCTTATTATCAAGTGCCACAACTTCCCTCTCAGCACGCCGGGTTATAGTTCTGCAAATGTGTAATAATGCTGCCCCTTTAGAACCACCGGGAAGTATGAAATTCCGAAGTTGCTGATACATCGATTAAAAACATCCTCCAAAATATTCAAAACCAGCTATTTACTGTTGGAGCCGATCTTTCCACTCCGGAGATTGACAAAAATAAAATTCTTCAGGCGTTCGGGTAATATTAAGTTTTTTATTCTTTTCAATCTCCGGAGTGGAAAGATCAGCTCCAACAGTAAATAGCTGGTTTTGAATATTTTGGAGGATGTTTTTAATCGATGTATCAGCAACTTCGATAATTGCTAATCCGAGAAATGAGTTTAACTCATCTATTGTTCCATATGTTTCAATTCTTAATGAATCCTTTCTTACCCTTTCACCGCCAAATAAACCGGTTTCGCCTTTATCACCGGTTTTGGTGTATATTTTCATATGTTTAAAATTTTAAATTAAGGCCATATGGAACTCGCACTATAATCATTTCCCCTTGTGTAATTGTTTTTCATACCTGTTTTATCTAACGAATGGTAAATTGCAAACAGTTACATCAATTTCATTACCGTCACTACTATCTACTTTAAGAATTGTACCTTCCTCCATGTAAGCTTTCCGTATATAAGCTAACCCGATCTGTCTGTCCAGCTTAACTGAATGTACGGTCGAAGTTACAATCCCGGCTTCATTTCCATCGCTGCTAAACAGATGAAAAGGTTTATCACTGGAAAATTCTTCACTGAAATTAACCCCGCATAAATACTTTTGTACCTTATTGTAAGTGCTCAACCTCTCTACCACTTCCTGACCAATATAACAGCCCTTTTCAGTATCGACGTATTTCATCAATCTTGCTTCGTGGGGATTATAATTATCGTTAAGTTCATCAGGTGCAGCCGGAATACCCTGCTCTACCCTGAATATATTGTAAGCCTCTTCGCCGATAAGATTAAAATCAAAAGGTCCATCGTACTCAACCATTTTGTCTATTAATTTTTTACTATTTTCTACATCTGCAAGCAGCCAGAACTTAATATGACCTCTTTCATCTACCAGTTTTATTAAGAAGAATAATAAATTATCCGAATACATAATTTTAAATGAGTCTTTTTCAATACTATTTATCACATCTCCGCAAATCAGACTCATAAATGAATCGGCTTGAGGACCGGATAATTCGAGTAAATTATATTTACCGTTTACATCGTTCACATCAACATCATCACCAATAACGTACTTCCTTATCCAGCTTATTACTTTCTGTTTGTTGCTCCTGCTGCATACAAGTAATTGATAATCTTCAAAATTAATCAATCTGCCTACTCCGATTATCCTACCCTTATCACTTGTAAAGACTGTTATATTAGTGTGTGCCTTGAGAAGATCTTTTGTAGCATTGGTTGAGATTCTGTGGAGAAATTCAAGAACGTCTTTTCCTTTTAGTTCAATTATTCCATAATGTGAAATATTTCTTAATCCTACACCGGAATACAAACTCTCGATTTCGGCCACTTTCGAGGTATAACTGTTTATAACCCTATAACCATCAACTGAAATAGCATTATAGCCTTTTGAGGAAAAATATTCAATTAAATCAATAGGTTTAGTATCCAATTCCTGCATTCAAACTCCTAATAATGTTTACTGATATAATTAAATGAAAATTCTGCTTTAAAGATAACTACAATATACTTTTCAAAAAAAGTCAAATAAATGTTTAATCGGTGGTAAAATGAAATTAAATACGCGGTTTTCTTATATTTTCTATATCTCCACAATTGATAAATACTAATAATTTTACCAATCCGGTAATAAATTATATATAGTAAATTTCATTGATTAAGCATGTTGAAAATAAACAGATTATTTATCAATAATAATGCCGTCTGAAGAAGTCCTTTCACGCAATAAATTGAATCGATCTGTATTGAATTGAAGTTAAAGGAAGTAATTAAAAAACCGTTGAAGTTAATATTACATCTTATTGTTTTCTAACTCAATCATCCTTTCGAGTACTCACTAAAAAAATATGCTGAGCTTAAAATACCAAGATGAAAATGGTTAAGATTAAAGTGTTCGTTCGGTGAGTGCAGATTTTCAGTGTTTAATCCAAACCCCATTAATACCGGTGGCGCTTTTAGTTTATTCAAAAAAGTTGCAACTATCGGAATTGATCCGCCTTCACGCATGAAAACTGTTTTTTTACCAAAAACCTTTGACATCGCTGTGGAGGCAGCTACAATGGATTTAACATTAGTAGGAATTAAAATTGGATTGGCGCCATGAATATTACTTGCTTTAACTGAAACTGTCTTCGGTGCAATTTGAAAAATATATTTTTTAAAAAGTTTAGCAATCTTTTCGGGATCCTGATTCGGAACAAGACGCATACTTATTTTTGCAGTTGCTTTAGATGGTAAAACTGTTTTCGCCCCCTTTTCTGTAAATCCGCCGATAATTCCATTACAATCTAATGAAGGACGTACCCAGCTTCTTTCTAAAGTTGAATAATTTTTTTCACCTATTAGTTTTTTTACACCAATAGATTTTGCATATTTTTGCTCAGAAAATTTTAATGCCTTTATATTTTCACGTTCCTTTTTTGAAATCTTTTTTACATCATCATAAAAACCGGGAATTGTTATCCTACCATGTTTGTCAATCAGCATTGAAATCATTTCTGCAAGAATATTTATTGGATTGGCAACTGTACCCCCAAAGGTACCAGAATGAAGATCTCTGTTCGGTCCAGTTACCTCAACCTCTATATATGCCAACCCTCTTAAGCCGTAAGTAATTGTTGGAATACCCGGTGCGTAAAGTGCCGTATCTGATATAAGTACCGTATCACATTTTAATAATTCCCTGTTTTTATCGACAAACAAGTCCAGATTATTACTTCCAACTTCTTCTTCACCTTCTATAAGAAATTTTACATTCAAGGGAAGTCTACCGCCGTTTTTTAAAAATGCCTCCACACTTTTAACATGCATATACATCTGCCCTTTATCATCCGTAGCACCGCGGGCATAAATTTTACCGTTTTTTATAATCGGCTCAAATGGAGGTGAGTCCCACAATTCTACTGGATCTACAGGTTGAACATCGTAATGACCATACACAAGTACTGTTGGTTTACCCGGTGCTTCCAGCCACTCAGCATAAATCAATGGGTGACCTTTGGTTTTGATTACTTTTACATTTTTCATTCCTGCTTCTTTTAAACTGTCAGCAACGAAAGTGGCACCTTTAATCATATCATTTCTATGTTCCGGCAATGTACTGATACTTTGAATGCGCAGGAAATCTTTTAACTCATTAATATAATTATCAGTATTGGTGTTTATGTAATCAACAACTTTGTTCAATTATTCTTCCTTTCAATAAACGATGTAGAGCTTATTCTATGATTTAATATTTTTCTTGACTCTTTTGTTAAACTTATAAAAAGTAAATTAAAAAACGTATCCACATACAAAATTAAATCATTGATTTTTCTTTTTCTTGTTAAACTATATTACCTTGTTTATTTTTATAAAAATGATAATACACAAATACATACTGAAAAATCACTTCCTTCCTTTTGCTTTCTCAGCAATAACCTTATTGTGCATTTTTCTTCTTCAGTTTTTAATGAAGTTCGCGGATAGACTTGTTGGGAAGGGACTCGACACCTGGATAATTACACAATTGGTTGTTTTTAATCTTTCCTGGATGGTAGTTTTAGTAATTCCAATGGCTACCCTGGTGGCAACATTGATGGCATTCGGGACCCTCTCTCAGAATAATGAAATAACAATAATGAAGACTGCCGGGGTCAGTCTTTATAAAATGATGACAGCACCTCTTATTGCCTCTGTTATACTTGCATATCTGCTCTTCAGATTTAATAACGATGTACTTCCCGATGCTAATCATCAGGCAAAGCTATTGATGCAGGATATAAGCAGAAAGAAGCCGACTTTATCACTTGAACAAGGATTCTTTTCTCAGGAGGTATCTAACTATGCTATACTTGTAAGAGAAATAAATGAAAAAACTAATGAACTAAGTGAAATTGTAATCTATGATTATACGACACCGTCCAAGATTAATGTAGTAACTGCTCACCATGGAAAAATCTATTTTTCAACTGATCAGTCCAAGCTAATAATGGATTTAAAGGACGGAGAAATTCATGAATCGGATGTGCAAAACACCGGAATGTACAGAAAAGTTGTCTTCGAAAACCACAGAATTGCGATGAATGCCGACCAGTTTTCATTTCAACAATCAGCTACAGGAATACGTGGAGAACGGGAATTGAGCACGGGTGCTATGCAAAGTATTGTGGATAGTAATTTAGTACAAAAACAAAAATATGAACAAGCACTTAAGAAGGAAGTTAGTAAATACTTTTTTATAGACTCAGCATTTAATAAAACGTCGCCTTTACCGGACAGACAACATATTAGAAAGTTTGTTTATATAAGAGTACTGGATAAAATAAAATCTGCTAAAAACGTTATTCAGTCCAATTACAGAAGAGTAGAATGGAGCGAGAGGGAAATTGAAAAGTACGATGTTGAAATTTATAAAAAATATGCTCTGCCGGTTGCTTGCATAGTATTTCTTTTAATTGGTGCACCGCTGGGTGTAATGGTAAAGAAAGGCGGGTTCGGTGTAGCAGCAAGTATCAGTTTGTTTTTCTTCCTTTTGTATTGGGCGTTTCTTATCGGTGGCGAAAAACTTTCTGAAAGAGGTTTTATTTCACCTTTCATAGGAATGTGGGCAGCAAATATATTGTTAACATTCTTCGGTTTAATTCTTACCGTAAAGACAAACAAAGAAACTGTTACTATACAATTTACATTTCTTAAAAAACTTATTCCTAAAAAGCTTCGCATGAACTACAATGATAAAATAGATGAAAATTCTTGATAAATATTTGATCATGCAATTCATCCAAACAATAGTATTTGGATTGTTGGCATTCACCATAATATTTGTTGTTGTTGATGCGATGGAAAATCTTGATGATTTTATAGATCAGGATCTTCCTGCATTTGAAATCTTACATTACTATATCGTATTTGCTCCTGAGATCATAAAGTTGATTACACCTGTGGCAGTACTATTTGCAGCACTATTCACTGCAGGGAAAGCATCAAACTTAAGCGAGCTGACTGCAATGCGTGCGAGTGGAATGAGTATGTACCGCTTTATGGCGCCGTTCATAATTACTACAATGTTTATAACTGTTTTCTCTTTGTACTTTGGAGGATATATAGTACCAATGGCAAACAAAACTAAAGTACATATAGAGCAGGAATATTTGAAAAAAGGAATTCGATTTTCTGAAAGCAATATTTATTTCCAGGATTCGAAAACCAGAATCGTCAGCATTGGATTTTTTGATAATGTTACAAACACGGCAAGCAGGGTTAGTATACAGGAATTTGCAATACCGATCTGACAAAAATGCTTTCTAGAATTGATGTGGCAAGATTAAGTTATGACACATTAACAAATGTTTGGATGGCGATACAAGGTGTGGAAAGGACTTTTAATGATGAGGGACAAGAAGCAAAATTCCTGGACTCATTAAAGATTACATATTTAAACTTTAAGCCTATCGATATAACAAAGAAACAAAGGAAGACATTGGAAATGAATTTAGATGAGTTGAAGGAACTTATCTTATCTCAGGAAAGAACCGGAAATGATCCTACCGGAACTTTGATAGAATACCATTCGAGATATGCGTTTGCATTTACAAGTTTAATTGTGGTTTTATTCGGCCTGCCAATCTCTGCTAATAAAAGGAAAGGGGGGCTTGCAGTTCAATAAAGGTGCGTTATTAGCTGCTGCTTAATCCTTCATTCAGAACTAATAAATGCTGATATTAAATATCAACAACTTAGTGTAAACGTAGTTTGAGTCGAGCTGATTGCTACCTGATCCTTGAAGAAAGAAGTTACAAATCAAAGTCCGATCAACCAATTCTTACCCAATCCTTTGCCTGTATAAAGATATTATCAATCAAATTATATAAAGAGCTTGATTTGTATTAAAAAAGCCACGATGGATTAAACATCACCGAGGCTTGAATTTAATTATCGAACGAATCTATGTATATAAAGGATTAATTTACAACTTCATCAGTTTTGGGCGGGACAAATCCGAAATGCTGGTTTTGAGCATCTGTTTTTATTTCACCGAATCGTGCTTCAAATTTTTCAATATTATCTTTTAAAGCTTTTAACAACATTTTAGCATGTTGCGGAGTTGTAATAACTCTTGCGTATACTTTTGCTTTAGGCACTCCCGGTACAACTCTCGTAAAATCTATAATAAATTCAGCGGGTGAATGAGTAATAATCGCAAGGTTAGAATAAATGCCCTCGGCTTCTTTTTCACCTAATTCTATATTTATTTGCTGCCCTTTTGGCGGCGGTTTTATTTGGCTCATATTCTTTCTTATAATTTAATTTTACCTCAACTGATCAGCTTTCTTGAATGCATCCATTGCTTCCTGCTGCATACCCAGAATACTGTAAACTTGTCCTAAAAGCTCCCACATCTGTGCATTATCGGGTTCTTGCGTGGTTATTTTTTCCATATACGGAAGAGCATTTTTAAATTTCTCAACATCTTCGTCACTATATTGTTCAGTTTCTTCTTCAAGCTGCTTCAATTGTTTTCCCCAATTTATATAAGTTACACCAAGATTATATATAGCATTTTCATATTCAGGATCAATATCTAACGCTTTCTTAAATTGTTCTGCTGCAGCCGGATAATCTTGCGTTTGTAATAACAGTACACCGTAATTATACCTGTAAATTTTATTTTCAGGTTCTCTATCAACCAAAGATTTAAGTGACGAAAGAGCAATATCTTCTTCTCCCACTTCTATATATGCAGCTGATAATGTTCTAAGTATATCACCATCATCGGGATAGAGTTTTGAACCTTCTTCCAATACAGCAATAGATTTATTAAACTCCATCATTGCATCAATACTATCCTGTGTATTTCCACTCATTTGGAAGGACGATTTTTTCTGCGTTCCCAGACTGAAGTATATCTCACCCAAATATTTATATCCATCAAGTTCCTTGTTAAGTTGAACTAATTTTTCAAGTGGTTCAATAGCTTCTTCGTTCCTGCCAGAACTCATATAAACAAATGCCAGGTTTTTATAATTGTCAGCCGAATCGGGTTCAAGCATGGTAGCTTGATTGAAAGCTTCAATAGATTTATCATAAAAGATTTTTGAACTGTCTTCATTATCAGTTTTATTGCCACGCTGGAATAGATTTACGCCGCTATTAAATTTATTTGCCCAAAAGTATATTCTGGAATCGGTAATATCTTTTTCAAATTTATTACTAATAGCCAGAGATTTATCATATGCATTAACCATACTATCCATTATTCCCATCTCTCCATATGTATAACCCATTAAATACCAGCCTTCATCACTTTTAGGATTCTTTTGTACCTCTGACGTAAGTACACTTATTGCCTTTTCGTAATTTTTCTGTTGAATATACAAACGAGCACTTGTTAATTCAGTAGATGAGCACTGAAAACCACTTAGAATCAAACTGATAAAAAGGATAGTATATATTAAAAGATTAGTTTTGCGCATTACTACTCCATCAAAAGTTAAATTGTTATTAGAATGAAAATTACCACATTACATTTCTATAGTCAAGAAATTTGGCTGTTTCAAGATGCGTTAAATGAGAAGGAACTGAATGATTAAAATGTTGCCGGGTGGTTCCGCGAACATATTTATTGTTTTTCCTTTCAAAATCAAATATTTTTACATCTAAAATGAAGAGGAAATCTTGACTACAGAAAAAGTTATTCGTGATGTACCAAAGGTACTCCTCCATGATCATCTTGATGGTGGATTAAGACCACAAACCATCATCGAATTAGCAAAAGAACAAGGATACGATAAACTACCCACTGAAGATCCCGGTGAATTAGCAGAATGGTTCCACCGTGGTGCTAATAAGGGAAATCTTGTTGAATATTTACAGGGATTTGAACACACTTGTGGTGTAATGCAAACAAAGGAATCCTTGGAAAGAGTTGCATATGAAATGATGGAAGATATGAAGAACGATGGTGTTTGTTATGTAGAAACAAGGTTTGCTCCCGTATTTCATATACAAAATGGTCTTTATTATGAAGATAGTGTAAATGCAGTTTTGAAGGGATTGGAACAGGGTAAAAAAGATTTCGGAGTTGGATTTGGTTTAATAATTTGCGGTATGCGGAATATGAAAAATGCTTTAGATTTCGCTGAGGTGGCTGTAAATTTTAGGAATATGGGTGTGGTAGGATTTGATCTAGCCGGAGAAGAAGGCGGATACCCTCCTAAAAAACATATTGAGGCATTCCAGTTCATTCAACGAAACAACTTTAACATCACAATTCACGCAGGCGAAGCATTCGGTAAAGAATCAATCTGGCAGGCAATACAATGGTGCGGGGCTCACAGGATAGGTCATGCAACTCATCTCATGGAGGATCTTAATTATGATAAGGAAGGAAACGTTGTAAGTTTCGGGGAATTAGCGCAGTATATACTAGACAAAAGAATCCCACTAGAAATATGCTTGCTAAGTAATGTACATACAGGAGCAGTAGATAAAATTGAGAATCATCCATTTGGAATATTATTTAAAGAAAAATTCCGTGTTACAATTAATACGGATGACCGTCTCATGAGTAATACAACTATGACGAATGAATTCCTCCTTGCGATAGAACATTTTAATCTTACTTTAGATGATATAGAAAAAATTACAATTAATGCTATGAAATCATCATTCATTCATCATAATGAACGGCTGCATTATATTTATAATATTATAAAGCCGGGTTTTCAGAAAGTAAAGGATAGACTTTTATCTTTTAAGAACTTATCAAAAGAAAATGAAGAAACTTTTCCAAAATTATAATTACGAGTTCACAAAAAACGAGAGAAAGCTACTAAGCTCTTTTTGTAAACAATCTCTAAAACAGATGGAAGGAAATAACCAGTATTTTGCAGAGAGAAAAGCATTTAATTCAATTTTAAATAAGATTGCAGCAGATGATAACACAGTAAAACTAACCAAGGATGAAAAGACAAGATTAACATTTCAAATAAAACAAAATGTTGAGTACTTGGGTAAAGAAATGAAAAACAGCTGGTTCATTAAAAAATGGATGATAAAGTCATTATACAATCAATATACCAGTTTACTGGATACGCACCTCAAAGGATAAAATGATTATTGAAAAGGCTAAATCGAATATAAAAGCAGCACGTGGAACTGAGCTAACCTGCAAATCCTGGATACAAGAAGCAGCCCTCAGGATGTTAATGAATAATCTTGATCCGGAAGTTGCCGAAAATCCGGAAGAGCTAGTAGTGTATGGCGGAATTGGAAAAGCTGCAAGAAATTGGGAATCCTACCAGGCAATTGTTAATACGCTTAAAGAACTTGAAAATGACGAAACGATGATTGTCCAGTCAGGTAAGCCTGTTGCTGTATTTAAAACCCATTTAGATGCTCCAAGAGTAATTATTTCAAATTCTATGCTTGTTCCAAAGTGGGCTACCTGGGATGAGTTCAGACGGCTGGAAGGTTTGGGACTTACAATGTATGGACAGATGACTGCCGGAAGCTGGATTTACATCGGTACTCAAGGTATACTACAAGGCACGTATGAAACATTTGCAGAATGTGGGAGAAAATATTTTAACGGATCTCTGGAAGGAAAATTTATTTTAACAGCAGGCCTTGGTGGTATGGGAGGGGCTCAGCCATTAGCCGCAACAATGAATGGTGCTGCATTTCTGGGAGTTGAAGTTGATCGTGCCCGCGCCCAAAAAAGAATTGATACTGGATATCTGGATAAACTAACCGATAATCTTAGTGAAGCACTGGATACAGTTTTGAAGGCTAAAGAAAATAAAGAAGCATATTCGGTTGGATTAATTGGTAATGCCGGGGAGGTTCTCCCACAGATATTAGAAGAAAATATTATTCCCGATATTGTAACCGATCAAACATCAGCACACGATACATTAAACGGTTATGTACCAATGGGAATGAGTTTTGAAGAAGCGTTAAATTTAAGAGAAGAGAATGCCGTTAAGTATATTAATCTTGCTAAAGAAACTATTGTTACTCATGTAAATTCAATGCTTAAGTTTCAGAGGAGAGGATCAATCGTTTTTGATTACGGGAATAATATAAGAGGAGAAGCAAAAGAAAATAGTGTGAGTAACGCATTCGATATTCCAGGATTTGTTCCTGAATTTATCAGGCCATTATTCTGTGATGGTAAGGGACCCTTCCGCTGGGTTGCACTTTCGGGGGATCCTGAAGATATATATGCAACCGATGATGCTGTAAAAAAGACGTTCCCGCAAGACAAAGCGCTATGCAACTGGATTAATCTGGCACAGAAAAAAGTTCACTTTCAAGGATTACCCGCTAGAATATGTTGGCTGGGTTATGGTGATAGAGCAAAGATGGGTAAAATCTTTAATGATTTGGTTGCCACCGGAAAGGTAAAAGCACCAATAGTTATTGGTAGAGACCACCTTGACTGTGGTTCCGTTGCATCACCTAACCGGGAAACGGAGGGAATGAAAGACGGCAGCGATGCAATAGCGGATTGGCCAATATTAAATGCACTACTAAATGCAATTGGCGGTGCTAGTTGGGTATCAGTTCATCATGGTGGAGGTGTAGGTATTGGAAATTCAATTCATGCCGGAATGGTAATTGTTGCAGACGGTACAAAAGAAGCAGCTGAAAGATTGCAGAGAGTTTTATCATACGATCCCGGTATGGGCATAATTCGTCACGCGGATGCTAATTATACTGTAGCAATTAATAATGCAAAAAACTTCAAATTGAAAATGCCAATGCTTAAATGAAATGATCATTAAGCAGACAAATTACTACTGAAAACTTTTGAAGTCATATAAGTTAAGATTGTTGAATCGGCTGCCCATTGAAAAATTAAATTTATAGAACTTTTACCCGGGTTTTAATTATAATTCATACACTTGTTCAGTTTTCATAATCAGAGGTATTAAAATGAAAGTAAAAGTATTAATAGCGGATAAATTCCCTGAAAAATATGTTAAAGAATTTGAAAGTTTAGATCTGGAAGTAGTTTATGCGCCTACACTTGGTGAAAACGAATTGCCTGAAGCCGCTAAAGATACTGACATACTTATAGTCCGCTCAACTATAGTAAATGTTGAAACAATAAAATCATCAAAAAATCTCAATCTAATTATACGTGCTGGTGCAGGTGTAAACAACATCGCTATTTCAACTGCAAACGAACAAGGAATATATGTCGCTAATTGTCCTGGCAAGAACTCAGTAGCAGTTGCAGAGTTAACAATGGGATTAATGATTTCGCTGGATAGAAGTATTCCGGATAATGTAATTGATTTTAGAGCAGGCAAATGGAATAAAGCAAAATACTCTAAAGCCGAAGGATTAAAAGGAAAGACATTGGGGATAATAGGCGTGGGAAGTATTGGTAGGGAAGTTGCAAACCGGGCAATTGCTTTTGGAATGAATGTATATGGCAAAGACATCTCCCGAATAGAAGGAGTTCAGGTAAAAGATTTTTCTGAAATGGATAAGCTGCTGCCATTATGCGATATCATTTCGATTCATTTACCCTCTACACCACAAACGAAAGGATTGTTCGATAAAGAAATGTTCAGTTACATTAAACCTAATACGCTGCTCATCAATACCTCCCGATCTGATATAATTGATGAAGAAGCAATGTTGGAAGCCATTAAAGCAAAGAATATTAGAGTTGCCCTTGATGTGTTTAAAAATGAACCCGAAGGTAAAACGGGTGAAGTCAATTCTTTGCTTAGAGATAATCCTAATGTATATGTTACTCATCATATTGGTGCATCTACATCCCAGGCACAAGACGCTGTTGCAGAAGAAACAGTGAATATTGTAAAACACTATTTACACAGCGGAATAATCGAACACTGGGTAAACAGAGCAAAAAAATCAGATGCTAAATATCAGTTAGTAGTTAAACATTATGATAAACCAGGTGTTCTTGCTTCAATACTGGATATCATCAGAGAAGGAAATATAAATATTGAAGAAATTGAAAATGTAATTTTTGAGGGCGGCGTTGCTGCCTGCTGTACATTGAGATTAATGAAACCAGCCAATTCTGAAATGCTAAAAATGATGAATGATAACGCCAATGTGTTAAGTGTTTCGCACGTTTCACTTTAATTGAGTGAATTTTTATAAGTTAGACCAGTTATGGCTTCAATTCATACAAGTTTTAAATCGACTATTTCTTTTGCGAACCCATAATAATAGGGCAACTGTAACAATTCTTTTATGCCGACAATATCCTGTTCACCGAAATTGTAAATAACACTAATAATATTTTCCTTTATAAACTTTTTACTATTAATATCAATATTAAGCTGAGATTCAGTTTCAGAATCGATTAGCTCTATCCCATTTAACAGGACTGCTGAATAGTCTTCAATTAATATTTTATCTTGTGAAGCAAGTATAAAATTAACGTATGGTGCAGATACCAAATCAACCATTTCTTCAGAAAAACTTATTCCCTTTTCATATCTGCCTCCTCTAAAATTCTCATCTCCGGATATCAAATAGTTTCCCGTCAACTTATCAGGTAGTGATGTTTGCAATTTTAGTTCAGGTTCAGAATTATACAGTTCTTTAAAAAATATTTTTAAGAGTATCACATCCATTGAAGAAATATCACCAGCCAGGTTTATCTTTTCTATGTCCGATTTACCGGGTTCGTAGTAGATAAATGAATTACATAAAGATGAGTCGAAAGAAATTCCAACTGAATCAGATATATAAAGTTCCGGGTGAGTAATAATTTCTAAGGTTGGAATAAGTGCAATTGAATTTGAATCCTGAGTTATTGAGTTGGACAACAAAGAAGAAGGCTTAAAATTTATATTCTGCATTTCATTTGTATTCAGTGAGTTAACGAGTAACCGTGTAAATATGTTATCAGGAAAAAATACGTTCATAAAAAAAGCCGCTTATTAAGCGGCCGAAATTTTATTGTTCAAGTCTTCTTCGATTTGATTCGAGCTGCCTTACCTGAAAGATTCCGAAGATAAAATAGCTTTGCTCTCCTAACATCGCCTTGCTTGATCATTTCAATTTTAGCAATTTTGGGTGAGTTCAATCTGAATATTCTTTCAACACCAACACCGCTGGAGATCTTACGCATTGTAAACGTTCTGTTTATACCTGCACCCCGTATACTAATCACATCTCCTTCAAACGGTTGAATTCTTTCTTTGTCACCTTCTATTACTCTAACATGAACCTTAATATGGTCTCCCGCACGAAATTGCGGAAAATCCTTCCTGATTTGATCCAATGTTAAATTATTTAAATTATCCATCGCTAACTCCACTAGTTATTATATTCTCGCCATTTATTTGTTAAACTTATAGATTGCTCTTTCTTCCACTTTTTAATTTCTTTTTCATTCCCGGATAGCAAAACTTCCGGCACTTTCAGACCTCTGTATTCAGCAGGTCTAGTATAATAAGGAGATTCAATAATTTCTCCATCCTGAAATGAATCTGTCAAAGCTGCCTCACTATCATTTAAAACACCTGGAATAAGTCTTACAATTGCATCAATAATAATAAGAGCAGGTAACTCTCCTCCGGTTAATACAAATTTTCCAATCGATATTTCTTCAGTTGCAAAGTATTCTCTAACTCTATCATCAATTTCTTTATAATGTCCTGCAATTATAATTATGTTATTAGCCAGTGAGAATTTATTTGCAATACTTTGATTAAAAATTTTTCCTTTTGGTGTGGTAAATATGATATATTCATACTTCCGTTTATCAAATAATTTTTCAATACATTCAAAAAAAGGTTCTGGTTTTAATATCATACCCGGACCTCCACCAAAAGGTTTATCATCAATCTGCTTATGCTTGTTAAAGGCATAGTCCCGCAGATCATGAATTTTGATTTTTACCTTTCCCTTATCTTGAGCTCTACTTAGGATGCTTGTATTTAACGGACTGACCAATAATTTTGGTACAGCGGTTATTACATCAATCCTCATCATCAAAACCCATTTCGGGTTTCAATTTTAATATTTTTTTCTCAGGATCAAATTTTTCAATAAATTCAGGAACTAAAGGTACGAGAATTTCCTTTCCCTTTTCACCTAATATTACAATAACATCGTTTGCCGGAAGAGAGAGAATATCACTAATCTCCCCGATTACTTCATTATACTTAAAAACTTTACTACCAATTAAATCGTGAATAAAATAATTATGCTCAGGTAGCTCAACTAGCTCTTTCGCTTCAACAAACATCTTCCGTCCTAAAAATACTTCTGATTCTCGTGTATTATCAAAATTTTTAAATTTTAATACAAAAGTATTATTTAATTTTTTAACATCTTCAACAATCAGCTTTTTCTTATCACCCCAAAAATCAACAAATACTACATCCAGTTCTAAGAAACGCTCCGTAGAATTAAAATACGGCTTAATTTTTATAAAACCTTCTTTGCCAAAAAGAGAGGTTATTTTTGCAATAAGGAAATAATCCTTCACAAAATTTTCTGGATCAATTCCTTAATCCAAAATTTCAAGAATTGCACGATGGCCTTCTTTAGCAGCAATAGCAGTTAGAAGAGTACGCATTGCCTGAGCAGTTTTACCCTGCTTACCGATGACTTTGCCCACGTCATCCGATTGAACCCTAAGCGCAAGTACCACCTTGTTCTCTTCTGATGTCCTCTCCTCCACCACCACAGCATCAGGGTTGTCCACAAGATGTTTAGCTATATATTCTATGAACTCTTTCATAAAACAGAGCCTCCTATTTTAGAGCTGGGAGCAATTAAGAATTCTATGTACAGAAGAAAAATCAGAAACAAAAAAGAAACCAGCTATTCTTTATCAGTTTCTTTTTTAGTTTCAGTATTAGTTTCTTTTTCATCAGAAGTAGCGCCCTTTACTTCTGCTGTACTTTCATCACTAACAGTTTCTTCGTTTGGTTCAGAACTTTCTGCCGATACTTTTTCGACCTCTGTGGTTTCCTTTGTAGATTCTGCTTTTGCTTTTGATTTTCTGGAAACCTTCATTTTCTTTCCCTTACCGTAAGCACTTGCTTCCTTCTTTTTCTTCCATTCTGAAAGTTCTGATTCGATAATATCTTCGGCAACTCCGCGCTTAGTTAGCTCATTTTTTAAAGTTATACCTTGCTGTCTTAACAGACTTTTTACTGTTTTAGTGGCTTGAGCACCATTATTTAGCCAATAAAGAACCCTTTCTTCCTTAATATCAACCGAGTGTGGCTCTGTTAACGGATTGTATATTCCAACAGCTTCAAGGAATCTCCCATCACGGGGTGATCTTACATCAGCAGCAACAATTTTGTATATAGGTTGCTTCTTTTTTCCCATTCTTCTCAATCTTAACTTAACACCCAAATTTGTTAATCCTCCAAATATTTATATTTAATCAGTTTAATTTCAAGTTATTAAACGATGAGTTTCCAATTTTACCCTTTGAAAAACGCTTCATCATCTTTTGCATTTCATTAAATTGCTTTATTAATCGGTTTACATCCTGAATTGAATTTCCGCTGCCTTTAGATATCCGTTTTCTACTATTTCCATTCAGTATTTTTGGATTCTGCCGCTCCTGTTTCGTCATTGAATTAATTACCGATTCAACTTTAACAAGTGCATTATCATCAATTTGGGCATTTTTAATTTGAGCACCAAAGCCCGGGATCATACCCATAAGAGATGACAAAGAACCCATTTTCTTAATGACTTTAATTTGCTTAAGAAAATCATCAAAATCAAATTTATTTTTCCTTAATTTTTCTTCTAAATCATCAACTTCCAGTTCATCAATATTTTTTTGCGTCTTTTCAACAAGCGAAATCACATCTCCTTTACCCAGAATACGTGATGCAAGCCTATCCGGATAGAAAGCTTCAATTGAATCAAGCATTTCTCCATTGCTGCTAAATTTAATTGGTTTACCAACCACAGATCTTATCGATAGAGCAGCGCCACCTCTAGAATCACCATCTAATTTTGTAAGTACTATACCATCAAAATTTACGGATTCGTTAAAAGCTTTTGCTGAGTTTACAGCATCCTGTCCTGTCATCGAATCAACAACAAAAAGTGTTTCATCCGCATTTACAAATTCTTTTATGGATGATACTTCTTCCATCATTTTTTCATCCACGTGTAATCGACCAGCAGTATCTATTATAAATGTATCCTTCTTATTTGCTTTAGCATATATTAATGCTTCTCTGACAACCTTAATTGCATCAGGTTCATCTATCTTAAATACATCTACATCGATCTTTTTTCCCAATAGTTCTAACTGTTCAATTGCAGCAGGGCGATAAACATCTGCAGCGACAAGCAAAACTTTACGGTTTTTCTCCTTGAGATGTTTTGCAAGCTTTGCAGAAAAAGTTGTTTTACCCGATCCCTGCAATCCAACAACTAGTATAGTTGTAATTCCAGTAGCGTTTACCTTCAGTTCTTTCTGGTCTCCTCCTAATAGATCAGTGAGTTCATCATGAATTATCTTGGTAATTAATTGTCCGGGAGAAATAGATGCGATTACTTTTTCACCAAGAGCTTTTTCCGAAACTTTTTCAATAAACTCTTTTGCAACTTTGTAATTAACATCAGCATCCAAAAGAACACGTCTTATTTCCCTTAAAGTATCAGAAATATTATTCTCGGTAAGCTTACCCTGTCCTTTAACTTTTTTTAGAGCAATTTCTAATTTAAGAGATAGATCTTCAAACATTCGTACTTATCCAACGATAAAAAATTGTAATAAAAAGCTTTTAAAATTATGAACTTGATTTCAAGGCATTAGCACCGGATACAATCTCCAGAATCTCTTTAGTAATGGCCGCCTGTCTTTCCTTATTATAGGTAAGGTTAAGAGATTTAATCATTTCCTCTGCATTTGTAGTAGCATTATCCATTGCCGTCATCCTCGCACTCAGTTCCGCTGCATATGATTCTAACAATGCTCTCCAAACCTGCGCATTTAAATGTTTCGGAATTAGATTTTTGAAGATATACTCCCGGTCGGGCTCATAAATATAGTTTGTATTCTTTAACAGCCCTTCGTCTGAACCGGTACTTATTGGAATAGGTAGAAATTGTTTTACTTCAATCTTCTGTTGTATAATAGAAATAAAAGTATTGTAAATCAGTACAATCCTGTCAAAAGTTCCATCAATAAATTTTTCAATTAGCAGATTACTCATATTTGTTGCAGAAGAAAATTCTAATGATGAAAAGAGTCCGGTATCGGAGCCTAATATTTCATAATCTCTTTTTGAAAAATAATCAGTGCTCTTTTTGCCTACTGTAAATAGCTGATAGTTTATTCTGCCGGGATTCAGGACTTCTTCAATATATTTTTCCGTTTCTTTCATAATATTCTGATTAAAAGAACCGCAAAGCCCTCTATCAGCAGCAATAACAACGATAGCACTATTTTTAATTTCTTTCTCAGTGAAAAATAGGTTTGAGGAAATATCCTCTTCTGTAGGAACCCGTGAAATTAAAGATGCAATTTTATCAGAATACGGTCTTGCATTAAGGACATTCACCTGGGCTCTTCTCAATTTAGCGGCAGCAACCATTTTCATGGCTTTCGTGATCTGCTGAGTACTCTTTACACCAACTATCCTTTGTTTTATGTCACGTAATGTTGCCATCAGATATTATATAAACTAATTGCTCTTCTTAAAAACGCTTGCAAATTCTTCTGCAACTTTTTTAATTTCAGATTCAACATTATCACTAAGAACTTTTTCTTTCTTTAGAGTATTAAAAATTTCGTTGTTCTTAACCTCGAAATATTCCAAAACCTCCTTTTCATATCTTTTCACATCCACAATCGGCACCTTATCCATATAGCCCTTAGTAGCAAGGTAAATACTAACAACCTGTCGTTCAACCGGAACAGGATTGTACTGACCTTGTTTAAGAAGTTCTACCAGTATTGCTCCTTTAGCTAAAGTTCGCTGAGTTGATTTGTCAAGATCAGATCCAAATTTTGCAAATGCTTCCAATTCTCTATATTGTGCCAGGTCGAGTTTAAGGGTACCTGCAACTTTTTTCATTGCTTTTATTTGTGCATTTCCACCCACACGTGAAACCGAAATACCAACATTTATCGCCGGTCTTACCCCGGCATTGAACAGATTAGATTCAAGATAAATTTGTCCGTCAGTAATAGAAATAACATTTGTAGGAATATAAGCTGAAACATCTCCCTGCTGGGTCTCGATAATAGGTAGAGCTGTTAAACTACCGCCACCCATATCATCACTTAACTTAGATGCTCTCTCAAGAAGTCTTGAATGGAGATAGAATACATCACCGGGATAAGCCTCACGTCCGGGAGGACGTCTAAGAAGTAATGAAAGCTCACGGTAAGCTGCAGCTTGTTTTGAAAGGTCATCATATACTACAAGCGCATGTTTTCCATTATCACGGAAATATTCACCAAGGGTCGCACCCGAATAAGGTGCTATAAACTGTAATGGCGCAGGTTCCCAGGCTGATGCAGTAACAACTGTTGTGTATTCCATTGCATCATCTTCCTGCAATTTTGAAACAACCTGAGCAACGGTTGAACTTTTTTGACCGACTGCGACATAAACACAGTAAACCGGCTGTATGCCTAAATTTTTTGCTTCTTCAGTATGTGTATATTTCTGACTAATTATTGCATCTATTGCTACAGCAGTTTTTCCTGTTTGTCTATCACCAATAATTAATTCTCTTTGTCCTCTTCCTATAGGAATCATTGCGTCTACAGCTGTAATACCTGTTTGTAATGGTTCCTTAACCGGTTGTCTCTGAATTACTCCCAATGCTTTTCTTTCAATAGGAAGAAATTTATCTGTGTTTATTGAACCTTTGCCATCAATAGGTTGCCCGAGGGGGTTAACAACTCTACCAAGCATTTCTTCGCCAACGGGAAGGGAAGCAACTCTTTTTGTTCTTTTAACAGTATCTCCTTCTTTAACAAGTGAACTTTCTCCGAAAAGGACACATCCAACACTATCTTCTTCAAGATTCAGAACCATTCCAATAACTTCATTTGGAAATTCTACAAGCTCACTTGCCATCACCTGTCCAAGTCCATACACACGTGCAATTCCATCACCAACTTGTAATACAGTTCCCACATCATAAATTTCAGCTTCACTTTCAAAACCTGAAAGTTGTTTTCTTAAAATTGCACTTATTTCGTCCGGTTTCACTTCTGCCATAGTTTTTTATCCTCTAAAATTATTTAGTTAAGAGCTGCACCACCCTGTTTAAACTCTTTCTTCAGCAAGTATATCTGATGAGTAATTGAAGCATCATAAACAGTGTCGCCAACCTGAGCAATAAATCCACCGATTATATTCTTATCAATTTTAATTTTTATTATAACCGTTTTTTTCAAAATCGATTCAAACATATTTTTCAGATTAGCTATTTGTTCATTGGTAACATCGAAAGCTGTTGTTACTTCCATTTCAACAATACCGAGATGTTCATTCCTCAAATCAATAAATCTCTTACTAATTTCATAAAGTAGCTCTTCCCTTTTTTTATCAATAATGAAGTAAATGAAATTGAGAGTCTCCTTGCTCAGTTTATCTGAAAATATTTCATCAATAACTGAGCTCTTTAATTCAGGTCTAATAACAGGACTTTCCATTGCACGTCTTAATTCTTTGCTGTCATCAAACGACTTTATCAACAAATTTATATCATTGAAAACCGTTTCAAGACTATCTTTCTCTAATGAATTCTCAAAGAGAGATGTAGCATATCTATTAGCAACTTTAGAACTTGCCATCTTTAATTCTTACTAATTTCATCTAAATACCTGGCAACTAAATGCTTATTTTTCTCAGCATCTATGTTTTCTTTCATGATTTTTTCTGCTGCATTTATGGAAATATCAGCAATCTGATTCTTTAACTCTTCGAATGCAGATTCTTTCTTTCTTTCAATTTCAGTAGTTGCATCACTAATAATTTTTTGTGCCTGTACCTTACTATCCTTAAGCATTTGTTCTTTTAAGTCTTCTGCATATGTTCTGCTTTGATCTATTATCTTCTTTGATTCTTCTTCTGCTTTTGATAGACTTGCCCGGTTTTCATCCAAAATCTTTTGGGCTTCTTCTTTGGCTTTCTCTGCCCTTTCCAACGAATCCTTAATTTCATTTTGACGATTATCCAATGCTGTTAGTATCGGTTTCCAGGCCATTCTTTTTAACAGCACCAATAAAAGTACAAATGTTACCAGGGTCCAGATTATTAAACCTGGATTAACATCCAGCAGTGATCCGCCACCACTTTCAGATGCCAGAATTCCAATAATTAATTTAGAAGGCACCGTATGACTCCTTTTTTAAATTAACTTTATAGGTTAATTGAATTATTGTTTATGCTTTTAATTCAAGCAGAATACAAATTACCAGACCAAAGAAAGCGATACCTTCAATAAGTGCAGCGGCAATAATCATTGCCGTTCTTATTTGATCGGTGGCTTCTGGTTGTCTGCCGATTGCTTCCATTGCGGAGCTTGCGAGTTTACCAATCCCAAGACCACCGCCAATTACCACAAGACCTGCCCCAAGACCTGCTCCTAACCAAGCTAAATCCATTTAATTTTCTCCTATTTAATTGTTATTGATTAATGTTCCTGATGTACTGCCATTCCTATAAACAATGAGGTAAGAATGGTAAAAATATATGCTTGAATTAATGCAACTAAAATTTCTAACAAGTATATAAACAATACAAATATTATTGAAACCGGAGCTACGAGTATCGTTCCCATAAAAAATATTAATCCAATCATACCCAATATTACTGTGTGACCTGCAATCATGTTTGCGAAAAGACGAATTGCCAAGGCAAATGGTTTTGTAAACAACCCCAAAAGTTCCACAAGTACCATCAACGGCGAGAGAAGAATTGGTATTCCAGGGGGCATCAATCCTTTAAAATATCCAATAAATCCATTACTACGGATACCACTAAATTGAGTTATGAAAAAAGAACAAATCGCCAATGTGGCCGTCATGCCTATATTGCTTGTAAATGTCGCTGACCAGGGTAAGAGGCCCAGGAAATTTCCAAAGAGTAGAAAGAAAAAAAGAGTGAGTAGATACGGGACAAACTTTTCATAACCTTTGCCTATTGTGGATTTTGCGATATCATCCCTTACAAATAGTATTAAAACCTCAAATAAGTTAGCCAATCTGTTGGGGATTAAAGATTTATTATATTGTCTGGCAATTATAGTAAATAAGATCAATACCAGCAGCGCAACCAACCACATAAATACAATATGCTTTGTTGGTGTAATATCTATGCCAAATATAAGCGGAAATTGAGGAATGTGTATTGTGAAAAATGGTTCAAAATCCAATTCCCTCCCATCCATAATGTGGTGAAGTATCCAGCTGCTATCATCACCACTTGATTGTTGTAACGTATCAATAACTGTTTTAAATGATTCTACTGTAGTGTTTTCCTGCATAAAATCAATTATCGTTTTCTAAAATTAAGGTGTAAAATTTCTACTGTTATGTAAAAAAAGTAAAAAAATAAGAGAGAAAATATAAAATTATTCTCATTTATTTCAAAAGATTGAATGATTACAATAACTATACCTGATAATATTATTAATCTAAATAGTATACCGCCGTAGAAAGTTATGAGAAAAATTTTATTGGAGCGGTTAATACCAATATAAAGAAACAGCAATCCTAAAATAAAATTAATGAAAGCTACTATATCCCCAATTAGCATAGATTTGAATTGTATATGATTCGTTTGTGAATTAAGAGTGATGATAAGAAGCGAAAAAAGACTTAAAATGGCTAGAGATATTCCGACAGGTAATACCTTATTGGAAAACTTCATTTATTGGATTTTAGCACGCTCTTAATAAAATTGTAAAGACCTGCAAATACACCCAAGAAGGCAAAAATAATTGTTAGAACCGGATCCAGATTAAAAATCCCATCAAGCCAAATACCTAAAAATACCATAACTGTAACAGTTATTGCCAACTGCATTCCAAGTCCTACATAAGGACCAATTCCCCTATAAATTTTATTTATATTTTTTAGCCTATCCTCTTCAATTGTCATTTCTGAAAAGTAATAGTCTCCGGCTTGGGAGGAGTATATTCTTTTGCATTACCCATACTGCTCTTTCCATCGAATTTTGCACCTGCTTCAATTACTAATACTTTAGTGAGAATGTCACCCTTTAAAGTACATTTAGATTCCAGGACGGTTTTTTCTTTTGCATTGATGGTACCCACAACTCTTCCGCCTATACTAACAACATCAGCCACAATTTCACCCTTTATATCACCCTGTTCTCCTACTGTTACATTACCACCGGCATTTAGATCACCTTCTAAAATTCCATCCACGCGAATGCTGCCTGTGCTTGAAACTTTGCCCTCTATTTTTACTCCGTTACTAATAATTGTTATATCTTCCATAGTTCCATTCATTGGTTTAGTTTTCAAAATAGAATCCTCCATAATTTAATAATTTTATAATTTAATAGTTAATGAAATATTTTTCTGGATCGACAGGTTTACCATCTTTCCAAATTTCAAAATGCACATGCGGACCTGTAGTATGATTCCCAGTGTTTCCGCTTAAAGCGATTAATTCCCCCTGCTCCACCTTTTCCCGCTCTTCCTTCAATAAAACAGAACAGTGTTTGTAAATAGTTGAATAGCCATCCCTATGATTAATTATTATCATATATCCGTCTTCAACAGTATAGTTTGAAAATATAATATAACCACCTGTAGCAGCATATATGGGTGTGCCTTCTTTTACCACAAAATCGTAGCCCATATGTCCTTTATCGGGATCAAACTTCCTGCTAAGAAATCCATTAACAGGTTTAATAAAAATTAAAGCTTCGTCTTGAGGATTTTTCTCGAAGAATAATGATTGAACCACCCTTAGAATATTACCTTCAATAGGTAGCTTGCCTACTTTTTTTACGGAATCAGAAATTATTTTCAGAGAATCAAACAATGTTGAATCACCAAGAATAAGAGCATATTTCAGTCTCTCATTTGTTGCTTTAAGTTTTTCCAACTCCTGAACCAGAAACACTACCCTTGTATTTAACTCTTTTACTTTTATTCTATCTGATTCTTTTAAAGTCGTGTTCGAAGGAAGTAAATAAAAATCTAATCCTGTAAGCGTTAAAATAAAAAAACCGGCAACCACACTTATAAAAGTGTACATAACACCTATCAGTACCAGATTATAAAACGAGAGCTTTATTGATGTTGTTTGCTGTGAAGAATCCTCCGGAATAATGAGTGCAGAGAAATTCTTAATATTTTTTATATACTTAAGAATCGGCATTAGTAATATATACTATTTTTTATTTGAATAATAAATTTACTCAACTTCTATTACAATTCTATGAATTTAATTTTGCCCTTCCTTAATATAACCGGTTTAGATTTTGTAAGATCAATCAATGTTGATGGTTCTTCGTTTGTCTCAGTTTTTGTATAAAAAATTGCAGAGACTTTTTCAGCAAATTCACGTTTAATCTCCATAAAGTTGTTTAATTGCTTTTCACCTGTAATATTCACACTAGTAGATACTAAAGGTGTATTTATCTTCTTTTTTTGAAGTATCATTTAGTTTTAGGATAATAGATACCGGGTTTGGCCAAATTCTATTAAGCAACTCAATTTGTTTCTCATCTGGCATAACTGCATACTTGAACAGCATTTCTAAACTATCGATTAATAGTATATACCCTTTTTTACTAACTCTGTTTTTAATAGCATTTAATTTCTTCAATGAACTAGTGTTAAATGGGTTGCAGCCAAAACCATAAATTGTATCTGTTGGATAAATAAAGATATGCCCGGAATTATATACTTTACTCGCAAAATTCACAGCTAATTCGTGACCATTATCAATATTAATTAATTCAGCAGAATTATTCATTTGTGGACAACATTTTTTGAGCTGTTAGGAAAATCGTTTCAGGCATTAAATTATTTCCACAATCAAATGTTCCCAGAGGACATTCAGAATAACCGTGAATACCGCACGGCTTACAATCTAATTCGTCAAAACTTATAGTTTGGCTTTTCTTATTGTATGGATAGAAACCAAATTTTTTAATTGTAGAGCAATAAATTGTTAATACCGGAATATCGACACACATTCCCATATGTGTTGGTGCACTATCATTTGTTATAAGTAATTTAGAATTCCTCAAAAGGTAAATAGTTTCGATAACACGAAACCTTCCTGCTATGTTTATTAAATTGTTTGTGAAATGGGACGTGATCTCACTACATAAGTCTGAATCATCTTCACTCCCAATAACCAGTATGGTTTCATTTTTATCGATTAGCAGTTTTATAAGCTCAATATACTTTTCCTTCGGATATCTTTTAGTATTCCATACACTGCCCGGTGCAATTGAAATGAAGCCATCCTCTAATTGATTATGCGTAATAAAAGTGTTTACATTTCTTTCTGTTACTTCATCAATTGAAATCTCAGGACGTATCTTCCAGCTTTCGCCTTCAATATTTTCACCTATTAAAGCTAGGTTTCTTTGGACTTCGTGATGTTCAACTTTGTACTCAACAAGGTGTTTATATGCATACTTAAGATTGCTGTTATCAAATCCATAAGATTCATTACAGCCGAGCTCATATGTTATATATGCACT
>JARRKK010000004.1:26519-29710 GCA_037388105.1 Ignavibacteriaceae bacterium | reverse complement strand
CTTAAAGAATCCTGAAAACTTTAATATATGCATTATCTCCCTATGTCCGGGATAGCGTAGTGTTTTTTCAATCATATTGGGAATCTTCATTGTTTTCAACAATGTTCTCAGACCATCGGTATTAAATGCTTCCAATGTTCCAATTCCGTCAACTTCAATAAATTCCGGATCAGAGAGGGCCTCTTTAGTCACAACCTTATTGTTAATCACAAAACGTGCTGGACGTAGATATTCATGAATTACATCTGTAGGGGAAAAAAACGCTTTATACTGGTAAGGCCAATTGCGTTTGAATGGTAAACCTCCAACATAACATTTAAAGTTGTCAATATTCATTCGCTCATTATGATATCCAAGAATTATATTACTCAATCCAGGAGCGATTCCACAATCTACAACAGCAGTAACTTTCATATCATTGGCAAGTTCCGATAAATCAAACGGATCACGTCCAAAAAATGAAATGTCAATAACATTTTTACCAGCCGATATGATTGCTTGCAGAGTTTCAAAACCAATATTACCCGGCACCGCTTCGATCACCAAATCGTAAGGTTTAAGTAATTCACTTAAATCAAGTTCTTTTGAAAAATCCCAGACTATTGTGTTTGTTTTATGGAGGGTATGTAAATATTGTAATCTATCAGCATCTCTATCAGATATTGTAACATCAAATTCATTACTAAGATCAGCAGCTATTGCACTGCCAATCATTCCCCCGCCAAGAACGATTACCCTTTTCACTTATATGATTAATATCCACCAAATTTTAAATAGAAACCAGGCTTAGATAAACAACTTACCATTGAGTGAAGAAATAAAAAGATGTTGAATACTTATTACTCTCGCTGAATAAATTTACTCAATAGATTGTTTTACTTTCTTCAGAACATTATCTGCAGTGGCAATAATATTTTCAACAGTAAACCCATAATTTTCAAATATTATTTGATACGGTGCAGACGCCCCAAACTTTTCGATGCTGATTGAACCACCATGAGGCCCAACATACTTTTCCCAGCCCTGTTTCACCCCGGCTTCAATTGATACTCTTGCTTTAACTGATGGAGGAAAAACTTTTTCTTTATAATCTGTACTCTGTTTTTCATACAATGCCCAGCTCGGGAAGCTAACAACTCTTGCCTGTATATCCAGATCTACCAGCTTTTCTGCTGCTTCAATCGCAATTGCAACTTCAGAGCCTGCGGCAATTAATATTATATCCGGATCATCGCCTGCATCTCTAATTATGTATGCACCCATTTTCAAATTATCTGCATCCGCATATTTTATTCTGTCAATAACGGGTATTTTTTGTCTGGTTAGGAATAATGCAACCGGACTGCCTTTATGCTCTAAAGCAATTTCCCAGGCCTTTACTGTTTCATTAGCATCTGCTGGACGGATATCCAAAACTTTAGGGATTGCTCTTATCGACACAATATGCTCAATTGGTTGATGTGTTGGTCCATCTTCGCCTAAACCGACACTATCATGTGTAAAAACATATATTACTCTTATTCCGGAAAGAGAAGCCAGTCGGATAGCCGGACGCATATAATCAGAGAATACGAGGAATGTTCCACCATATGGTATTACTCCACCATAAAGAGCCATACCATTTAAGATACTTGCCATCCCATGTTCTCTTACACCAAAGTGAAAATTTCTCCCACTTCTGTTTTCTGCTGAGAACTTATCAATGCCTTTTAGCATAGTGTTGTTGGAGGGTGCCAGATCTGCGGAACCGCCTATCAATGTTGGTAATGACTCCGCAATTGAATTTAGTACATCTCCGGATGCAGAACGGGTTGCCACTTTTTCTGAAGGATTCTTATATGATGGCAGTTTTGATTTCCATTTATTTCCAAAATCCCCATTCATTACCGATATGAAAAGCGCTGCTTCTTTAGGATATTTGGCTTTATAACTCTCAAATAGTTTATTCCACTCATCCTCAGATTTTTTCCCTTTCAATCTTACTGGTTTAAAATGTTCAGTCACTTCTTTGGGAATAAAAAAAGTTTTGTCAGTAGGCCAATTCAAATTTTCTTTAGTGAGTTTTACTTCTTCCTCACCAAGTGGTGATCCGTGTGAACTTGCAGTATCCTGTTTGTTGGGGCTTCCATATCCAATGTGTGTTTTGGTTATAATCAAAGTTGGTCTTGATGTTTCCTTCTGTGCTACTGCTACGGCAGTATCAATTTGAGAAAGATCATTTACATCATCAATCTGAAGCACCTGCCAGTTATAAGCTTCATATCTTTTTCCAACATCTTCAGAAAATGCAAGTGATGTACTGCCATCGATCGAAATACTGTTATCATCATAAAAGAAAATGATTTTACCTAGTTTAAGATGTCCTGCTAATGAAGCTGCCTCGTGTGAAACCCCCTCCATCATATCGCCATCCGAGCAAATACCATAAAAGTAATGATCCAGAATTTTTGCATCATCTTTATTGAACATCGATGCAAGATACGCTTCTGCGATTGCCATCCCCACAGTGTTTGTAAACCCCTGTCCCAGAGGACCTGTAGTAGTTTCTACGCCAGGAGTTAAACCATATTCAGGATGCCCGGGAGTGATACTTTCCCATTGTCTAAAACTCTTCAAATCATCCAGTGATACATCATATCCGCAAAGATGAAGAAGCGAGTAGAGCAGCATACTTCCGTGACCTGCAGATAGAATAAATCTATCTCTGTTCAACCACTTAGGGTTAGCGGGATTATGATTCATGTACTTTGTATAGAGCAGATAACCGATCGGTGCACACCCCATAGGCATCCCGGGATGACCGGCATTTGCCTTTTGTACGGCATCAACGGCTAAAAATCTGATTGTGTTAATTGAAAGCTGATCAATATTTGCGGACATAGAATGGTTCCTAAACAGGATAAAAAATTCAAATTTGTTGTGACAAATATATTAAAAAGAACTTGAAATGCGGAAATAACAAAGACCAATGATCGAAAACAATTATGAATAAAATTTGGGAAAGATATTTTTTAGCTTGTTGAGTTTCCTAGGGTGAGAAATGTATTCAATTTATATTTTTCTGTTCTATTCAAGCGAGAAGATTATAATCATTATTTTTTAGCTAATTGATAATTATTCTTTGATATCGCCACCAAAACCTCACAATGTTTTAATACTCCCGGGGCTTCAATATCGTGCAATTTAACGGG
>JARRKK010000004.1:0-26501 GCA_037388105.1 Ignavibacteriaceae bacterium | reverse complement strand
TTTTTTGATGAAGCAACAAGTGTTCCCTCTTTATCAAAATGCATAACTACGTTTACATTATCAGCTTCATCCGGATGCTTAGAATTCGGAGCTGTCCGCTTGCCATTCTGTTCATAATAAAACAGATATCCATTTTTGAAATAATATCTATACTCCGATGATCCATATTCTCCCATATCCATCTTTTCGATAATTAGCTTAAGTTCATCTCCTGCATAGTACGCTTGAAAAGTAGACTTGGCTTCTCCCATGTACCATTTGCCGGTAACTAATTGCATCTCATCTACCAGTGCAGCAATTTCTGTTGGGGTGTTTACATTAAATTTTTGTGTTGTGCTATTCACACCTTCTGTTTCAAGTTTTAACTTACTATCAGTTGGAACTACTTTTAATTTTATACCTTCTGCGATACCATTGTTAATTACCGGATACATTGTATCAGTTGTGAAGAGAAGGGAACCATTATCTTCTATAATTACTTTTAAAGAATAAGTGTTAATTGGCAATATATCTCCAGGATTATACTGAATATCGAACGCAATTGGGATCTGCCCTGGATTTTTTATAATCTTCTCCGCAATAACCTTCACTTTTTCATTTCGTTTTGAAATATCAAGAAGTTGGATTTTAACGACTGCTTCTTCCGTTAAAGTAATAGGTTTCGGGTAAACCACTTCGCCACTTATCGTGTTCTGATTGTTTTTGCTGCACGAAAGTAAAATGACTATTGAGATTGAGATTAATATTAGCGACTTAATAAAAGAATTCATTTATACTAAATATTTAATTGATTGATAGTTACATAAGAAATGTAAAAATATTTGTAGAAATTATTAAAATGTTTCGCAATTTTTATTAAAATTGTTGAACAAATTGTGTTCCATAATGTTTTCTTTTTCAGTCCGTTTTCTATTCCATCGTGTTAAATTAATAAAAGAATTGAGGTGAAATTGTGGTATTAATTTACGACTTCTCCCTGAATCAGTCGTATTGTTAATCGAGGAATAATATAACTAATAACACAATTAGAAGTTAACTGTAATTCCTAATCCTCCTCCGTCTTCATATAACATTGTGTTGAAGGAAAAATTATTTTCTTTTTGTACTCTGTGCAATTCTGGAATAAGAAATCCAATTCCTGCACCAACAATATATCCAACGATTACATCTGTAGGGAAATGGCTAGAAGATTCAACGCGTAAATATCCGATTACTGCTGGGTATAGAGCTGCCGCACTCCATATTATTATCCGGGTAGTCTTATCAGAGATATAACTTGTAAAAACATTGGCTGTAAAAAATGTAATTGCAGCAGAAAGAGAAGTATGCCCGGAATAAAATGAAACACGTGCTGCTGTTGTTGTTCTATCATCCATTGGTGTTTCATCCGAATATACATAAGGTCTTGTTCTTTTTGTAATTCCCTTTACTATTCCATTAAGACTACCTGAAATAAGTAAAACCTCACCATACATTAATAAAAGTTTAGGAAAATCATCTCGTGTTTCTTCAAAGGCAAGAAAGCTTAATGGAAATGCAAACGAAGCATAAAGTAAAATATCTTCGGTACTCTCTTTCTCTATTGGCCCTATCGCAGATCTATCAAAACTATTAACGTCGGCGGGATTAAGAGCATTTACTTGATCAACAGTAAGTGGTTGCAAATTTAAAGTTAATGTTAATCCTGCTACACCTACAAGTGCACCTGTACCTAATAATAATGCTTCTCTTGTTTCATCCAAATTAAATGGACTGTTATGCTCATCCTGTGCATTGATAATAGAAGATGAAAGGGAAGCAATGATAAGTAGCAGAGGTGCAGTTCTGTGTATGATCATATGAGAATATTGGGAAAAGTCTACTTTTTATAAATAATGAAAATGAAAGTAATACAAAATTTTAATAATACCAACGAGAATAATCATTTCAAGAGTAAATGTTAGAACAATAACTATACCATGTAATTAATTTATATGAGACTGATAGTTTTTAATACTTTATATTTGTTGTGGAGGGTACTTTATTAGGGTGATAAGATAGTATGCAAAATCGGTTATTTACAAGGACTCAATCAATACCCCTGATGATTTCAATCAGTACTTTTTTGATGAAATTTACTTAATAAACTTCCCGGACATAAAGAGTTACAAGAGGAAACATCATTAACGATATGGTGTTTAAAAATTTAATACCTTGTATACAACAAGTAAATATAACCCTCATTCATAACTCCAATTAAATTGCAGCCACTAATTCATTAGTGACTGCAAGGGTTATTTTTCTATTTTTGAATTATATAGTAATCGTTTTGAAAATCATGTTCGAATTTTTTAATCTCTATATTTTGGAAACCTGTGTCATCTAACATTTCCATAGCTTTTTCTCTTCCCCACATCGTACCCAATCCCATTCCACCTTGAGCCAGAGACACAGTCAAACAATGCATTGTTGAAATAGTGTATAGTAATGGTGCAACCGGGTGTTCCATATTTTTATGGTGTTCACTTGAACTCGAAATATCCTGCATCAAATAAGTTCCATCGTCTTTCAATGCTTTGTAAATTCCTTTAAGTAAATTATCTGGTCTTGCCTGATCGTGAACCGCATCAAACGTTGTTATAAAATCAAATTTCTTTACAGGTGCTTCCTTATTGAAAAATGTTAAATCTTTAACCTCAAATTTTACGTTATTAAGATTTAATTGCTCAGCTTCATTTCTTGCATAATTTATCGCTTCTTCACTTAGATCATAACCTACGAAGCGGCTGTTTGGAAAAACCCTTGCCATAAGGTTCAGGGCTTTTCCTCTTCCGCATCCAAGATCAAGCACATCAATTCCTTCTTCAAGTTTCTTAACTATCCCGGGAACTGAAGGAAGAATAAGATCGATTAAAGATGATACGACAGTTTGGCCGCTGTCTTCAGCCATAACTTCATGAAAGCGTCCAAATTCAGTGTATGGTACACCACCGCCGCTTTGAAAACGATCAATAATTTTGTCCTCTACAGCTCCAAGTAGCGGGATATATTGAGCGAATACTCCGATATTATCTGCACCAGCTTCCCTGGTGAGAAATGCAGCATGTTCTGCAGGAAGTGAGTAGGTCTTATTTATCGGATTGTGTTCAATAATTCTTCCGGTAACCATTGCACCAAGCCATTCGCGAACATATCGTTCATTCAATCCTGCCGTATCTGCAATTTCATCGGAAGTTGAAGGTGGCAATGTACTCATTGCATCTAAAAGTCCTGTCCGATGACCAATAGAAATCATTACTGCAAGTGCACCCTGATTTAACATATCTAGCAAGTTTTCAGCAAACACTTCTGACTTTGTGGTATCCAATTGATGAGCTAAACACATATTAATTCTCCGTTGTATAGTTATTAAATAGTTGTTTTTATTATAATTATGGGGTTAATATTATTTCTTCTTTCAAGGAACTTTTGTTAGTTCCTTTATTACGTATATGGTATGATTTGTTTGCTACATATTTGGGCAACATAAAAGAAACCATTGAAACACCTAAAGCTATAAGCAACACAATCCCTGCACGCAATCCATAATACTCATGAACCCCTTCAAATGCGTAATGTAAACCAATGGGCGTTATTACCATACCGAGTACTGCAACAGCGTTAAACCATTTTCCACTAAAAGCTTTTTGGGAGTTTGGATATTTAATCCTGTTGATCAATGCAAAAAGATGAAATACCACGTAAAGTAAAATCCACAAATATGCTGCTGAGTAGACCCAATCAATTACTTCACTGCTGTAAAGTGCAGGAAGAACAAACGCCACAAATGTTAATACTGTCGCAGTAACAGGTGTATTAAATTTTGGATGAAGCTTTCCAAAATAAACTGATGCGGGACCAAAAAAACGTCCGTCTCTCGCAATACTGTAAATGATGCGTGGCATTGCAGCGAAAGCGACCGTAAGTGAGCCAAGTGTTGCGGAGAATGAAGATAATGCCATTAGAATGAAACCAACTTTACCAAACATTATCTGCCCAACAGCAAGCTGTGGCAATTCTCCACCTTTACCTAACTCACTATACGTAATAGCTTGCCACTGTTCAATAGGCAAGGTTCCGGTAACACCCAATCCCATTAAAAGAGAAGTTACAAGAATACTAATGAGTCCAAAGATTATTCCCCGGGGAATATTTTGCTTCGGATCTCTTGTTTCCTCTGCAAGAGAACAGGCAAATTCAATTCCTATGAAACTCCAAATTGCTAAGGCCAGTCCGGCAGATAATATTCCACCTTCACCAAATAAATCAAATAAGCCGACACTCGATTGTAGGTTGTCAATATTCCAGGATCCTGTTCCGCTGATTCCTGAAAATCCTGCAATACCAAAGAACCATCTTACACCGAGCATAAATAATAATAGAAATGCACTTATCCAGGATGCGGTTTTAATTCCAAAGATGTTTGGTATTAGGGCAAGAACGCTGCAGAGAACAATAAAATATTTAACATCAGCATCTAAATTGAAAAATGCTTGAAGAGCATAACCCCCTGCGGTTGTTTCACCAGACATTGCAAACGCACTCATTCCGAAGAATGTTAAACCCAGAAACATACCGATGAATTTTCCCCTCTTACCTCCAATGATTGCCCTTGCATAATCGTAAAGAGCACCTGCTTTTGGGTATGCAACAGTTAAATCCGCGGCCGACACACCAAGTAAAAGATTAATCAGAAATGCAATCATGAGTGCAATAACAAAAGCTGCTCCAAGTGTAAAATATCCTGTAAAATCACTTACCAGAGTACTTGCAGCTACAACTAAGGCAACAGCTGATACCCCGACCTCCCAGGTTCCTATCGATTTTGATAATTTTTGAGCCATTTCATTTCTTTTGTGAAAATATTTTTTCTTTAACTTCTAGAACAAAAATAGACTCTGAGAGAGGGCACAACAACGTAAGGATTACCGTATTTACCTACGTTTGTTACTGTATTTTAATATGAAAAATGTTAAGAATGTAAAAAGAATGGATTATAGAAGTAGCTATAAAATTCCTAGCTCTTTGGCCTTATTAATGGCCTCAATCCTACTGCGGCAGTTTAATCTTTCTAATACATGGCTTACATGCATATCTATTGTGCGTGTGCTGAGGAATAGTTTCGCGGCTATTTCTTTGTTAGTTAATCCTTGTGATAATAAATCAAGAATCCCTAACTGCCTTTTTGTTAAGCCTCCTCTAACTTTTCTCTCATCAGAATCTTCTTTCCTGTTCTGCTTTGTATCGATGCCTACAGTTTTAATTATATCCTCAATTTGTTCAGAGAACGGTCTAGTACCTAATTTTTTGGAGATCCTTATCGCATTATTAAAATGATTAATTGCTGCTTTTGAACTTTCTTTAGTACTTAAAACAGTTCCTAATCTAAGTTCAATAAAGAGTTTTTCTAATGGTATTTCCAGTTTGTCAATATGATTCAGAGCTTGAGAAAATTGGGTTATTGCTTCATCAACATTATTATTAAGAAGTGCTTTTTCACCGAGAGTATAAGCGAGTGCAGCCATTGCTTCCGGATTCCCGGTAGCAGATGCAATTGATGCTAGGGCTTCCGCACATTGTGTGGCCTCTTTTCCTAAGTTTTTACTGGCAAATATTTTAGATGCCCAAATGAAGACCGGGATAATATCATGATGATCCTGAGTCTTTTCCCAAAGAGTAATTACAGAACGGTAATTCTCAATTGCAGATGGAATATCAGAATCATTTTCGTAAGCAACTGCTAGTCCCCACAGAACTAATAGTTCAGCCGCAGTAACATTGAGTTTTCTGGCTAGTCTTAACCCCTTTTTAAGATTCTTAAATGCTTTCTTCGTTTCTCCTCTAAAAGCAAAAATTAATCCCATCATCGAATATCCAACAGGAATAGAGTTCTCAGGTGTGTTAACACTGCTAATTACTTCACGACAAAACTCTAAAGATTTTTTCCACTCTCCTGTCTGAAATAATGTATAAGACATACAGCTTAGACATATTTGAGCACTTACATCTTTACTTTCCGTTACGCAGAAATTATATGCGTTGTAATATGCATCACGAGCGGACAGATAATCTGAAGCATATTCTAATGCACTGGCCAATCTCCTGTAGATAATAGAAGCTGCATCTGTTTCATTGTTTTTTAATGCTAATGATAAAGCCTGCTGTACAATTTCTCTACCCTTATCAAATTCACCCTGCATTGATAAAATATTTCCACATAATCCTCTGGCCATTGCTTCAATATCAATTCGGTTTGCCTTTTGAGCAAGGTCGATAGATTTGTTAACCACATCAAGTGCGCTATTGGTTTGCATCATTCCCACATATCTTCCTGCAGCGGCAAGATATTCTGATGCTGCATCTGCTGATAATCCTGCTTTTTCAAACTCTTCTGCCGAGTTAATTCTTGTTGCGACTGAAAGCTCCCAGGAACCTTTTAATCCATACACTGTTGCAAGTGAACGAAAAACTTCTGCTGCTAATTGGTGTTGCTCAGCGACACCTTGACTCTCAATAATTTCTTTTAACGCACGAATAGCTTCGTTAAGTTTTCCGCTTAATTGCGAGCAGTGGGCCAACCTTTTTAATACTTCTATACGACCGGTTTCATCTTTATTATCAGGCCATATTTCAAGTGCTTTATTTGCATATTCGGAAGCATCTTCAAAAGCATACATAGAACATGATGTCTCCGCTGATTCAGTCAGTGATTTTCTTGCTTTGTCTAATTCGTTTGCAGCAATCCAGTGCTCTGCAACAATTTCAGGTGAAGTGTTTTTATTTTCTAAATAAGCTGCAATTTGCCTGTGAAGTTTTTTTCTTCTTGTCCACATCATCTCACTTTCAACTGCTTCACGTATTAATGCATGTCTAAATTCGGCAATGTTGCTCTCTTTTTCTCTGATTAAGTTTTTCTCGAATAGTGCATCTAAACCTTTATCGTTACCATTTAAATCAACAATCATATTAAGATCAAACTCAATTCCTGCAACAGCCGCTAATTCAATTTGTTGAATTGATTCAGAGGTTAGAGAATCAAGATTCTGGAGAATGGTATCCTTGATGCTTTCTGGTAGCAGAAAATTATCAATATTCAACAGTATTGCTTCATTACCACTTTTATCAATATTGCCACTTTCGTTCAGAGCGTTTGTAAGTTCTTCTATAAAAAAGGGAATTCCCTGCGTTCTTGAATATAAAAGATCACTTAGTTCAGAAGAAGGCGATTTATTTAGGAGTCTAGAAATAAATGATCGTGTTTCTTCCAAATCGAGAGTAGTAATATTGATCTCGTTCAATATACGTGCTCTTCTTAAATCACCCCGAAGTCGATTTATCTTATGACCACGTGTAATTCCATCACTGCGGTACGATGCAATGATAAGTATTGGGTGATTGTTTATTCGCGAGGATATATATGATAGAAATTCAATAGTTGCATGATCCGCCCAATTCGTGTTTTTTCTTAAACAGATTCTTAAGATTGATGTGATTAAACTATAAGGCGGATTACCTTCTTCATTCGCTCTACTTATCAATACTTCAGATCCACTGTGAGATAAAACTTCCTCAATTAAAGTTGTTTTACCAACACCGGCTTCACCGTTAACAAGCAACAGACCGCCTGTTCCATTTCGAGCTTGGTCTAACGCCAGATGCAATTTCGATTTTTCTTTTGTTCGACCTATTATTTCAGCTGAATTTCCCATAATCAAAATCTATAAAAAATCATTTCCAAAGCGGAATCGCTTTTTATTCAATATTTACTAAAAGTTAATCAGTCATAATAAAGATATGATTAAATATAAAAAATTTAATCTTTTACTAGTTGTTGCGGCAAAAATTTATAGGAAAGATATAGAGCAACTTTTCGTGGCTGGATACTGGGTATGCTTAAATCTGCAATTTGAATTGCAAAAAAATTAATGAGCTATGATTAAGAACTAAATTTATAGATTAAATATCCGACCAAATTTATTGAAGGTTATGACATCTCAGAAACATCTAAATATGTATATGATGTTTATAATCAATCTATTAAACAACTTATAACAGATTCATAAACCATATCAACAGATAACTCTTTTATACATTTAAATTTTACATCATCACGGTTACATATAAGCGGGCGGGGTGAGTAAAAGAAACACGGTGAGCATTCCAAGTTTAAGCTTACAATTTTATGATCTGTTTTCCATGGATGGATATAATACGTATTAGTTGGACCAATAATAGCAACTGTTTTTAATCTCAAAGCTGCAGCAATATGCATCTGGCTCGAATCATTAGTAACGAATACATTGCAGCGGTTCATTATTGCTGCACTCTCCAAAATACTTCCTGCATTAATAACAAAAACATTCGCAGAAGCAATTTTATTTGCTATTTCATTTTTTAAATCATTTTCATCCTCCCCTCCAAATATCAAAACTTTTGCATTTTTCTTTTCAATCAACCTGTGGCCAAGTTCAGCAAATTTTTCAGGTTCCCATCTTCTCTTTATATGATTCTTAAATGTTGCGCAACCGGGATGGAAACCTACAACTAATTCATCTTGCTTTATTCCAGCATTTGATAATAATTCATTTGCAGAATTCTTATTTGTATCGGATAGATAAATATCAAGAGGTGGTTCATCTTTAAAACTTTTACCGATTACCGCTTCGGTTAGTTTTATATTTGTTTCCACATTGTGGATCCTATCATTTTCAATTACTCTTACATTATTTAAAAATCCAAAATTTTGAAAATCCTCCCTCAAATATTTTACACCCGCTCGTTTTTTTGCACCTAATAAAAAATTAATAATATTATATTCCTTTCTGTTCGAAGGATAAACATTTATCGTTGCATCATATTTTTTTCTTAATCTTAGTATATATTTTAATGAATTAACTGCACCTTCTTTAAGGAAATCAAAATGATAAACATTATTCAGGTGCGGATTATCTTTAAAAATATCAGTAGCTCCTTTAAACATCACAAGTGCGTCAATTATTGCATCCGGCGTATCCTGTCTTAACATTTTTAAAGCGGGAGTAAACATAAGAGCATCGCCAATGCCGGATAGCGCAACTAGTAGAATCTTCATATTAAAAATTACAAAAAATAAGCGGCGAAAGTGCCGCTTATAAGTTTAACAAATGTGTTATGTTACAATTATTTAATTGTACTATCTCTTTGAGCCATTAAGTCCTTATACTTCTTTATACCTGCTTCAATGGCAGGATCGTTAGGATACAGCACTTTTAACTTTTCCCATATACCAATTGCTTTTTCATACGCTTTAAGATTTTCATAAGTCTCCAAAAGCAACCGGTAAGGATTATAATATGATTCAACATCATTAGGATTTCTTTCTATTGATTCAAGCGCTTGTTTCTCTATATCAACTGCAAACTGTTCATATTTATCTCTTGCACCAGCGTCTAAATATAAACTTGCAACTTCGAATAATAGCCCGGTATCAATTCCTAAATTTTTGTAAGGAAGTTTCTCATTCATTTCATCGAGAACTGCTATTGCTTTACTATTTTTATTTTCATTTAAATAGTATACAGTTAATCTAATAAAAGCATTACGGTAATTTTGAGTCATTCGCTTATGATTATCATCAAAAAAGATGTCCGGATTATTAAGGCCTCTGAACTTAAATCCCGGCATATAATCTTTGCTGTAACCCGGATTTTCAATCAATGCATTTGAAAGTGCTTTTTCATTGACGAACTCAATCCCCGCAGATCGTTGTTCAGGGACTAACTGGAATGCCATTCCTTCCATTTTCAAAAAGTTTCCAAGCCCTATCCGGCTGTCATCGGAACAGGTAACGGCAAAATAAATTGGTCTTTGCCAGTTGTTCGCTTCAATAATTTCTTTAACCATCAGATCCTGCACTCTTACAGCTTTCACATCACCAAACGTAAGCGTGTTCGGCATATTCCATGTTATACTACCTGAAGACAGAGTAGTTGTATCCATAATGTTATATTTTTCGATGATTTCAGCTAATTCGGTTTCATTCTTTGGTTTGGGTGTAGGAATTGAAATATTTCTTGGTTCCCACTGAATTGGTCTTAACTTATCAATCTGCGCATCACTTAATCGCAACCTGACTGTTCCCACATTATATGGATCATTATTCTTCAACTGTATGATATACCACTCGGTGTTAAGTAAACTAAGATTTACAATTTTTATATCCCGTCTTACACCTTCCACGTCCTGCAGGTACCATAGCGGGAAGGTATCGTTATCTCCGTTAGTAAATAATACAGCATTAGGTTTACAGCTTTGAAGAATATTATACGAGTAATCCCATGGAATCCAGTTTATAGAACGATCATGCGTAAAATAATTTGCCTGGATCATTCTAAATGGAATGAATATTAGAGCAAGACCGAGAACACCTGTCAATGCATATTTTTGAACGGAAGCACTTTTTACTTTTTCCTGAACAAGATCAAACAAACCACGCACGCCAAAAGCAATCCAGATTCCGTACACAAAGAAAGCGCCTACATAAAAATAATCCCTCTCCCTTGGCTGCGGTTGCTGCTGGTTTTGATAGAATGCAGTAAGATAACCCAGAAAAATAAACATTACCATAAATATTGTTGCCATTTTCCAATCTTTTTTGAAATGGTAATAAATTCCAAACAAACCCATTAGAAAAGGAATTGCGAAAAGAGAATAGGACATTTCACCGCCAAAGCGTAGTTTACCTAACAACACACCAACAACATTACCAATACCATTAAAGGGAGCAATGTCTACACCATCATCCTGTCTCCAGCCTTCCCTGCCGGCAAAGTTCCACAACCAGTATCTTGTCATCATATGATTCATCTGATATCTGTAAAAGAAATCGAGATCACTATTGTAATTTGTATAAACTCCCATCTGATGTGGTTCTGTAGCAAAACGTCTTTTAAAAGTTGGGAAATCACCATACTGTTCTCTGTTTAGATAGGATTCAAGTTCGGGAAATGTTTTAGGCGAATTTTCATTCATTGGAGGGTCTTGATTTGCCCTGATTATAACCATAGAAAATGTGGTAAAGCCAATGATTATAAACAGAAGTGATGAAACCACAAGATGAAGTGTAGGTTTGTTATTCTTAACCGTATAATGAATAGTAAAGCCTATAGCACCAAACAATGCAATCAGAAAAATGATTTGGGCAGCTAAGCTGCCACCAGCCAATGTATTCATAAGTGCCGGGAAATATTTAACTACACCGGGATATGTGAAAAAGAGCGCCACGCTACCAATGATGAGCGGAACGTATATTGAATTTCGGTTAAAGAGTTTCTTTCTAAAAATTAATAGGATAACAATGCTAACACCAAGGATGAATAGTTTAAATTTCGAATCGAAATCTTTATACTGTTCCTGAGTGGGTGGTGTTACGGAAGTTTCCCCTGCCCACCAGATAAGGGCAAAAAATAAAATTACTCCTGCGTGAAGCAGAAGAATATACTCCGTCCTCTTTAATGCTTCTTCGTCGGTAATGTACTTTCTGAAAGCAATTACCATCGCAACCGGTACTATTGTCAAAACACTCATTAAATGCACACCAGTTGATAAGCCAATAAGATAAGCTATCATAAGTATGTATTTTTCGTTGTCCTTTTCGTCTGCCCTCTCATACCATCTAATGATAAGATAGGTAATTGCAGCCACAAGCAAAGTACTTAATGCATAAACTTCTGCTTCAACAGCGTTAAACCAAAAGGTATCGCTAAAGGCAAATGCAAGTGCACCTATTGCTGCAGCAATAAAAGTACCTAGTGCTTCCTGCAAAGTTTCGGGTTTCTTACCCTTGTAATTATTGATCAATTTTACAGCAACAAGATAAAGGAATAAAATAGCGAGGGCACTTGAAAAGACGGAGATAAGATTCATCTTATAACCGACATTATCAATAAAGGGTATTTTAGAAAATATATTTCCTAGTAGCAGGAAAAAAGGGGCGCCAGGAGGATGTGGGACTTGCAATGAGTAAGCGGCAGCCGTAAATTCTCCACAATCCCAAAAGGAAACACTTGGCTGAACGGTGCTCCAAAAAGTAATTAAAGAAATTATAAAAACAACCGCAGCAAAGATGCGGTGCATTAACTTAAAATTCATCAGATCCTCGATCTAGAAATAGAAAAACAAAACTACTCACATTAAAAATTTTTAACAAAGAAAAATGAACTGAAATTAGGTGTGATTATTCTTCTCTTCGTCCTTATCTTGACGTTTTTTGAAGTATTTATCATATTTGGAGAAGTCTGCTGGTTTACTGTATTTATCGTAAAGCTCTTTTAACCGCCTCATAGAAATTGAATCAAAATCTTCATCATCTTTTTGTCTTTTTACAAACATTTTATAATCATCAAGCTCTTTTCCATTAAAATTTCTTTCATATTTTTTTAATGCTTCTAACAATTTTTGTTGTTCTCTGTAAGACATAACCAACTCCTATTTTTAATTTTAACAAAATAGCAAATCTGCCAGATGTATAAAAATAAAATTGTTGATTTTAAGACGTAATAACACTATTGTGGGTTCCATTCTAAATTACTAGGGATATTTTCCTGTGTTACCACTATAGCAAGAACCGCCAAACAGATATGATATGTGGTCGCAGTATATTATTCTCTATATCTCATCCGAATACACGGCTTTTACTTTGCTACGCAAGTTATAACCAGAAGACATTACTTCACCATATGCACCGGTAGATCTAATGACAACTATATCTCCCCTTTTCGTTTCAGGTAATAAAACAGATTTTCCAAATGTATCCGAAGATTCACAAATTGGACCTACTACATCATACCGCTTTAGTTTCCCGTTCGACGATAAGTTCTGTATTTTATGATACGACTGATATAAAGCTGGACGTATAAGCTCCGTCATACCAGCATCAAGAATAGCAAAGCTGGTATTAATTCCTTTTTTTATATAAAGCACCTTTGAAATAAGTGTTCCGCAATGCGCCACAATTGTTCTGCCTAATTCAAAATGAATTTTTTGATTGGGTTTATGCGCTAATAAATCATTAAAGATTTTAAAAAAGGATTTGAAATCGGGGATATTATTTTTTTCGGGGTCTTCGTAATTTACACCATACCCGCCGCCAACATTAATATGTGAGGTATTGATATTATGTTCATTGAACCACTTATTTATTTCATTAACACGGATGCATAATCCCTTAAATACTTCAAGATCAGTTATTTGTGAACCAATGTGAAAATGTAATCCCGTAAGCTTAATGTTAGTAAAGGTGTTAAGATCAATTAATAATTCATCAAGTTCCCACTGATTTATTCCGAATTTATTTTCCTCCAAACCTGTTGTGATGTAATAATGTGTTTTTGCATCAACATTTGGGTTTATCCTCAAAGCCACATTTGCAATTTTCCCCATCTTGTTTGCGAGATGGTTTATAACTTGAAGTTCCTGTAATGATTCACAATTAAAGCAAAAGATATCATTCTTAAGGGCAAGGTTTATTTCTTCATCTGTTTTACCTACACCGGCAAAGACTATATCCTTGGTACTAAATCCCATCTCTACTGATTTTGAAATTTCATTTCCGCTGACACAGTCTGCACCCAAACCATTTTCATTTATTATCTTTAATATTTTATCATTTGCATTTGCTTTAACAGCATAGTGAACAACAAACCCATATTTATCTGCTTCTTTTTTTAAACTCACAATTGTGGTTCGCAGTAAATCCAAATCGTAATAATAAAATGGCGTTTTAAAGGAGGTAAAAATATTTATTAAATCTTTGCTGAACATATCTTAACGAAACAATTGATTTAATGCGATTAACGCTTGTTTTTTATCCTCAGATTCAACAAGAATTGAAATGTTATGTCTGCTTCCGCCGTAAGAAATCATTCTGATAGAAAAATTCTTCAATGCTTCGAAAACTTCATTTATATAACCCTTTTGCTCAATTATATTGTCACCAACAAGGCAAATGATAGTCATCTGTTCATTTACTTCAACAAAACCATAATTTTTCAATTCTTCCACAATTTTGGGCAACTGTGATTTATCATCAATCGTTACCGACACAGCTATTTCCGAAGTTGTTATCATATCAATCGGTGTTTTATAACGTTCAAAAACTTCAAACACTTTTCTTATAAAACCGTAAGCCAGCAGCATTCTTCCCGATTTTATTTTAACGGCAGTAATACCATCCTTTGCAGCAATTGCTTTTATACCTTTCCCTTTGGCTTTAGAAGAGATGATAGTCCCTGGTTCATTCGGGTTGAGCGTATTTTTTAATCTCACAGGAATGTTGGATTCTTTTGCAGGGAATACACTTGAAGGATGCAAAATTTTAGCACCAAAGTATGCGAGTTCTGCGGCTTCGTCAAAGGAAAGCCGCGGAATGGGTTGCGTATCATCAACGAAACGTGGATCATTATAATGAAAACCGTTTACATCTGTCCATATCTGAATTTCCTCAGCTTCCACTGCAACCCCGATAAGTGAAGCCGAATAATCACTGCCACCACGCTTAAGATTGTCTATTTCACCATACAGGTTTCGACAAATGTAGCCCTGTGTTATAAATAGATTGCTATCAGGATACTGATTGAGTTCACGGTTAAGATTTTCTTTGATGTAATAATTATCCGGTTCGTTGTTTGTATCTATTCTCATAAAGTTTAATGCAGGAAGTAACACCGCATCCACTTTCTGTTCAAGTAAGTAGTTGTGAAACATTGCAGTAGATATCAATTCTCCCTGAGCCAGTACAGCTCTCTCCTCGTAAGCAGTAAATAAATCCTGTGTGAAAGTACGCAAATAATCGAAATGGGATTTTATAAGTTCAAATCCTTTTTGTTTTATAGGTTTATCACTATAAAGTTCGTCGACTACCTTTGAATAACTTTTCTCAAGTTTATCTATTAATTTAATTGCGGTATCATTATCCTTCGTGTAAAGATGCTCTGCAATTTCAACAAGTGAGTTTGTTGTGCCGGACATTGCGGAGAGAACAACAATTTTCTTTTCATCATTAGAAATTAGTTTTGCAACCTCCTTAAATCTTTCAGCTGTGCCGATTGATGTACCGCCAAATTTTAGAACCTTCATTATCCTCAACTATAATTTAAATTCGATAAAAAATTGTCGAAATATAAAGATTAAAATATTATCAGATGATTTGCCAACGATGATTTTTTTGTTGTGGCTTTTACGTTTTATCTTACCCTTGCAAGCCGGGTAGATTACTTTAAGCAATTTGCTTACCTTATCCTTATTTATTAATTATCTTTTATAAATCGATTCTAAGTGCAGAAAATTATTGAGAAACCTGAGTATATATTATGATTGACTCCAAAGCAAAACGAGTTCAGATTTGTTACTTTGCTGCATTACGGGAATTAAGAGGGATCAGTGAAGAAACAATAGATACATCCGCAGTTACAGCAGAACAACTTTATGATGAGCTTGCATCACTTCACAACTTTAATTTCAATAAACAACAGATAAAAGTTGCAATTAATGATTCATTTGTGCAATGGGATACTGCTCTTTCTCCCAAAGATATAGTTGTGTTCATTCCACCAGTTGCCGGAGGTTGAATAAAATATGTTCGCCTTGTTAAATAAACTTATCGATGTTGATCTGCTGAAAAAAGAATTAGCTAATTCCTCTGCTGGTGGTTTTGCAAGTTTCGAGGGCTGGGTTCGAAATTATCATGACGAGAAAGCTGTTACGAGCCTTGAATATGAAGCTTACAATGAGCTGGCAGAAAAGGAAGCTAATCTTATCTTATCTGAAGCAAGAAACAAATTTGATATTTTGGATACCCGCTGCATTCACCGTATTGGTCATCTTGAAATTGGAGAACTTGCAGTTTGGATAGGGGTCACCGCAGTTCATCGTGATGCGGCATTTAAAGCCTGCCGTTATATTATTGATGAAGTTAAAACAAGACTACCTATCTGGAAAAAAGAATACTATTCTGATGGATCAGCAGAATGGGTTAATTGCACAGCCTGCACAGAAAATTCTCATGCCAGAGACAAAGAAGAGGAGTTATTCTATTCACGCCAAACGCTTCTGCCTGAAGTTGGTCCTGGTGGACAGGAGAAATTAAAAAATAGCAGTGTGCTGATTGTTGGTGCTGGTGGTTTGGGCTGCCCGGTTTTACAATATTTAGCTGCTGCCGGTGTCGGGACTCTTGGTATTTGTGATTTTGATAATCTTGATATCAGTAATTTACACAGACAGACTTTTTATCAATTTAATGATACCGGTAAACCAAAAGTTGAGCTTGCTGCAAAGTTTATTTCAAATACGAATCCGTTTATTAAAGTTAATAAGCATGCTGAAATTTTATCACAAAATAATATTGAATCAATATTTAATAAATACGATTTAATATTAGATTGTACGGACAATTTCGAAACAAAGTTTTTAATAAGTGACACAGCAGTTAAGTTAAAGAAACCGGTTATATCCGCAAGCATTTATCAGTTCGAAGGGCAACTATGGAGTTATCTGCCTGAACAAAACTCACCTTGTATTCGATGTCTTTGGGAAGAGATACCACAACCTGGTTGTATTGGCTCTTGCGCTGAGGTTGGCGTCTTGGGTGCTGTTCCTGGTGTCCTTGGAACAATGCAGGCAAATATAGCATTAAAGTATCTGCTTGGTATTTCCAACGAATTAAGCGAATCAAATTTAACTTTAGTTGATCTAAATAATTTGTCAATCCGAAAAATTAAGCGGTTTCAGAATCCACAATGCCTGGTTTGTAGAAATTTATCAAATAAATCGAAATCTGCAGAACTCATTAAAAAAAGCGATAAGCCTGATTTGGAAATTAATATTGAAGAGTTATCAAACTTATCTCCAAATGAATTTGAAATGATTGACATTAGAACGGAGAAAGAGAGAAAACAGCAAGATACTTTCCCTTACACCTCACGCCACATTCCAATAACAACTGATTACAGTATATTATTAGAACAGCTTTCTATAGAAAGCAAATATGTTATTGTTTGCCAGCATGGTATTCGCAGTCGGTATGCCGCCAATCTATTAAGTAAACATGGTTACAAGAACGTTTATACGATGACCGGGGGCATTTCACTATTGAGTAAATCCGTAGTGGAAAATTAGTAATCATTCTTTGACAATTAAATCATCAAAACCTATTTTGTAAACAGTTGTTCCTGACACGTATGAACCCTTATCAGTAAAATAGAGTTCAATAAATTATAGTGTGTTATTCTTATTCACCGTAAAAATAAAAATTTTATAATCTTTAGTTTTTTAAGATTGAGATCATTGAACTTAAACGACGAGTAAAATAATATGGCAACATTTGAGGAAAAAATTGTCGGAAAATATTTTGATAAACTAGACAAAACCATAACTACCTGGATGGGAAAAAACGGTCTTATCATCCTTAGAATTAGTTTAGGAGTTGTGTTTTTCTGGTTTGGTTTGTTAAAATTTTTTCCCGGGTTAAGTCCCGAAGAGAATCTTGTGAGAAACACCATCTATTTTATCAACCCCGACATTTTTATACCAATTCTAGCATTATGGGAAACTACAATTGGAATTGGTTTGATAACAGGAATGCATATGCGTCTAACACTTCTACTGTTATTCCTTCAAATGCCAGGGACTGCATTACCATTAATTATGTTGCCTGATACCGTTTGGACTCATTTCCCATATGGGCTTACACTCGAGGGACAATACATTATTAAAAACCTGGTTTTAATCGGTGGAGGCTTAGTCCTCGGAGCTACGGTGCGAGGTGGAAAAATATCAACCCAGAATTAAATGTTGAATGGATGAACACTTTGACTTAAACTCTAATTGTATGAGGCTCAAGTACTTTTTTTATAAACTGAATGATCAACAAAACTATTATCATTAATTGTGGAATAAGTGACTTAGATGAACTGCAGGATATTTCAGTAAAAACTTTTGTTAAGACAATACCGGCTAATATAAAAGAAAGTGATTTGACAATGTATGTTCAAGCCAGATTTGGTAAGAAAGTGCTTAAACAGTCTTTATCAAACCCGGATTCAAGTTTTTACATTGCTAAACTGAATGAAAAAGCAATCGGTTATTTGAAAATCAACTTTGGAAATTCACAAGCAGATGTTAAAGATCCCAAAGGAATGGAAATTGAACGGATTAATATTTTTAGCGAACACTTTGGAAAAAATACTGGTAAGATGCTTCTTGACAAAGCATTAGAATCGGCACGAATGAAAAATCTTAATTATGTTTGGCTGGGTGTATGTGAAAAGAATAGAAGGGCGATTAGATTTTACGAAAAGAATGGATTCGTCCGGTTCGGTAATCACAGTTTCAAATTCGGAAACGATACTCACACTGACATTTTGATGAAATTAGTTCTATCTTAAAGTTTATCGATTTTAACATAACATTAAATAAATAACCCGTTGTTAACTAATTACTAGTTTGAAAATTCAATGTTTTGACAGTTGAAAAATTAAATCGCTCTGATAAAGAAGAGGCAGTAAATGTCCTTGCATCTGCTTTTTATGAATACCCCGTAATGAGATATGTTCTAAAATCTGAGGGAGAGAAATATCAAGGTGATTTAAAAGCATTAATAGGATTTTTTTGCGAGACTAGATTAACAAGAAACTTCCCTCTTCTTGGGATAAAAGTTAATGACGAACTTGTTGCAGCAGCAGGAATCAATGAACCAGAGATTATACCAATACCTCCTGACTTAAAAATAGTATATAGTAATTTGAGGATTACAATCGGAGAAGCTGCAATTACAAGATTAGACTCTTATGAGAGGAAAAGTAATCCAAAATCTTTGGATGTATCTCACTATTTCCTTGGTATTATTGGAGTTAAGCCAGCACATCAAGGTAAAGGTTATGCGAGAAGAATTATAGAAGAAGTTCAGCGAATGTCCGAAGCTCACTCATTATCGAAAGGTGTTTGTTTGTGTACAGAACATCCTTCAAATGTTCCACTATATGAGCATCTCGGTTATAAGGTTATAAGTGAGGCTGATGTGGGAGAAATACACACCTGGGCTATGTTTAGGGAGAATAGGAAATAATAAAATTAGAACATTTCAATATATATTTTCAAAAACTAGAATGTTTTTAATGTGTTTTATTATTTGAGTTTTATAAAATTATTAATGGAGATTAATCGTTGGCAACTAAAATTTTAATTCTCGGTGCTGGATTTGGAGGATTACATGCAGCAACAAGATTAAGTGAAGAATTGGACAGCTCAATTGAAATTTCATTGATTGATAAAAACGATTCGTTCATAATTGGATTTGCAAAATTTGATGTGATGTTTGGACGCAGAACCTCACAAGATATAAAATCATTCTATAAAAATTTGGCAATTGAAGGAATCAATTTTGTTCAAGACACCATTGAGATAATTGATCCCAATAAAAAAGTTGTAAAAACAGTTTCAACAACATTTCCTTACGATTATCTAATAGTAGCATTAGGTGCCGATCTTGCACCGGAATCAATCCCCGGATTTGTTGAAGGGGGATATGAATTTTACTCATTGCGTGGTGCAGAAAGGATTAACCCTGTAATTAATAACTTTCAATCCGGGAATTTGCTAATAAGTATATTTAATAAACCATACAAATGCCCGCCAGCACCTTATGAAGCAGCTATCCAATTACATGATCTTTTTGTTAAAAAGGGAATACGCGATAAAATAAATATGAAAGTGCTAATTCCCGGCCCAGTCCCTCTTCCAATAGCAAAAAATGTTTCTTCGGAAATTGAACGTCTATTAAAGGAGAGAAGCATCGAACTATTAAAAAAACATAAAGTTGTTGAACTCAATACGGATGATAAAAAGGCGATAATTGAAAATAATGATCCGGTTAGTTATGATTTATTTATAGGCATCCCGGTTCATAAACCACCGCGTGTTGTAAGGGAATCAGCACTTGGTAATAATGGATGGATTTCTGTTAATAAAGAAAACCTGGAAACGAGCTTTGAAAATGTTTACGCTATCGGCGATGTCACATCAATACCGGTTGGTAAATTTGCGGTTTCAAAAGCAGGCGCACTTGCAGAAAGTGCTGCAACTGTAGTTGCGGACGACATCATAAATAAAATAAACAAAATGAAGAAAGTTTATAAGTTTGAAGCTGCCGGCTCATGCTATTTAGAATTTGGATCCGGAGAGGTTGCTAAACTTAATGCAAATTTTTTAGGAGGCTCTGATCCACTCGTTACTTTAGAAGGTCCTACGGTCGAATTCAGCACCGATAAAGTGAATTTTGAAAAAGATAGAATAAAAAAGTGGTTTAAGTAATTTAGTTTTACAGCAGCAAGAAGGTAGTATGATAGAACTAAGGACAGAAATTGAAATAAATGGAAGTATAGATAAAGTTTGGGAAGTGCTCACTGATTTTAGTTTATATCCGGAATGGAACCCCTTTATAAAAAAGATTGAAGGTGATTTAAAAGTTGGAGTGCAACTGAAAGTTGATATGGAACCTCCGGGTAGAAAAGTAATGACATTTAAACCTACTGTGAAAATTTTGGAACCAAAGAATGAATTCAGTTGGCTTGGCAGTTTAGTAATTCCCGGTATTTTCGATGGTGAGCACATCTTCCAGCTTGAACAGATTAATAATAACAAAATAAAATTCATTCACCGTGAAAACTTTAGCGGATTTTTAGTCCCATTATTATGGAAGAGCTTAAATAGAGACACCCGCCGTGGTTTTGAAGAAATGAACAAAGCACTAAAAGAAAGAGTTGAATCCGGAAAAAAGCTTTGATTGAATTACAAGAAAGTGCTAAAGGAGATTTAAAACTATTTTCCGAATGGGAGAGCCTAGATGGAATCAGAGAATTTATCTATCCCTATTCTATAGAACGCCACAAAATAGAATTTGAAAAGGATGAGGTGATCTATTTAAAAATTAATTTCAATTCAATGCTGGTAGGATTTGTGTTATTAAAATTGGAAGTAGATAAGAAGTCAGTAGAATTTCGACGTATCGTTGTTGTTGAAAGAGGAAGGGGAATTGGTCAACAAGTATTGAATAAAATTGAAGAATATTGTATTAAAGTATTAAAGAGAAACAGAATATGGCTCGATGTGTTTGAATTTAATAGGCGAGGGATACATATATATGAAAAGCATGGATATCATAAAACAAGTGAAACAGAAATTGATAGTAAGAAAGTTTTTATTTATGAGAAGCTGATTTAATCCGTATTATCTCGGTTTATTTACTTAGCCTATTGTTAGCAGAACAGGAATATTTATTGGGATGTAACCAAGGCGGTTGACAAGTGATAATTTATAAATTATTATTTTAGTGATTAACTAAAATTTACATTAGAGATGAAATTGTACTACTTTCAGTTTACATCACAAACTTTTTAAAAACTTTCACTTGCGAAAAATAAAGAAATATTGTTATCTTACATTTGACATTAAGTATTGAATCAAAATTCAGTTATATAACTACATATTCATTGAAGTATCTCAACTTTTAATAAGATTACCAATCTCTAATACTCATCTGAGTTAATGTTTCCCATTCAAAAAGATGAACTTCCAACGCAATTTTTTAACAAAAGAGATACTTAATATAAAGAAGTCGTTTCCGGCTGAATAACTGAATTTAATAATTTCGGATTGGAGTAATCTTGAAAAAGAAGTTGCGAATTGGGATAATAGATCTCGTAAGTAAAAGTCCCACAAAAGCATTATGGTCACGATTTATGTATCCAAATCTTGCCAGTATTATGCCACAGATTTTAGGTGTATGGTGTGAAGAGGAGGGACATGATGTTACCTTTGTATGCTATACTGGTTTTGAAAATTTACTTGAGGAATTACCGCTAGATACAGACCTGGTTTTCATAGGTTCATTCACTCAAGCTGCTCAATTATCTTATGCATTAAGTAATTTATTGAGAAGCAAAGGTATGCTTACTGCTATAGGAGGACCACACGCCCGTTGTTATCCCCAGGACTCCCAAAAGTACTTTGATTATGTGCTTGGCTTTACTGGTAAAGTATTAATTCAGCAGTTATTAGATGATTGTTCAACACATAGACCCTTAGGATTGTATCTTTCAGCATTAAGTCAACCGAAAAGTTTACCCGGAGTTAAAGAGCGCTGGAAATTTATTGAACCTACCTTAAATAAAGCACCCTGGATTAAAATTGTTCCGATGATTGCAAGTCTTGGCTGCCCATATACTTGCAGTTTTTGTATTGACTCAGAAGTTCCCTACCAACAGTTAGAATTTGAAGTGTTGAAAGAAGATCTTCAATTCCTTCTGACAAAATATAAACGCCCAATCGTTGGATTTCATGATCCCAATTTTGGAATTAAGTTTAATGAATGCATGGATGCAATTGAAGAAGTGGTTCCTGAGAACAGTATTGATTTTATTGCAGAAAGCAGTCTCTCAATACTTAACGAAGCACATATGAAACGACTTAAAAGAAACGGATTTAAAGCACTTCTGCCCGGAATAGAGTCCTGGTACGATTTGGGTAACAAATCCAAAACTGGCAGTAATAGGGGATTGGATAAAGTAAAGCAGGTTTCTGAGCAGGTAAATATGATAATGAGCTACTCACCGTACATGCAGGCGAATTTTGTATTAGGGCTTGATTCAGATGAGGGCGATGAACCTTTCGAACTGACTAAAAAATTTATTGATCTCTCACCCGGTGCATTCCCGGGATATTCTCAGCTTTCTGCATTTGGAGAGGCAGCTCCATTAAATTTAGAATACCAGCAAGATAATCGTGTACTTGGTTTTCCATTTCACTTTTTGGACAATACTTCAGCAATGAATGTAATACCCAGGTATTATTCTTTTCCCGAGTTTTATAAACGAGTGTTAGATTTAAAAAAATACTCTTTTTCAAAGAAGGCGATTGCCAGAAGATTTAAGGCAAATAAATCATCTATTCCAGGATGGATGAACTTTATGCGTGGAGTTTCTTCTGAGGGCTTTGGCAGAATAAAATACATCTCCACTCTTATTCAACTCCTCGAAACTGATCGCCATTTCCGATCGTATTTCGAGCAGGAGACTGATGTCATTCCACAGTTTTATGTGAACAAAATAAAGAAAGACCTGGGGCCGTTTTGGGAATGGCTTCCAGAAGGTGCAATTTATCACGACTACAATGCATATTTAAATACTACCGAACGGAAAGCAGCAAATGCCTGAAAGCCAGAACAAAATCTCTTCAAATGCTAATGTGGAAGAAATGACGTTGAATTGCAAAAGATAATTATCGTCACAATCGGCTACCGGAATTATTCACTCAACCAGCCATAAATATTCACCGTATCCTTCTTCTTCCATTTTTTCTATTGGAATGAATCTCATAGATGCTGAATTCATACAGTATCTTAACTTAGAAGGTTCAGGTCCGTCATCAAAAACATGCCCTAAATGTGAATCACCATATTTGCTGCGTACTTCAATTCTTCTCATTCCATATGAATTGTCCTCATTTTTAACAATGTATTTTGGATCGATAGGCTTTGTAAAACTTGGCCATCCAGTGCCTGATTCAAACTTATCGGTTGAGCTAAATAAAGGCTCACCGGAAACTATATCAACATAAATTCCTGCTTTTTTATTATCCCAATACTCATTATTAAAAGCACGCTCGGTTCCTCCCTTTTGAGTAACCTGAAACTGGAGTTCGTTTAAATTCTTTTCTATTTCTTCTTCTGATGGTTTGGTGTAATTTTTCCCATCGTTCCATGTCATCATAATAAATGCATCCCTTCCTGATCCTTTACGGTAGCTGTAGTACCTGTCCGGATCTTTTTTGTAAAAATCCTGGTGATAATCTTCAGCAGGATAAAATGTTGTGAACTTAATTATCTGTGTTGCTATCGGCTTATCAAATTTACCGGAATTATTTAAATATTGCTTAGATTTTTCAGCAAGCAATTTTTGATCTTCGTTTTGATAAAAAATTGCGGAAGTATATTGAAATCCTCTATCCCCAAAAGACCCTCCCTCATCGGTTGGATCGAACTGGCGCCAGAAAATATCCAGAATTTCTGCATAGCTTATAACCAGCGGATCGTAATAAACCTGCACTGCTTCCCGGTAACCTGTTTTTCCACTGCTAACTTCTCTGTAGGTTGGATTTTCTTCTGTTCCTCCTGCATAACCAGAAATTACTTTATTAACCCCTTCAATTTTTTCAAAAGGTGCCTCAATACACCAAAAGCATCCGCCAGCTATGGTTGCAATCTCATCGGTACCATTATAGCTCACATTACCGGAGTATTCCATTTTTTCCTCACGGTTTGTTTGAGAACAAGCAGTTGTAAGCAATAAAAATGAGATTAAAAGATTTTTTACACTTTTCATTACGATGTCCTATGTATACATTAATTTTAATTACTATTTCTATGTAGCAAAGTTACTACTCAATTATCACATAATAATAACAGTAAATTAGAATTTCTATAACTAAAATTTTACACACTGAAAATATTGGTTGGTTTTAGTGAGATCGGGAAAAAGTTTACATTCTTTATTGTTTACACAAATTTGTTTGTGCAAATGAATAAAAACCTTAAGACTTTTAAATCTTTCTGTTTTATTTTAGTTGGTCACTTAAAGTTTAGGTCATATGACCACAGGAGACTAAATTTATTTAACAAATTCAGAGGTCTCCTATGGATAAAATTCAAAATAGTGATGCTTATGGTCTTAAGCGTCTTGAGTCTAAAAATGCTAAGAACGCCATCATCCAAAAACTCGCTCAGGATTTTAACCTGACTCCTATTATTGCTGAGGCTTTTTATAAACAAGTCTCTATTTATTTTAATGAACATTCCAATATCTCACTATCTTCTGGTGAAGTTTCCTACGAAGCTGTTTGTTCAACTGAACCAGCTGGTAAGCACATTCGCCTCACTCGTAAAGTCACCTGTCGATTGAAGCTTATGGATATTAACTCTGACTTTGATGCCCTGGCTAACTTTGGGCTTGCAGGCATGAGGCGTAAGCGTATTGAACGCCTTACAAGACAAGCCTATGATCAAGGAGCTCTACTTACTTATGAAGATCTTGCCCTGCTGCTTACTAGCTCTCCTGCTACTGTTAAACGCGATGTCTTCTTCCTTCGCAAAGAAGGTAAGTTTATTATGACAAGGGGAACCAAACTTGATATGGGACCCGGGCTTTCTCATAAGTCTATCATTGTTGATCTTTATTTTAAGGGCTATTCTTTTACTGATATCGAACTTAAAACCAATCATTCTGAGTCCTCGGTTAAACGTTATCTTGCTGATTTTATCCAGGTTGCTACTCTCTACAAACAAAACTTTTCTCATCAGCAGATTCGTCTTATTGCTCAAAAGTCTGATCGCCTTGTTAGAGAATACACCCAGCTCTATGAGATCTACAACAAGCTTGATAATCAACCTCTTCTTCAGCTTTTATCTCCTGAGACTGCTGGAGGAGGCAAAAACAATCTCTAATACTTTAAGCAAAAAACAAATTCAATTAAAAAAGCTCAGACGTCTTTCCGATAAATCTCTTGAACAGCATTTGCTTTATCGCTTTATTAACAACTATGGTTATGACAGAGGTGAGATTACTGCTAAAGCTATCATCAGTGATATCCTTCAGCTTATTGATCAATACTTCCTTGTCTGTTCAATTGACGATGATCTTCACCACATTAACTACGGACAGCTTGTCTGGATGGCTGTGCCTTTGGATGAGTTCCCACAGAGAGGTAAATCCATTGCTAAGACAAGACTAAAGCCTGTTGTGCTTTCTTTCATCAACGATCAGGACATCTCTCACATCGCTCACGGATTTGATTCTAAGTCTCTTCGTAAAAACAGACTTAAACGATGGGTCGATCAAGCCTTTGATCAGGGCGCTCTGCTTACTCAGCTTGATCTTGCCGTCCTTCTCGGTGTTTGTGATGCTGTTGTTAGTCAGTATGTGCAGGAGATTCAAAAAGAAGGTCATCTTCTGCCTACAAGAGGTAACATTCACGATTTATCCGGGGCTATTACTCATAAGAGAGAAATCATTACTCTCTACCTGCAAGGATATCTTACTCCTGATATTGCTCTGAAGACTAATCACTCTAAAGAAGCCGTTGACCGTTATATCAAAGACTATCACAGAGTTGAGATTCTTTGGCAGCATGATATTAAAGACCCTGATAAAATATCTCACCTTGCCAGATTATCTAAACGGGTTGTTCAGCAATATATTGATCTTTTGCCGGTTAAATTGAAAAACAACTTGTAAAAGAACGATGAAAGTTCTGATTGAATTTTACTTTTACTTCATTATTCTAAGGGAAACAATCTGTTTGTTGCTTCCCTTAACGCTTTTGTTCTTTCTTAACTTATTTATTTACAATTACTTAGCTTCTCCTATGGTCATATGATACTATTTCAAAAGGATCATCTT
>JARRKK010000003.1:1401-33195 GCA_037388105.1 Ignavibacteriaceae bacterium | reverse complement strand
TGGAAATGCAGAAACGAAATCGAGTACATCATTCAAGCTTTTATCATCGCCGTAAAAAGTTTGTCTGTCAAATTCTGATGAAATCAGTGGTGCTGTGGCAGTTTCAATTGTAGAAAGTGCACTCTGAAGTAAATAATTATCTTCGCCAAATAAATAGTAGACAGGCAAAAGATTACCTTTATCAACCTTTCCAACTATTTCCATTATAGAACGGGCTTTAGTTTTCACTATCATACGATTTTAGTTTTTCAAAATTTATTGCACGTAATAGTAAAAGAGCAAAACCGCCCCACACAATTCCCAATACGAGTATCATAGTTATAATAGTACTAAATCCCATATTTTATCACTCAACAGAGTCTGTATTTAATGTTTTATTGGCAATATACTTATTTAATGCAATTAATATTGTCAATACTATTGTCCATTGAAAAATTGCTGTACCAGCATTCTCAACATGGAAAGGATTCCACCACTCAGGATCCCAGGAAACTGAAGAAATCAGCCACCATGAAACAAGAATAACAACCTGTATTGGAATCAATAATCCAATAACATAATTATACCACTTGCCAATTTTTATATCGCTTCCCAATCCATTGATAATTTCTATTCTGAATTTATCAATTCCGTAACGCCAGATAGCAAAAGCTATAAATGCACCACTCAGGATTAAACCTACACCCCATACCCAATCCTGATTTACAAGGAAATCAATATCTAATGCGGAAGGAATTCCTAGTAAGAATCCCGTAACTGTTACTATGCCAATAGCTCTCTTCCTGTTTAACCCAAAATCAATCAGAGTTCGTGTTGAAAGCTCTACCATAGACATTAATGAAGTTACAGCTGCAAAGAACAATGCGAGGAAAAAAATTGCAGCAAATAATAGGTTAACCAATTGAATACCGGATATTTTGTTGAATAAAATAGGAAGGTATATAAAAGTTAGCCCTGTATTTGCTGGTCCGGATTGAGTAACCTGATTCATTGCATCAACAGAACTTAGAGCGAAAACTGTTGAAAAGATAGTTATTCCTGCGAGAATCGAGATTGCATTATTTCCAAAACCAATCAATGCAGCATTTAACGGAACATCTTCCTTCTTTCTCATATATATCGCATAGCATAGTATCAATCCCCACCCCGCACCGGTATCCCAGGCATTTTGAGTTAGAGCATTAAGCCATACTTTAGAATCCATAATTACATTCCAATCCGGTGTAAAAAAATAATTTATCCCATCAAGAGCATCTGGTAATGTTATCGCTCGTACAAATAAGACCAATAAAATTATGAGTAACGATGGGACTAAAATTTTAGTTGCTCTCTCAATCCCTTTTTTAACTCCCCCGAGAACTATATATGCTACAAATGAGATTGCTATAAAATGAAAAAGAAGTGGTTCATAACTGGCTGCAAATCTATTCCAATACTCAAGATGATCATCAACTCTTAAAAGATCACCAGATATAGCAGATATAAAGTAACGGAAACACCAGCCTGTAACAACGGAATAATAAAACATAATTGCCGTAGAAACAAAAACTACGAATGCACCCATCCAAGCATGTCTGCTTCCAGCAGTTTTTGCAAAGGAACCAACAGGACCTAACCTTGCTGACTTTCCGATAGCAAATTCTGCTATAATTAAGGGAACCGACCAAATGAGAAGGAAAATAACCCAGGGGATAAGAAAAGAACCTCCTCCATTCTGAGCAACAATCCTGGAAAAACGCCAAATATTTCCGGTGCCAACCGCTATCCCAATAGTAGCAATTATTAGCGCCCATCTGGAAGAAAAATATTCCTGCTGTTTCACCTATAATGATTAGTTGTTCGTAATTGAAGCTGGTCTTTTTTCTACAGTAATCTGCTTCATCACAACATCTTCTACCGGTTTGTCTCCCGCTCCGGTTTTTACTTTGCCAATAGCATACACAACATCCATCCCATTTATCACCTTACCGAATACTGTGTGCTTACCATCTAACCAGGGTGTTGCCACTAAAGTAATAAAAAACTGACTTCCATTTGTATTTGGTCCTGCATTTGCCATTGAAAGAATACCGGGACCATCATGCCTTAATGTTGGTACAAATTCGTCTGCAAATTTTCCACCCCAAAAACTCTCACCGCCACGTCCGGTTCCTGTTGGATCGCCTCCCTGGATCATAAAGTTATCAATCACACGATGAAATATTACACCATTGTAATAACCTTTTTTTGAAAGTCCGACAAAATTTTCTACAGTCTTGGGAGTTTTATCTGCAAAAAGTTCAATTTCAATTGTTCCCATATTTGTTTCAATTATAGCTACTGTGATTGAGTCACTCATTGTTGTACCTTCCTCATTTATAGTTTTTGAGTTTTCATTCTTTTGATTTGTACATGCCCCAATTATTCCTATAGACATGATTGAAAAAATTAAAAGACACCTAAATTTTACCATTTATTCCTCCTTAACTATTGATGCTATTTGTGATTAATAAAATTAATATTAATAAACCCAGTGCTATTCTATAATAAACAAATAAAAATGTTGAATGTTTTTTTAAATATTTTATCAGAAAATCTATTGCGATATAACCACTTACTGCAGATGCACCAGTTGCCACAACAAAGTTGATCATCATAGAAGCATCAATATATTTTAGTGCACTATAAAGTTCTAACAATCCACTGGCAAATACAGCTGGGATACTTAACAAAAACGAAAAGCGTGCTGCATCGGAACGTTTTAACCCAACAAATAATCCCCCGGTAATTGTTGTGCCAGAGCGGGAGGCACCGGGAATGAGTGCAAAAGATTGTGCAATGCCTACTATAAAAGAATCTTTAATTGTTAATTCTTTAATGTCTCTTTTATGTTCAGCAACTCGTTCTGCAATAGCTAAAATAATCGCAAATATTATTAAGCTTGAAGAGATCACATATAAATTTTTTGTCAGGGCGCCTTCAATAATATCTTTAAATCCGAAACCGATAATAACAATAGGAATTGTTCCTATTACTATCATCCAGCCCAATCTGGAATAAAAACTTTGCTCACTGTATTTTAATTTCAACCTTATATTATCCCTTAAAAATTCAGATGTGATATTAATAATATCCTTGCTGAAATAAATTAATATTGAAATTAAAGTTCCAAGTTGAATTACTGCGATAAATGCAGTCCAAGATTCGGGATGGTCTTTCGGAACGACATTCATTAACTTCCCTGCTAACGTTAAATGAGCAGAGCTGCTGATTGGAAGGAATTCTGATAATCCCTGTACTATTCCCAGAATGATGGATTCAAGTATGCTCAATTACTGCCCCCGATTCTGTAAGAAATTCCAAGCCGGACACCTAAAGAAAAAGTATTAAAATTTACATTTTCTCCCTGAACAATATTTGTTAAAGTTTTTCCACTGTTTTCTGGTTCTCCATTTACATCATATCTTATTTCAGCACCAATATTAGCAAAAACATCTCCGCCTAAAAGTGTATTTCCTTCTGCTCTTGCAATAACACCGTAACCGATAGTAGTATATGTAATAGTGCTGCCTGTTGCCGGGAGTGATTCATCAACATTCGGGAATCTCAACCCTAGACCGCCACCAAATTTTAGATTATATCCACTGCCGCCTAAAATATAATAAGCAAGTATGGAGGGCATAAGATTATTATAAGTTAAATCATATTGTCCACCTAAACCGGTTGTTGTTGTGTAGGAATAAATTTGGTAGGCAACTTCCATAGTCATTTCAAAATTTTCGTTAATGAATAATCCACCCTCACCTGCAAATATAACAGAAGAGACAAAACTTCCGAGCTGATCATTTGGTGGTGCAAAGTTTTCGTTTATGTAATCCTGCAAAGAAGGAATGCTCATAAAATTTATGCCCATTATGGCTTTTAATTCTCCTTGTGCACTCGTAACGTTAAGGCAAGTAATTATCCAAATTGCCGTTATAATCTTTTTCATGAACTTTTGAGATCGGGTTCTTCAACATTGAGAATATTCTTTTTATTCTTATTAAAAACAAAGAATATAAATAAAGCTGTGAAGATAAATAAAAAGTATGAAATTATATGAGTTAAAAATGCATATGCCGCGCTTATGGTTTCACCAAACCCAAATAATAAAACCAATGTCGATTTAGCAATAGCGTGATAAGATCCTGTTGCACCCGGCGTGGGAATAACAACACCGATGGCGGCAATACTCATTAATATCCAACCCATTTCAAAATTTACGTTTTTTATTTCATTCATATATAATGTGAAAAAGCCAATATATGAACTAAGTGCATAAGTCAATAAAATTATAATAGTGAGTAAAATTGTTAGTGTATAGTTTCTTCCACCCTTTAAGCTTGCAAATCCTTCTGTAAGCATTTCAAATATATGACCTAGTTTATTGGCCCATTTTTCTGATATCTTACTGAATAGTTTTATTATCACACCGTAAAATTTCTCCTTAAATTTTATTGTCAAATAAATATTAATGACAATTCCCAACATTATTATACCACCTAAGTACAAGGTTGATTCTAGCCATGGCAAAAGTTGATATAGACTTTCGCGCCACAAAAAAGCAGAAACTAATACTGCAAAACCCAAGGAAATAACATCTATCACTCGCTCAACTATTACTGTACCTAACATTGATGACCGGGATAGGTTTTCCCATTTGCCAAGAAACACTGCTCGAGTTAATTCTCCAAGTTTTGGTGTTACACAGTTAACACCATAGCCAATCATCAGTGCACCAAAAAGATTTTTTAGTGAAGCATCGGGTTTTATTGCATGAAGTATTACCTTCCATCTTATAGCACGAATAATATGACTCATAAAAATCGTACAGATAAGTACTATTATCCAGAAAATGGAAGCTCCTGAAACCAATTCAATTACCTCTCCAAGATTTACATTATGGAAAGCTATATATAGAAATATTAATGCAAGCGCTGCAGATATACTATAGTTGAAGAATGCTTTTAAGTTTGGTGAGTTCTTTATTTTATCTGAGGTCAATAATTTTACTTCCTTTGGGAGGTGTAAATGAAAATTCAGAAAGAGATAAATTTTGATTCAAGCGATAGTTTGAGAAAATTAATTCTGTTGTACCCATTGAAGCATCGCTTATCTTTACTTTATCTATAAGATTATCATCAGTCAACCAAATCTGAACTTTATCAAAATTTACTGTATAGCTATTGGGGATAAGTATCAGAATTCTTTTGTCATCAACAATGTTTGAGCTTACATCACAACCCTTTGGAAATTCATAAACTAATTCACTGATTGATAATAACCCCGAACTATTTTCCTCATAATTACTTATAATAACTTTATTTTCACTTTCATTAAAATTCCATGATGTACTGCCATCACTAATAATTAAGAGTTTTTTTGTATCTATCCGAAGTTTGTTTTCAGTTTTGTACTTAAGTACTCCCGATAAAATATTTGTATCGTTATGAGATTGTACGAAATCAACAGATACATCTTCAATAGAATCAAACTTAGTCTGTAAATCCTTTAGAAGACTATCCCCTTGCGCTTGAGAAGTTACATTGCCGTTTAACAAAATTGTTAAGAGTGAGAGACAATTAATTAAAAATTTCATTTGCGAGATAATTTATCTTGGTGATTATCTATAAAGCGCGTAATAACGTTTCAAGCTGCTGCTCATTTTCAATAAGCACCGTTCTTGCTTTACTACCGTCGTTAGGACCGACTATACCAGCCTCTTCAAGCTGATCGACAATACGTGCGGCCCTTGAATAGCCTAATTTTAATCTTCTTTGAAGTAAAGAAACAGAACCCTGCTGATGACGTATAATAACTCTAGCAGCATCATCAAACATTGGATCTAAATCTGCCATAAAACCACCTGCCTTTGAACTCTTCTTCTCATAAATTGAAGGTAGCACGTATGGTTTTGAATAACCTTGTTGTGAATAAACATAGTTAGTAACCTTCTCAACTTCATCAGTAGAAATAAACGCATTCTGAATTCTAATGGGCTTTGGTAATCCTGTTGGCAAAAACAGCATGTCTCCTTTGCCCAGAAGTTGTTCTGCGCCATTCATATCGAGAATGGTTCGGGAATCGATCTTAGTTGCAACCTGATATGCAATTCTTGCACTAAAGTTTGCTTTTATCACGCCGGTAATAACATTTACTGAAGGGCGCTGTGTAGCGAGTACCAGATGAATACCAACTGCACGTGCTAACTGGGCAAGCCTTGTTATCGGTTCCTCCACCTCCTTACCGGCCGTTATCATCAAGTCTGCAAGTTCATCAACAATTAGGATTAAATATGGTAATGGGTGATGCTTCATTAATTCAGTGTCTGCAGGTTTGGTTTGGGGATTAGAAACTTTTGTATTATAATCAACGATATTTCTCACGCCGGCTTTTGCAAGTTTATCATAGCGCCTTTCCATTTCAGTTTCAACCGATTTTAACATAAGTATAGCATTTTGCGGTACAGTAATAATCTCTTCATCAAGATCCGGAGAGACAGCAAGATAATGCTTTCTCAGCTTATTATAAAAAGACAACTCAATCTTCTTCGGATCGATTAGAACAAACTTTACCTCTGAGGGATGTTTTGAGTAGAGAATACTGCTTATGATCATATTTATGCCAACACTTTTACCTGAACCGGTAGACCCTGCAATTAATAAGTGCGGCATTTGTGACAGGTCGGTTATAAACACATCACCATTAATTGTTTTCCCAAGTGCTAACGGCAGACCTACTTTAGATTTATTAATATTAGCTAATACAGATCCTGCATTAACAAGTGATGGCTTTGCATTAGGTATTTCAACTCCAATTGCTCCTTTACCAGGTATTGGAGCAATAATTCTTATTCCCCTCGCCGCTAGTGCTAGTGCTATATCATTTTCTAGTCCTACTATCTTACTTATCTTAACACCCGGTGCGGGAACTATTTCGTACAATGTCACAACCGGACCTGGAGTTACGGAGATATCTTTTATATCAATATCAAACAGTCTTAGTTTTTCTTTTAGCAATTCTGCGTTTCTTGTCAGTTCCTCTTCCGCAACCTTAAAGTTTTCTTCAGGGGCCGTATCAAGAAGATCAAATCCAGGCATTTTGAAATTAATATTTTCTTCCCACGGATCGGGAAGTTTTTCCTCATCCGCAATTTCTATACTCTTATCAGGGAATTCTCCAGTTTTCTCTAAATCAACTTTTTTCATCTCATCCGCTAGCAGCTTATTCTCATCCTGTAATTGCGGCTTATCATCTTTACGAATGATCCTGATATTTGTCTGAACTACTTCTTCATTCATCAAATCATCTGCTGTTAAGGCAAGCTCTTTTTCCTTTTTCTTAATCTTCTTTTCCGATCGGAGCTTCTTAATTTTATCAAGGTTTGTTTCATCTTTATTTATTGTGACAGCATTACTTTGTTTATCAAGGGTACTTGATTTAAGTGAGACATACACTTTTCTTATAAAGGAAAATATTCTTTCAATTTTTATATCGAATGCAAAGATCAGAAGAACAATAATGGCTGTAATAATCAAAAGAATGCTTACTAATCCACCAACAAAATTGCTAAGATTCTTACCGATATAATCACCTGCATATCCGGAAAGTTCATAGTTTTCAGTAAAAACATTGTAATGTGCTCTGAACACTCCAAATATTGAAGCAATAAAAATCCCGATAAGAAGTAAAAAGTTAGAAATGTGTATTAATACTCTCAGCGTTATTTGTTTAAAAAACGAAATGCCCCAAACAAAAAGGAGAGATGAAAATACTAAGGAGAAATATCCAATTGTAGATTTGATAAAAAAGTTTGCGGTATTTGCGCCGATTGTTCCTCCCCAGTTATAAATCTTTGCTTGCGCGTTACTTGTTGTGAAGAATCCCATCAAATTAGCTTCATCTCTTCTGTCGAATGAGATTATACTGAGAAACAAAAAAACGGAAAAGAGTATTAATAGAATCCCTATAATTTTGTTCTTTTTATCAGACGAAATAGCCATTAAATTTTTGCCCAACCATCATTGCTTTCAACAGCTTGAACAAGATTCGAATCAAGTAATTTTAACGTCCCGCCGTCATAAAAAGGAATTGTTGATGTAATGTTAGCTCTGCTACAATACTCCAGATCTCCTTCAAATCCGTTTTCAAGAAGTTTTTTACCATGTTCAGAATTTTTTAACATATCTAAAATATTAATTCCCAAACTCTTATAAAGTGCAAACGCTGCCAGAGATGAATCAGCAAGTTCAATATTAATATTTATATTCCTCAACTCCGAAATTAACATACCCGAGCAAACAGAATCTTCCAACGAGAAACGATTCTCATTTCCTGCACATAAAATTTCTACATTACTATTCAACTTAGCTATATGGTCTGCAACGGCTTTTAAATTATTAAATGAACATACAAATAAATTTTCTGAATATTTAGCTTTAACAATTGCTTTAGAACCATTAGTTGAATAGAAAACTATTCTTTTATTTTTTACAACTTCACTTGAAAATTCAAACGGTGAGTTACCAATTGCAAACCCATCAATCATTTTTGTATTTCTCTCACCGCAAAGTAAAGTTTGCCCACTAAACATACCGCCTGATAGCTTCACAGCAAAATCAACTGTTGCCATCGGAATTACTTCTTTTGCACCATTCGAAAAAGCAGCAATAATTGAAGAAGAAGCGCGGAGAACATCAATAACTACTGTAGTTTTATTAGTAAAGAATAATTCATCTGCATTAATGGGTGAAAAAAGTACACTTAATTTCATATAATGCTGCCTGTTTACTTTTTAACGAATGGAAGTTTTGTAACTTCGGCATGAAGTTCTTTTCCACGAATTATAAAATTTACTTTTGTCCCAGCGGTTCTGAATTCTGACAGAACGTAACCAAGGGCAATTGGTTTTTCTAAAACCGGGCTTACGGTTCCGCTTGTAATGCTTCCGATTGTATTGCCATTACTTTTTATTTCGTAGCCTTGTCTTGGAAAAAATTTCTCATCTGAAATTAATGCAACAAGGTTTCTTTTAGTTCCTTCCTGCTTTTCATTGCTAAGAACCTCTTTACCAATAAACTCCTCTTTATTCAGTTTTGTAATCCATCCTAAACCTGCTTCAATTGGATTTGTAGTTTGGTCGATATCATTACCATAAAGGCAGAATCCCATTTCCAATCTTAAAGAATCGCGTGCTGCTAAGCCAACAGGTTGAATTTCAAATTCCTTTCCTGCCTCCATTATACTATTCCACAACTTTTCAGCGTCTCTTTCGTCGCCTTTAAAGTATAACTCGTATCCTGTTTCTCCTGTGTATCCTGTACGAGATAATATAATTTCAACATCTGCAATCTTATCCTTTTTAAAGTGATAATATATTAAGTCGATATCGCTTTCTAATAATTTTTCAATTACTTTATCGGAGGCTGGACCTTGCACGGCTAACAATGAATATTCATCACTTAGGTTTTTTATATCTGCCCCCAACTCATTATTCTCAACCATCCATTTGTAATCTTTCTCAATATTGGAAGCGTTAATAACCAGCATATATTCATTTTCAGAAAGATTATAAACTAAAAGATCGTCAACAATCCCTCCGTCGTGATAACACATTGTTGAATACTGCACTCCACCTGGGGAAAGTTTTGATGCATCGTTTGTTGTAATATGTTGCACAAAATGCAATGCTTTCTCCCCACTTACAATAATTTCACCCATGTGTGAAACATCAAAAATTCCAACTGAATTTCTTACTGCTTTATGTTCTGCGATAATGGATGAATACTGAACGGGCATTTCATAACCGGCAAAATCAACCATCTTTGCACCAAGCGACTTATGAAACTTATAAAATTTAGTTTGCTTCATAACTAATTACTTAGATAGCACAGTTTTGGGGCTGCCTTCCTTTTCAGTTAGTTTTTTCCAATCACTAATAAATTTCTCCAACCCGATATCAGTTAACGGATGGTTAAACAACTTATCAATTACCGAGAACGGCATGGTACAAACATCCGCTCCCATTAAAGCAGCTTCAACAAGATGCAATGGGTGTCTTATACTGGCTACTAAAACCTTAGTATCGAAATTATAGTTTCTGTATATCTGCACTATTTGTGAGATTAAATCCATACCACTGGTACTTATATCATCAACTCTTCCTACAAATGGGCTTATGTATGAGGCACCTGCTTTTGCAGCCATTAAAGCCTGCGATGGTGAAAAGCAAAGGGTTACATTAGTATTGATGTTTTCTTCAGTAAGTGTTTTAACAGCTTTTAAGCCCTCTTTAATCAACGGAACTTTTACAACAATATTTTCATGAATATCCGCATAATCTCTGGCTTCCTTCATAATTCCATTATAATCGGTTGAAATAACTTCGGCGCTCACCGGTCCGTCAACAATCTCCAAAATTTCATCAAGCAGTTTTCGGAAATTTTTTCCTTCTTTATATACTAACGAAGGATTTGTTGTAACACCGTCCAATATACCTAATGATGCTGCCTCCCTTATTTCATCAATGTTTGCTGTGTCAATAAAAAATTTCATCATGATTCTCCGAAATTATTTTTTAAATTATATTAATTTTAGATCAATAAATTAATCAGCAAGTAAGGTTAAATCTTCACCGGTCTTAGCTGAAATTATTTTGAACCTGCCCGGATAAATATTCACGTCTTCTTCTAATTTAAGCAGAACAAAAAACTTTAACTTAATTTTTGTTAATGATTTTATTTTTCCATCTTTTAGTTTAGCTGCTGTAGAGGGATGACATTTTATTATCATTCTTCTTTCCTTAGTGTGTTTCCTGATTTTCTTTAACCATAATTCAATATCATAAATTAAATGCGATTCCTTTGTTATCAAACCGGTACCCAAACAAACGGGACAAGCTTCTTTCATTGCTTGGACTATGTTTTGTCTTACTCGTTGTCTGGTTATCTGCACCAAACCAAAATCTGACATAGGCAGAACAGAAACCTTTGCACGGTCTTTCCTGAATTCTTTTTTTAACTCGTCAAAAACCTTCTTGCGGTTTTTGTCTTCATCAAGATCAATGAAATCAATCACAATAATTCCTCCAATATCCCGTAGTCTCATTTGTCTTGCAATTTCTCTGGAAGCCTCAAGATCAGTTTTAAGTGAATTTTGCTCTTGCTCTTTACTTTTAGCATATCTACCACTGTTGACATCAATAACGACCATGGCCTCTGTATGTTCAATAATCAAATATCCACCACTCGGCAAGGGAACTTTTCTTCCCATTAATATATTAATTTGGTTATCAATGTTGAAATCTTCGAAAATGCCAAGGTGAGTTTTAAAATGTTCAATTTTATCTGATACCGACGGCTGAACTAATTTCACATAATTCTTAATCTCCTTGAACATCTTTTTCGCATCGATGAAAACTTTAGAAACATCTGAATTGAAAAGATCTCTTATAACACTCGAGGTGGTATTCAAATCCTGATATACAAGCATAGGTGGTGTTTCTGATTTAGCTGTTTCTTCAATTTGATGCCAATTTTTAACAAGCAAGTTAAGATCGTCTTTTAGCGCATTTTCCGGTTGTTTTACTGCAACAGTACGAATGATGAGTCCGTAATTTTTAGGCAGAATACTTCGGGCAATATACCTTAATCTTCTCCTTTCTCTATAATCGGTAATCTTCTTGGATACACCGATTTTATTATCATAGGGCAACAGGACACAAAATCGGCCAGGGAGGGAAACCGAGGATGTAACACGAACACCTTTGTTGTTTACCGGTTCCTTTGTTATCTGTACAATAATAACCTGTCCTTTGCGCAGCTTAGGTACCGTATAAGTGTTATCTTTTATCGAGGAATGAGAGGTGCTATTATTACCATTAGAATTATTTTCATCATCATCTTCGTCAGGAATATCCTCACCGAGCATTTCCTGCAATTGATGAGTTCTTCCTCCTATATCAGAGAAATGGAGGAAGCCGTCATGTTTCATGCCGATATCAATGAACGCGGCTCTTATGCCCGGAAGTACTCTTGCAACTCTGCCAAGATAAATGTCCCCCACCATTCTGCGATTTTCAGGATAATCAACAAAAAAGTCTACTAAATTTCCATCTTCCGTAATTGCTACGCGTGTTTGAGTAGAGGTAGAGTTGATAATAATTTCTTTTACCATGGGTTAAAAAATCTTTAAATGAAATATTAAATTTCATTTTTAAAACTAGTAAATCTTGATGGTCCGCATTTATAGTTTGTCTTTCTTTCATTACTGTTAATAGTAATAGAATGATTATAGTAAAGAAATATATGTTAACTATTTCAATCATAGATGCGAACTGTTAATTAGTATATGTGAAAAGTCAGTCTGATGCTTTTCGCTTTTGTAAAATTATATTTAAAGATGCTTACTTAATTAAGCTAAACTACTTCTGTATTCTTTTCAGTCTTTGTTTTATCATTTAATAATTCCCTTCTGCTCAACGAGAATTTACCATTCTCAATTTTTAGAAGTTTTACTTTAACCTTATCACCAGTTTTCAAGTAATCTGATACTTTATCGATCCGTTTATTTTCAATCTGAGAAATATGCAATAGACCTTCTTTCCCTGGCAGTATCTCAACGAATGCACCAAAGTCCATAATTTTTGTAACAACTCCATCATACACCTCACCAACTTCGGGACTGGCAGTAATTCGCTTGATATACTCTTTGCATTTAGTAGCAGACTCACTATTCGTTGATGCAATATTTATTGTTCCATCATCTTCAATATTTATATCAACACCAAAATCTCTCTGCATTTTTTGAATGACTTTACCTCCCGGTCCGATTACCGAACCGATTTGATCAATTTCAATTTTCATTGTAATCAATCTGGGAGCAAATGGTGAAAGCTGGGCTTTCGGCTGTTCAATAGCTTCATTCATTTTACCGAGTATATGCATTCTTCCGTCTTTTGCTTGATGAAGAGCGTTTTCCATAATTTCAAATGATATCCCTTGAATTTTGATGTCCATCTGGAAAGCAGTGATACCATCTTTTGTACCTGCAACTTTAAAATCCATATCTCCAAGATGATCTTCGTTACCAAGTATATCGGAAAGGATGGCGTACCTTTCACCTTCTTTCACTAGTCCCATTGCAATACCTGATACAGCCTTTTTCACAGGTATCCCGGCTTCCATCATCGCAAGAGAGCCGGCACAAACTGTTGCCATAGACGAGGATCCATTAGACTCAAGAATATCGGAAATAACACGCACAGTGTATGGGAAAGAAGACTCATCCGGTAAAACTTGTTTTAATGCTCTTTCAGCAAGATTGCCATGACCAATTTCTCTTCTGCTTACACCAAACATTCTTCCCACTTCACCTACACTAAATGGCGGAAAATTATAATGAAGCATAAACTTCTTAGTGTATCCTTCGGATAAACCATCGATTATCTGTTCGTCTTGTTTGGTTCCTAACGTAACAGTTGTGAGACTTTGAGTTTCACCGCGTGTAAATAATGCTGAGCCGTGAGTTCGAGGTAGGACACCTAATTCAATTGTAATTGGTCGTACTTGTTTTGTATCTCTTCCATCTAATCTAATACCTTCATTTAGAATTCTCTCACGCATCATATCCTTTTCCATGTCGTGCATAATCTCAGAAATTATTTTTTCATGTTCAGGATACTTTTCCGAAAGTTGAGCAGTAACTTCTTCTAGTAATTGCTTATTTGCCGAAGATCTTTCTTCTTTTGTGAGGACAGAAGCTACGATATGTTTTTGTTTTTCAGCAGCTAAAGAATAAACTTCATTACTCAAACCCTTATCAAGATCTTTTGGTTCAACTAACCATTTTGTTTTTCCTGCTGCTTCCTTAAACTCAAGCTGAAAATCTACTAATTTTTTGATCTCAACCTGTGCAAATTTTAATGCACTCAGTAGGTCCTCTTCGCTTGCCTCATTTGCTTCACCTTCAACCATTAAAATTGAATCGGCTGTTCCAGCTACAACCAGTTCAAGATCGCTTTCTTTTACAAGTTCTGTAATTGGATTCACAATAAACTCTCCATTAATTCTTCCTACACGAACCTGTGCGATTGGTCCATCAAAAGGTATATCAGAAAGAGTCAGTGCCGCAGAAGCACCTACAGCACCAAGAACATCAGCATCATTCTCGCCATCATATGAGAGAACGGATACAATCACCTGAGTTTCGTTTTTAAAATCCTTTGGAAATAATGGACGGATCGGTCTGTCGATTAATCTAGCGCTAAGTATTTCCTTTTCCGATGGTCTCCCTTCTCTTTTAATAAATCCACCAGGGAATTTGCCTGCTGCAGAGGTTTTTTCCCGGTACTCGACCTGTAATGGAAAAAAATCTTGATCCTCTTTGGCTTCCGGGGAAGCAACAACAGTAACCAGAACCATTGTATCACCGTAACGTACCATCACTGAACCGTTTGCCTGCTTTGCGTACCTGCCTGTTTCGATTATAAATTTCTTCCCGCTTACTTCTACTTCTTTATGTATTAACATTTGTAATTCCTTTACTTTCTAATATTCAATTCTTTAATTATTGATCTATATCTCTCAATGTCTTTTCTTGTAAGATATTCGAGCAATCTTCTTCTTTTACCAACCATCATCATCAAGCCTCTTCTGGAATGATGATCCTTGCTGTGTTTGTCAAAATGCGTGGTAAGGTCATTTATCCTTTTTGTAAGTAATGCAATCTGAACTTCGGGTTTACCCGAATCCTTTTCATTTGAGCCATACTTGTTTACAATTTCGATTTTTTCCTCTTTAGTCATAAAAATTATCCTATAATCTAAATATAAAATGTAATCCCAGTAAGTACCGGAATTAATTAATTAATTTACTTAAAATGCTCATTCCAATTTCCTTATCTTTATTCATCTGCACTATTAGGTCAGCAGCCGACGAAAACTTTTCCTCACCCCTTATTCTTTCAACCAATTCTACTGTAATCTTATTTCCATAAATATCTTCATTAAAATCAAACAGATATACTTCAGGAACTATATCACCGGATCTATAAAAAGTCGGTCTTTTTCCAACACTCAACAGTCCATGTTTTTTTCTAGTGCCAATAGTTATCTCTGCTGCATAAATTCCCAGAGCAGGTAAAAGTTTATCTTCATCATCAATTCGAAGGTTAGCAGTTGGGAAACCAAGTTCCCTTCCTCTTTTGTCTCCTTCGACTACGGTACCAGAAAATGCATACTGCCTACCAAGATATTCATTAGCAAGGGAAATATTTCCTTCCAGCAGAGCATGCCTTATTCTGGAACTACTGACGCTAATATTATTTATTAAAAATTCAGGTATAATAGTTACATCAAACCCGGATTTCTTTCCCTTGTTTTTAAGAAAATCCTGATTACCACCTCTGCCTTTTCCAAAGTGATGGTCATATCCAATAATAACTTCTTTGGTACCAATGCCGTTAATAAGATAGTTTTCAATGAATATATCGGGACTCAACTGTGAAAACTTCTTTGTAAAATTTACGATCAAAAGATTTTCAATGCCTAATGATTCAAATATTTCTGCTTTTTCAGACGATGTACTCAAAAGGTTTAATTGATTTTGTCCGGATATAATTTTCCGGGGGTGGGGATGATACGTTATCAAAAAACTTCGTCCTCCCAAATCAGATGCTTTCTTTACAACCTCCTCAATAATAAATCTGTGTCCAACATGAATTCCATCAAAAGTACCCAGAGTAACAATTGTATTATCATCGTGAGTGACTTCCGATAATTCTTTAAAAATTCGCATATCTGATTATATCAAAAAAAGCTTGTAAATATATTCATTATAAGTTCAAAATTAAATACAATAATCCAGTTATAATGTTTCAAAAGTATGTGCTCTCGCAGATACCTTATTTGTAAATTCTTCAACAGTCAAAGCACTCTGAACATCATATTCGTCGATTCTTGTTCTCCTTAAACTACTTAATACAGCACCGCATCCAATCCTTTCACCAAAATCATTTGCAATCACTCTTATATATGTTCCTTTTGAACAAGTAATTTCAAAATGGATTTCAGGAAGAATTATAGCTGTAATAATAAACTTCGAAATATGAATATTCCGTAAATCCCTATCAATGGATTTTCCTTTTCGGGCTAGATGATACAATTTTTGGCCATTGACTTTTAATGCAGAGTACATTGGTGGCTTTTGAGTTATTCTACCCAGAAACGTATCTCTGACGCCATAAATTTTTTCATTACTCAAATCATCCGGTAACTCTTTGCTTGTCATCACAGTTTCTGTATCCATAGATGGGGAGGATTTTCCGAGAATGATTGTACCTGTGTAAGTTTTATCAAGATCCTGAAATTTGATCATATGTTTTGTGTTCTTACCCGTTAGTACAATAAGTAACCCAGTAGCAAGAGGATCGAGAGTGCCGGTGTGCCCAACACGCTTTACATTAATAACTTTTTTTATTGTGTGAACAACTTTGAATGAGGTCCAATTTGGAGGCTTATCTATTAGCAGAGATTCACCGGCAATAAAATCTAACGACGAAAAATCACCTGTTTTATTTGTTACCATCCTTTCGATGTATCTCATCAATTAATCCTTCAATCTTTTCAACGTAATCCAGAGTATCATCTATGAAGAATTTTAACTCGGGTGTAAATTTAATTTTAATTCTGTGTCCAAGCTCTGAACGAATGAACCCTAATTTTAACTGTATCCTATCCAAAACTAATTCACGCTTTTCTTTTTCAAAAACTGAAATGTATATTTTTGCTTGTTTTAGATCCGGGCTAACTTTTACCCTTGTAACAGTTAGAAATCCAAGGTTAATGTCCCGGAATTTTTGTAGAAAGATTAAACTAATTTCTTCTTTTATTAATCTTTCTACTTTATCTTTTCTATATGACGACATGTTATTCCCTGGTATCTATTTTATGAAGATAAACTGCTAGCCGTCAGGCAAGGGTTTTCTTTGTTTCAACAACCTTATATGCTTCAATTACGTCATTAACCTTAATATCATTGTAACCATTTATGTTTAATCCGCATTCGTAACCCGCATCTACTTCCTTGACATCATCTTTGAACCTTTTTAAAGAACCTATTTCACCTTCATTAATTACAATACCATCTCTAATCAATCTAATCCTATCGTTCCTTGATATCTTTCCATCCTGAACAAAGCATCCGGCAACTGTGCCAAACTTTGGTACTTTGAAAGTATCTCTGACTTCTAAAGTTGCAACTATCTCTTCGGATATTACAGGTGAGAGAAGACCTTCTAAAGCAGATTTTACTTCATTTATTGCATCATAAATTACATTATATAATCTTATATCAACTTTGTTTTTTTCAGCAAGTTTTCGTGCATTTATATTGGGCCGTACATGAAAACCGATTATTATCGCGCCGGATGCTGAAGCCAGCAGAACATCGCTTTCGGATATCCCACCAACTCCAGTATGAATTACTATAACGACCACTTCTTCAGTAGAAAGTTTCATAAATGAATCAGAAAGTGCTTCAACCGAACCGTCAACATCTCCTTTAACAATAAGCGGCAGTTCTTTCACACCTCCGATACTTATCTGTTTTGCTATCTCATCCAGAGTAATATGATGAACTTGTTTTTGATCTTGTTCACGTTTCAATCTTTGTCTCTTCAATCCGATTTCACGTGCAATCCTATCAGATTCAACTACAATATAGGGCTCACCTGCCTGAGGACTACCTTCAAACCCTATAACCAATACCGGTGTTGATGGTGGTGCTTCAGTTACTTTATTCCCCCTTTCATCAAACATTGCCCTTACCTTGCCTTGATATATCCCTGCAATAAACGGATCCCCGATCTTCAAGGTTCCTTTCTGCACCAATATAGTTCCTGTTACACCCCTTCCCCGATCAAGCTGCGTTTCAATAACGGCTCCGCGTGTGCTCCTGTTTGGATTTGCTTTGAGGTCAAGCATTTCAGCTTCTAATAAAATTGTATCGAGAAGCTTATCAATGTTAGCGCCTGTCTTTGCAGATATTTCCACACATTGATATTTCCCGCCCCATTCCTCGACCAGGATATTTCTATCTGCTAACTGCTGTTTTATTTTTTCCGTATTTACGCCAGGTTTATCAATTTTATTTATTGCAATTACAATCGGAACTTCCGCAGCAAGAGCGTGATTGATAGCTTCAACAGTCTGCGGCATTACTGCATCATCTGCAGCAACTACCAGAACAACTATATCGGTTAGTTGTGCACCTCTCGCTCTCATAGCAGTAAATGCTTCGTGACCGGGTGTATCCAAAAAAGTGATTTGCTTTCCATCACTCACTTCAACTTTATAAGCACCAATATGTTGCGTTATACCACCTGATTCACCTGCTACAACACTTGAACTTCTGATATAATCAAGCAAAGAAGTTTTACCGTGATCAACATGACCCATTATTGTAACAACAGGCGGTCGTGGCAGCAATGTTTCAGGGTCGTCAGGTACTTCTTCAACTAATTCAGATACATATTCTTCCTGCAATTCAACATCAAAACCAAACTCATCTGCAACCAATGTAATTGTTTCCAAATCCAGTCTTTGATTAATAGACACCATCAATCCAAGTTCAATGCATTTTGAAATAACTTCGCTAACCGGAACATTCATAAGGTGTGCTAATTCATTTGCAGCAATATATTCGTTTACTTTTAATTTCTTTTGATCTAAGGATTTCCGTTCAATTATCTCTTCTTCTTTCGCTTCTCTATCCTTACGTTTTTTCTTTCTTACACTGGCTCGTTCAGTTGCAGTAGAATCATCCATACTTAAGAGTGTTTTCCTAATTGATTTTTCTACTTCACGCTGATCAATTTCAAATTTCTTCGATCTTTTTTTCTTCCTTGCAATCGGTGATGTTTCAATTGCTTCGTCATCTGTTTTTTTATCAGCTCTCTTTCTACGTTTTTTCTTCTTAATTTCCTTGATTTCCTCTGTCTGTTTTTTTGCTTCGGGTTCCGTTTGATCTTTTTCTTTATTACTGTCACTAAGATCAATTTTCCCAACGACCTTTAATCCCCGCGGTTTTTTCTTTTCTTTAGCTGCCGGTTTTACTTCTTCTTCCAACTCCTCTTCAACTTCTGCCGATGTTTGCGTTTCGATTTCAATTGGAGCATCAACAATTTTTATTTCCGCAGGTTCTGGTGTTTGTTGATTCTCCAAAGCTTCAGCTTCTGCTTCTTTTTCTTCAGTTTCTTCTTCCCTGGATTTCTCCTCCTTTTTCTTGTTAAATTCTGCTATCTTTTGATAATGTTTGGTTGCCCTCTCAATATCTTTTTTAAAGTATTCATGTATGTCCTCAATCATTTCATCGGACAGGTTGGACATATGAGATTTAACCTTATATCCCTTGTCCAATAAAAATTCGACAATGTTTTCCGCCGATAGATTATATTCGGAAGCTAGTTTGTATATCCGTACTTTTTTTGCTTTAATTTCTGCCATATTGTTTTGCTTAATTTTCCAAATGCTATTCTTCTTCGTACTGAGCCTTAATAGTCTCAATAATTTCAGTTACTTTTGCCTCATCAAAATCCTCAATCTCGGATAATTTTTCCGGCCCTGCAATTAATACTTCAAGTGCAGTATCATAACGGTTATTAATTAAAGTGTCATAAACCTTCTCACCAAGTTCTTCTTTTAGATCAATCAATTCAATATCTTCTTCATATTCCTCAAACGGTTTTTCTTCTCTTAATATTTCTATTTCGTAACCGGTTAACTTCATGGCAAGTCTGATATTAACACCATTTCTACCTACAATTAACGAAACCTGGTCAGAATCGGCAGATACAACTACTTTCTTTTCATCTTCATTAATATCTATTTTGTTAAGTTTAGCAGGTGCCAGAGCACGTTGAATAAACAATTCGGGATCATCCGTATAATTAATTACATCAATATTTTCATTATTAAGCTCACGTACTATTGCATGAATCCTAACCCCTTTCATACCAACACACGCTCCAACTGCATCAATTCTTGGGTCCTGAGATTCAACTGCAACCTTTGCACGTTCACCCGGTTCACGCGCCATTGCTTTTATCTCGATTATGCCGTCATATATTTCAGGTATCTCGATTTCAAAAAGACGTTTTAAAAACATATTATCAGATCTGGTTATAATAATTACAGGTCCGCTGCTTGCCTTTACAACTTCTTTAACAATTGCACGTATTGTTTCACCTTTCTTATATCTTTCAAAGGGTATCTGCTCGTTACGAGGAAGTAACAACTCGTTTTTATTATGATTTACCAGTATGTCATTTTTTCTAATTTGATAGATATCGCCAACAACTATTTCACCCAGCAGTTCTTTGTACTCGTTGTAAATCACATCTTTTTCAATTTCTCTTATTTTCTGGTTCAGACTTTGTTTTGCTAAAAGAACAAGTCTTCGTCCTAATGATTCAAGAGTAATCTCTTCAACATAATCTTCACCGATTTCAAGTTCGTCTTCATTACCTTTTTCATTTACTTCATCTATGCTTATCTGGGTATTCTTATCGATTACCTCTTCAACAATTTCCCGTTCCAAAAATATTTGAATATCACCTCTATCCATATTCACCACAACTTCATATTTTGCCTCTTCACCATATTTCTTCTTGACTAAGATCCCAAAAATCTCTTCAATAATACCGGCCAGTACATCTTTATCAATACCTTTCTCCCTAACCATATCGGAAAAGGATTCAACTATATCACGGTTCATTTATTTTTTTCTCCTTTAAGAAAAACTTATTAATACTTTAGCTTTTATTATATCACTAAAATTAATTACTATTTCACTATCAGTTAAAAAGGTTAATTGCTCACCCTCAATATTTTTTAATATTCCTTCTATCTTCTTCTTTGTGCCAGCTGAATTAAAAGTAACTTCAAACTGTCTGCCTATATGCTTCAAATATTGCTTCAGAAATAACAATGGTCTTTCAGTTCCCGGTGAAGAAACATCAAGTCTAAAAGAAGAATTGATGATTTTTTCTTCTTCAATAATTTCATTTATCTTCCGGTTAACCTCTGCACAATCATTAGCGGTTATATACTTTTCTCCGTCAATAAAAATTTCTATTACTCTGTTCCTTTCATTACCTCTGATTAAAATATCAATAAGAAAAAATCCTGCATCAGAGGATATTTTCTCAGCAATCTTAACGATTTTTTCTCGCAATAAATTCATACAAACAAAAATCGCCCTTAAAAGGGCGAAAAAAGAGTTAGTAAAAATAACTTTAATTTAAAGAATAAGCAAGAAATGGATATGGTTTTGCACCCTTCTAATTTGCTTATTTATCTATAAATCCTTCGTATTGGCTTTATGTACACCCCTAGGCATAAAGTATCCAATAATTAATCCTATCAGGAAAACCAAAAGAAGAAGAATTATTAATGACGCTTCAAATCCCCAAAATAAAAGTTTAAAATTTACCGGAACAGTGTTTTGAAAAATTATAACTGCTGTTAGAATCAGCAAAATAATGGTAATAACCAGCTTTGTATTTTTATTCATAATATTTAATCCTCTTTAGATTAGGAAGTACTTATTTTCAGTTCAGGGTTTTTAATATGGAGATCTCTTTGTGGGAATGGTATTTCAACTCCATGCGCCCGAAATCTTTTAAATATTTCAAAATAGAGCTGACTTCTTAAAGTATCCGGTTTTTGGATTAGCTCGGTTGTCCAGACTCTTAAATTAAAATTTAACGAACTGTTTCCAAACTCGGTGAAGACTACATCCGGCGCAGGATTTTTTAATACTGAAGAATTATCATTAGCAACAGCTAAAAGAATATCCTTTATTTTTTCCGGATCTTCTTTATAGGAAACTCCTACATCAATACCAAATCTTACATTTCTATCGTTATGGCTCCAGTTTATTACCTGTGAAGAAATAAAATCTGAATTTGGTACTATTACTGTAATATTATCATTAGTAACAACAGTAGTTGCACGCATCGATATATTAATAACATCTCCGGATATATTTCCGACTTCAATTCTATCGCCCACTTTAATCGGTCTTTCAAACATTATTATCAATCCACTGATAAAATTACTTGTAATGTTCTGCAGACCGAATCCTATTCCAACACCTAATGCACCGGCAAGTACAGTTACAGCACTCATATCTATACCTGCAGATTGAAATATTATCAATAACCCGATGACAATTATCAGATATCTGAACATTGTACCGATAGCTGTTCTGATACCGATATCCAGAGAACTTTTGGATAGTAGACCGTAGATGATCCAATTTTTAATCTTTTTGGTTATATAAAAAAGAAGTACAAATAGTAGAATGATGTAAATAATCTTCCAGGCAGTTACCGTGATATTACCCAGAGAAATCAATGGAAGATTGAGATATTCAACAACCTTATTAATTATTTTATCTACTAGTTCCAATAGAATTTATATGGCTAAAATTTTTAATTGTGAAATACTTATACAAACATACGGTAGTTTCAATCTGCTGATTCAGAACTCAAAATCAGACTAAAATATACAGAGATTAATAGTTAGTATAAAATGATGGAAAAAATCCTCTGCTAAATAAGCAAGCGGTTCATTATAACTGAGCTATCATTTGCAGAAAGTGAGACTTTAGATTCTCACCAGTCAGACTATTAGTTCTCAACATTGAGAACAGTTATTTTGTTTAAGCACTTCTGATTGAATTTTAAATTGGGACAGGAGTTGTTTCCAATAATTAGCATACGATTGCTGAAAATTTATAGTTCCCTAATGCTATGTTATTTTAGGGGAAATGAATTTGTTAAAAATGATAAAGATTTACACGATGTTTACGAAAGCTACCGTATTAATTTTTAGTTTAATTCTTTTTTTGCAATCCTGCAACTCCATTGAGCCGCCAGATAATGCAGCAATAAACCTGTCACTTGAAGATGCAGCATCAATTGAAGCGTGGCTAAAATTATCGACAACCAACTTACAACTACCAACAACTGTAACGATAAAACAGTCCGCCGCAGGCGGAGACCAAATAAGAGGCACAATAATTTGGGCTAAAAGTGATTCTATACTTTATATCGATTCTCTGTTGCCAAACCAAACATACAAGTTTCAGGCAATCACCCAATCATCTAATCAATCACGAGTAACGAGCTTACAGTAGCTACTATGGACACCACCAGCCACAATTTCAGTTGGCAAAGCTGGACATTTGGTGAGCACAGCAGCAGTGTACTAAGAGATGTGGCAATTATAGATGAAAATAATATCTGGGTAGTTGGTGAAATATATCAATATGATTCACTAGGGCAGTTGGATCCTACTGCATATAATGTTGTTCACTGGGATGGCATAGAATGGAAATTTTATAGGATAATGTTTTATACGATTTGCGGACAACAAAGTAGAACACCTTATCCTGCGAGTGCGATTTTTGCTTTTAATGAAAGTGAGGTTTGGATAGGAATGGACGGAAGGCAAATTGCAAGAATAAATGGAATAATACAAGTAGAGACTATTTGTCCTCCTTTTTCAATGATAATCAACAAAATTTGGGGAACATCAAGCAATGATTTATACATTGTTGGTTACAATGGTAATATAGCTTATTACAATGGATCAAGCTGGCAAAAGGTAGAAAGTGGAACAGATGTGGATGTGCAGGATATATGGGGTATAGCAAATAAGCCATTAGAACCTTTAATACTCTGTGCGGCTTCAAATGTACTTGAGCCAGGTGACCACACAATTTTAAGTATAAACATTAATAATAAAATTGACACTATTGGATGGAAAAGTGATAGAAGAATTAATTCAACATGGTTTAAAGGTGATTCTAAACTTTTTGCTTGTGGAGCAGGTGTTTTCATACGCAATGATGGGATTAACTGGGAAGAGCAAACAAAACTACCATTGACATACACAAGGAGAATAAGAGGAACGGATAATAATGACGTATTTGTTGCAGGGGATTTTGGCTTTGTTGCTCATTACAATGGAAGCAGCTGGAAAGAGTATCCTGGAGCAAATGTTGCATTATTTTATTCATTGGATTATAAAAATGAAATAATGGTTGCAGTTGGAGAGAGAAATGGAAAGGGGGTGGTTTTAATAATGCAAAGGGAGTAATTAATATTATTTATTAACAACACAGATAGGAGGTATAATGAAAATTCCAATAGTTGAACTGGTAACAATTTTTATTTTGCTATTCTGCAGTATAGTATTAGCACAATTACCTGATGATATAAGAATTTTTCCCGCTGCTGATCATCAGACCGAAAACTCAATCACAATTGATCCGACAAACCCAAATCATCTCATCGTTATTGGTGCTCTTACTGTCTTCTGAATACACCATGTAGCAAATCATAAAAGTTAAGAACAGTCCACATCATCAAACAGAACTGCTGTAGAAATCAATCCTACAAACTCTAATAACTTATTTCACTCACTTAAAAGTATCTTTTGAATTGATTCTGTTTTTAGATTAACATCAGTTTGCTGGGTATTTGTTAAGTCTAACTTTTTTATATCACTATATTCTTCAAGTGCTTCCTCGTACAACCCTTTTTCATACAAGATATCTGCAAAGTATATTCTATAAGATGAAATTGATTTAGTTTCCGGATATTTGCGATAAGTTTCTCTGGCAGCAACTACTGCAGATTCCTTCAGATCATTCTGTGCTAGTTGTACTGCACCATTCAATCTTTTTATTCCGAAATCATCGGATTTTATCAGAAGAGTATTTTCCTGTCCTGCTTCTGTTCCGTATACCGCAGTATTATCAGAGCTTTTATTTATTTCTTTCGGTGCATTTATTATATCTTCCATTGCCAATGCAAGAATAAGATCATCAATATTCATTTTCTTTATACTGCTTACAGAAACAGCAGATGATTCATTCAGCTTAAACCGAACATCTTTTCCTTTCAGTTCCACAAACGAATTATCGGCAGTGCTTATTATTGCATCATCATTTACCTTTGTGCCTTCCTTTATTGCAGTCCAGTTTTCACTATCACCGTTCTGATATTTAACATCCCCGGAAAGCTTTTCAACTGTAAAACTCTGTGCAAATAAAGAACCTGTAAATAACGATATTAAGATTAACTTTTTCATTTTATTACCTTTTCGTTTTTAATAGATATCGATTACCGCCACTTTGCCTTTTACTAAACCCAGTTCGTTAATGGCTTCTTTATTAAATTTTTCAGCTCCTAAATTCCATGCAGTCTCAAAATCTGTAAGGGACGTTACTTCAACAGGTATCCAGATTTCATCTTTCCCATCAATACTCTCTCTCACAAAATACTTAGTATCGTTATTGGTTATTATCCTTGCCTGGTTTGGTAACAGTTTTGTATTTAACAAAATATTAACGTGTCTTATTTTTCCATTTGATTTATAGTCCACCAGGGCTGTTTGTATTCCAACACTTTCCAGCAGAGAAGAATAGCAAACACTAAGGTCGTCACAATCACCGCCTTTTAGTTCAATTGTTTGATTCGGGAATTGTACATATTCACCTGTTGCACGCGGATCTGAAATATAAGTTAGATGTTTTATAAACTCATCGAACAATATTTTAGCTTTATAAAAATCTTCTAATTCATTATGAAGAGTATCTAATAAAGATTTGTTGTCACTTAATACAGTTTTGGAATAATTAATTGAGTACTCTAAATCTTTCTTAATAAAATATTGCAGATTGCTTACTCTTCCATCCCAGGAATTATTGCTGTTAATAAGCACAGCTTTTTGAAACTGATCATCCGGCTGATCACTTGAAGTTAACAAATAAAAATCCGCATAGGATAAGACTGCCTTATCGGACACATAAGACTCAGGAATGATAATATAAAACGGAACTTTAGCCGTATCGAAAGGAGCAATTGATGATATAGGAGATTGAATGTTCTCTTCATTCACTCCTTCAATCCTTGCCATTGGTTTCACTGTCACGTATTCATCAGTAAGATTAACTATATCGGCGTATGCAAATGGATAGTCAATATAATTATCAGTAAAAGTGGGATAAATATCTTTAACTACCTGAACATCAATAATTTCAACAGATTTTTTATGGGCAGTATTAATATTAAATGAAACAGTAAGCATAATCTTATCAAAACTGTATTCATTGTTTATAATGTTTGTTATTCCATTCTCTACAAAACCGGTTACACCAAAATTTATTTTTCTATCAGAAAAGTATTTAACACCCGAGATGAACAATTCAAAAATTTCCCCTCTATAACTTATTGTTGGTATCATGCCAGCAATAGTCGGCGACTGGTATTTATCATGGAATAACGTTAACCCCAGTCCCAGTTCATCTCTATAACCATTTATACTCAACTGATAGGAATTTGTAGTTTCATAAATAAAATTGATTGCAAGACTATTGATAGGCAGAACACTTACACCAAACATTGCACCAGCGTCACGAATTATCTCAAATCTTTCAAAATCTGAATTGTCCGCTTTTTCGCCAAAGTTAAGCAGATTAATTGAAGCAATAGAAAAATTTAAATGTTCGTCTACTACGTAATTCAACCCTATGTCAGCTTTCCAAAAATTTATTTTTTCGTTTTGCGTATCCCTCAATAAATATAGTGTGTCTTCAAATACAGGTGTAACAATTTCCTGGTTAAAGTCCTGCGTAAAATATCTGAACGTGGTTCCCACGCTAAACTGATCAGAAAACTTATATGAATATCCCAGACCGAATAATTCTTTATAATTGAAGTTGGCAGTTAATGATTGTGCTGAAGTATCTTCAACAATTATTGCTTCACCGGTATTAAAAATAAATTCTTTCTGATATCCCGGAGTGAATCTTGCAGATAGATTATGTTTACCAAATGTTTTAGCCAGAGATAAACTATAAATGTTTGAATTGATCTCTTCAGAAAATTCCATACCGTAAATTAACGAGAGCCCCCAATCTTTTAAATGAGAATAATTTGAAGTGTTACTCTCATAAATGTAAAGTGGTGTATTAAAGTTTGGGGATAAACCCCAATATCCATTTAAACCGAACGAACTTTGAGATAATATGTTTACGTTGGTAATCACGATTATGAATATCGTTGTTATTAATATTCTCAAGGAAGATTTACTACTATACTGTGAATACTTTGTGCTGATACGCAGAGATCGTTATCGCCATTATCATGTGTGCGTTCAAATCTTCTGATAAAAGTAAATACAATTCTATCAAACAGCTGAACAGGAATTTTATTAATAAATCTTGGCGGAACTAACAACCTTCCATCATCGATTGTTCGTACACGGTATAAAGGCATTACAATGCGTCTGTCTCTCAAACGCGCACCAATGATTATAGTTACCTTCTCAGTATCACCTTTATCCCATCTAAGTAAAGCTTGCAGGTCACCACTATCTCTGTTTCCTATCATTTCTACATTTCCATTAATTTCTTTTGGTGTTGGAATTTCAAAACCTATTTCAAGTCCAAAAAAGTTTATACGAAAATTCATCTTAGAATGATGTCTGTAACGGAACTGATCCATATCGCCGTGTCTGCCACTAAAAAGAATATTTCTCAAACCAAGAGTTGTATCCATTAAAACACCATTATCCCTGTATCTTATTTTAAATGGAACTGTATTTGCAATTTTATTGTCGAACCTGACAATTCCCGGCAGGAATGTTTGATAAGCAAGTAGTCTTTCATTTGAATCATAAACCGGTTTTGTTCTATCGAAGAAAATAGCTTGTGCAAATGAAATTTCATCTGTTTCACCGTTAAAATCAGTTACCTTAATACCTGATAGCGAAATTAAATTCGGCAGTCTGTTAAGATCCTGCGTAACACCGGTTGTATCAAAACCATTGCTATAAAACTCATCATTAAGATCTTTACCTAAAATCTCATATTCAGCAAGCTCTTCCTGCGAGTCGTCAATCAGTTCTGTTGGTGCCGGTTTATCACAGGCAAAAAACAGAAGTGTGGGACAAAGAATTATTAGATATGTTACTATTTTTTTCATTTCTTTATACAAATTAAAATTGATCATCTTCTTAATCAAACTTAATCTCATTATCCTCTATCACTTATAAATCCCCCTCCCAAGTGGCAAAGGGAGGGGGATGTGGAGAGGATATGAGTATGGAATCTGTAAAGCTTATGGACGTACGAAGTAAGGCAAACCCCAGGCTTCTGCCTCTACAGGTGTCTCATCATCATAGACTACCTGCTTCGGCATTGCATTTATTATAGCATGCTTATAACCCGGGAACTGATTTGTCTCATAAGTTTGTTCATATACTTTTTCGAATCCATCTCCAACAGGTGTTGAAGACACAAGTTCAAATCTCCTCTTGGCTCTGTGATTACAGTCTCTTCCTGCGCCATATGTCAACGTTACAAAATCTTCATCTTCGTATGCACTGAATAATTCTACTCTTAGTAATACAGATTCGCCGCGATTGAATATAGGGATCTGTCTCCACCAACCATGCCATATCCGCAAATAATATTCATTTGGTGACTCAATAACCAGTTCTTCTCCATTTGGTAATACTGCAATGAGTTTTGTGATATCAATATTCGGGCTTTGTGTTCCGCCTTCGGGTAATGAAATAGCTGCAAGTTTCCAACCACGGAATGCTGCGTCACTCTGACCATCTGATATACGTCGTTTAATGAAAATTAAATTACGTGTTATAACTGATGTAAATGGTTTTTCTATTACTGTATCGGGTTTCTCAGCATCAGGATTGTAAGAGGCAGCTATATAAAGTACCCCTTCAAATGTTTTGGTTAATGTGCCCTTTGCAATAGTGTCATTCTCAAACTCTATTAACAGGTTTTTACTGACGAGTCTCATCTTATGACCGACTCTGAACGGATAAATTGTTTCCTGGGTTTTACCAAGAATATCCATCAAGCCATCTTCATTATAGTTTGCCTCGAATGAACTAAGCGAAGAATCCTGATCGACAATCATTTCCATTGCTTGCTTATCAGAGGTAGGGATACCATCATCAATCGGATCAACAGAAGTCTGATCCTGGCATCCTGCGAAAAAAGCAAAGACCCCTATAAGGATAAGAGGAATAAAATACCCCTTTACAAAATCCTTCTTTTTCATAATACTACTCCTTTGGTTGGTTAATGGTAAAGTATTTTTAATTTCCATTTTCACTCCAGCTCCTATTTTTGCTGCTATTGAATTACACACTTTCGTGCCAGGGGTGAATAATTTGTGAAGTTATTAAAATACAATAAGTTAGGTCGATGAATGGTTTTAACCTAAAAAAGATTTTATATGATTAACATAGTTTGCGGCACCGCCAGGCTGATAACCGGTTTTTGCAACGGGTGTTCCATTTTCATCTATAATGATGATTGTAGGAAAACCTTGTATGCCAAATTTTTGTGCTATTGATTGGTTATACATTCTCGTTTCATTCGATAGTACTTTGTTCCTTGGAAAATCAATCATTACAAGCACAAGATTTTCATCAGCATATTTTTTAAAATCGCTCTGGTTGAATACTTCATCACGCAGTTTAAAACACCATTTACACCAATCAGAGCCGGTAAAGTTTACTAATACTGCTTTATTTTCTTTTTTTGCTAATTCAATTGCTTGTTCTAAATTAGATGACCAGGCTAATTTTGTTGTTGATGCTTTTTCCTCTGTACAACCCATTTGAAACAAAATTAAGGCAGCTAATATTAATACAATCTTCTTCACTATTATCTCCATTTTTTAGAATTCAAATAAGAACAAATATCTTACCATAGTTTGATTCAATTCTTTCGCATTCGATTCATATCCATTATTTATATACGATATTTCGTCTCATTGGGCCTGTCTAAATGAGACAACCTAATTTTAGAATCCGGTCATCCTTCGACTGGGCCTGCAGTGAGCTTGTCGAATTGCTCAGGATGACGCAATATTGTTACACTAAGTTCATTGAAGTGTGACTTTCAGTCCCAGATAACCCACTTCGTTGTATAGTTTGACAACAACACTTTTGTATCTATTCCTCTTCAACTTTGAGTGGCTCTGGCTTTTTCTTTTTCTTTGGTGGGCGTTCGTAAAGAACCGACATACCTTTATAATGAGCGGTCAGATTTTTATCCATCTGTTCCCAGGTAAAGCGCCACGCCCAGTTTCCACCAAGTTTTCCTGGAAAATTCATACGTGACTCTCCGCCTAATTTAAGCATATCCTGCATTGGAATAATTACAATGTTTGCCACAGATGCATATGCAGTTCTTATAAGTTCGTCAGTGATATTTTCCCCAAAATAATTTAAATATTTCTGTGCGTGCTCAAATATATCACTGTCTTCATCTTTAGCCAACTCGAAATATGAATATGTTGTATCATTATCGTGCGATCCGGTATAAACAACACAATTAGGTATAAAATTATGTGGTAGAAATTTACTTTCCATTCCTTCACCAAAAGCAAACTGGAGTACCTTCATTCCGGGAAATTTGAAGTGGTCTCGCAATTTCTCAACATCAGGTGTAATTACACCAAGGTCCTCGGCAAGGATAGGTAAGTCACCTAAATACTTTTTTACAGTATTAAAAAGTTTTTCCCCCGGAGCTTTAATCCATTTTCCGGATTCGGCAGTTTTTGCATCACCGGGTATTTTCCAGAAAGCAGAAAATCCCCTGAAATGGTCTATTCTAATAATATCAACTAATTCAAGCAAGCTCGAAAATCTTCTCCTCCACCAGAGAAATTCATTTTTCTCCATAACTTTCCATTTATAGAGAGGATTTCCCCAAAGCTGTCCTGTTGCGCTAAAGTAATCAGGCGGAACACCTGCCACAAAAGTCAACTTCCCTTCTTCATCGACTGTGAACTCTTCTTGATCTGCCCAGAGATCTGAACTATCATAAGCAATGAATATCGGCATATCCCCGATAATATTGATTCCATTTTCATTTGCATATTTACGCACAGCATTCCATTGCCTGAAAAAAATGAATTGAACAAACTTATGATAAAGAATTTCCTCACTTAATTTTTTCTTCCACTTAACTAACGCCTCTTTCTCACGATGAACAAGATGTTTATCCCAGTTACTCCAAACATCTCCATTGTGATAATCTTTAGCAGCCATGAAGAGAGCAAAATCTTCAAGCCATATATTATGTTCATCACAAAAGTTTTTAAAATCATTCTCCAGACCGTTTGAATTATTCCGAAAACAACTAAACGCTTTTTGCAATAGAGATTTCTTGTATTCAATTACACTACCGAAGTCAATCTGAACAGGATTATTTTGAGGGGGATTTTCCAAATCCTCTTCTGATAGGAAATCATCTTTTACTAATATATCCGGACTGACCAAGAGCGGATTTCCTGCAAATGCAGAAAAACATTGATAGGGCGAATCTCCGTAACCTGTTGGTCCCAGTGGAAATACCTGCCAGATTGTTTGACCTGCTTCTTTAAGGAAATCAACAAATTTAAATGCTTCTTTGCCAAAATCGCCGATCCCATATTTGCCAGGTAGTGATGTGGGGTGCAGTAATACTCCTGCACTGCGCTGAAATTTCATATTACTCCTATATAATTATAAAATGGTCTCAAAATCAGGTGCTGAAAGTTAAGTATTTTTATAAAATGATTATCAGAGCTTAATCTGTATTCATTCTCTAATAGAAACTGCAAAAATGCAAAATTACGTTTAGAAAAAACAAATACTTATAACCATCTGAAGTTATGTTGTCG
>JARRKK010000003.1:0-1391 GCA_037388105.1 Ignavibacteriaceae bacterium | reverse complement strand
TTTTTATCTACTATTGTATAAAATTCGAATTGAACCACAGTCGATATTTTAGAAGATATAGATATGAACAAAATAACTGCAATAGGTGAAATTTTATTTGATATTTACCCCGAATCAAAAAATTTAGGTGGAGCACCACTAAATTTTTTATATCATATACATAAATTCACAGGGGGTGGAAACATAATCAGTCGGATTGGGAAAGACAAACTGGGTGAGGAAATATTAAATTTTTTAAAATTAAGCTCTATTTCTTCAGAATACGTTCAAATTGATCAGAATTATCCTACCGGAAGAGCTACTGTTGAATTAAATGAGAATAAAGTACCTTCATTTATAATTGAGTCAAATAGAGCATACGACTTTGTTGAAAGCAATAATGATATACATCGATTGATTAAGGAAGAAACTGACTGTTTATATTTTGGTACTCTCGCCCAACGAAACGAGGTAACACGAAATACGATCCATTCATTGTTCAGGGAAAACATAAAATATTTCTGCGATCTTAATGTTCGCCAAAACTTTTATAATAAAGAAATAATTATCAAATCATTGTCGGCAGCAAATATTTTAAAGGTTAACATTGATGAACTAAAACTATTGAACGATTTGTTACTTGAAGATGGATTCGATATTGAAAGATCATCAGCCGAATTGCTAAATAAATTTGATATTGAACTTCTAGCAATTACCGATGGGTCAAAGGGCTCAATATTGATTAAAGAAGAAATTAAAGATGAATTTAAGAATTTCATTTCTATCAATACGGTTGATACTGTTGGTGCAGGAGATGCTTTTGCTTCCGTTCTGTGCATTGGATTTTTAAATGGGTGGGAATTACCATTACTTAATAAGATTGCAAATCGGTTCGCAGGTGAAATTTGTCAGATAAAAGGCGCCATACCTCAGGATGACAATATTTATAAGAAATTTAGGGGGGAATTTGAATATGAATCAGGATAGTAATAATAGTAACGGATTATATATACAACTCTATAGTATTCATGGACTGATTAGAGGTGTTGATCCGGAACTAGGTCGTGATGCTGATACCGGAGGACAAATTGTATATGTTCTTGAACTTGCAAAAGCTTTGAGTGAACATCCGGATGTTGAACGAGTAGAATTGGTAACACGATTAATCAAACACAAAGCTGTATCTAACGATTACTCTATCCCAGAGGAAAAGATAAATGATAAGTTCAGCATTATAAGGATTGAATGTGGCGGAAGAAAGTACATCAGAAAAGAATTATTATGGAATCATCTTGAAGAATTTGTTGATAAGAGTATCAAATACATAAAATCAGTGGGAAGATTGCCAGATGTTATTCATAGTCACTATGCAGATGCAGGTTATGTGTGTACCGAACTAACCCGCTTTTTTG
>JARRKK010000002.1:0-29021 GCA_037388105.1 Ignavibacteriaceae bacterium | reverse complement strand
ACAAAAGATCTAAGTGATGATTCACCTGACAATGGATTACCATTGTTAAGACGACCGAAGAATAAGGCTGGATTGAATGTTGACTACAGTTTTATTCAAAGAGCAAATCTCATCTTAGAAATCATATATGTTGGTAAAAAAGAAGATAAGGATTTTTCTACTTTTCCTGCTGAAAGAATTATTATTGATGATTACACTTTAGTAAATCTTGCCGCACATTATGATTTATTTAAATTTTTGAAAATATTCGTTCGAGTTGAAAACCTTTTAGATGTTGATTATGAAGAAGTATTCGGATTTGGAACCCCAAATCTTTCTGTATTTGGCGGTGTAAAATTAACTCTTTAATATTAGATTTTTTTGATATGTTAAAAAGTAATTTTTATCTTATGGTTAATTAAATTAAAAGGCTACAAAATGAAGAATAAACTAACATCACCGGGCTTTATTATTTTAACAGGAATGGTACTAGCGGCTGCATTTGTCAGACTAATTCCTCATCCACCCAACTTTGCACCAATTGCTGCCATGGCATTGTTTGGCGGTGCATACTTTACAAAAAAATGGGCCGCATTTTTTATTCCACTTGCTGCACTTTTTCTTACAGATTTGATTATTGGTTTCCACGGAACGATGTGGGCAGTTTATCTTAGTTTCATTCTGATAGTAATGATAGGAATGATGATGATAAAGAAGAAAAAGATATCGAATATTTTTTTAGCTTCAGTTTCATCATCTGTTTTATTTTTTGTAATCTCAAATTTTGGTGTATGGCTAACCGGACCATATTATAGTAAAGATATTGCCGGACTTAGCGCCTGTTACACTGCTGCGATACCGTTTTTTCGGGCTATTATTCGGTGCATATGAACTCGCCAAAGCAAAGATCCCGCAGGTAGCTGAATCGAAAATATAGAATTTTCATTATATCTTGAAGAAAAATATTGACCATGGCTGATTATACTTTCATTTAAATAGTATAATCAGGCATTTTCTTATCAACTAATCATTCCTTCTAAGAACAACTAAATAATTATTAATTTATTTTAAATTTTTGTTCTCATAATCTTTACCTCATGCAATGAATAAGATACCAATATTAATAGACTTTGACGGTGTAATTAAATTAGGGGAAGATCCTGCACCGGATGCAGGTGAATTTTTTAAATTCATAACTAAAAATAATCTTAATACTTGCATTATAAGTAATTCGACCCTTCGCACAGGAATAGATGTTACTCAATTCTTTGTAGATAAAGATCTGAGTGTAGAGATACCTGTAATGACTGCAGTAGATGCAACAATAAATTATGTGAAAGATCATTATAAAAAAGTTTCCGTTTATTGCGCAGAGAATATTAAAGAGCTTTTTGCGGATTTCATAGATGATCAAAATCCTGAGGCCGTTGTAATTGGAGATAATGGGAACAAATGGGACTTTCAACTAATGAACGAAATTTTCCAGAAAGTTTTTAATGGTGCAGACATTATTGATGGTTCCGCAAAAGAAGCCATATTGATAGGGAAACCTTCATCTATTTATTTTCACTCTGCATTAAAAATGTTAGGCTATCCATCAAACTCCGGATTTATTATGATCGGTGATGATGTTGAAAGTGATATAATTGGCGCACAGAAAGCGGGAGGAAAAGGATTGCTGATTTATACTGGTAAAACAAAATTCCCATTGGCAAACAAACTAAATATCAAACCCGATTACGAAGCAAAAAATTTAAGGGATGTAATTGAAATCATCAATACCATATGAACTTTTAATTGCTGTTCATACCTCTTTTAAAAGCAAGCATAGCAATCCTTTTGAGTGCCTGTGCATATGTATGCCCCGCTGTTCCGGCGGATCTCATAAAACCGGCTCCATCCGTTTGGAATTGTTTTATGATATGCCTCGTGATGAGGATCCCATTTAGCCTGATAGCTAACAATATTATGAAGGTTATCCGGCATTTTCGAAAAATCTATTTCACTAATCGGAAGAGCCTTTGTTCTTTCATCTCCGATCACAGCAACATTCAGTTCCCTGCCGTCAATAAATTCTTCTACCAAAACAGGCTGAAAAAAATATTTAAGAATATACTCGATTCTTTCTTTTAGTTGTTTATTATCATTCACAATCGATTCGTTTTCAATACCTACACTTGCATCTTCTAATGATGGTTTTACCATAAGCGGAAAATTTAGATTGTGTTGATATCTTTTTTTGGACCTCTTTATAATGAAAAATCTTGGTGTGTTAATACCCTTTGAATAGAGTATCCTCTTGACAAATATTTTACTCTGGCAGTTTGCCAGCGCCATTGCAGAAGCCCCTGTGTAAGGAATGCTGAGTAATTCATATAACCCAACGATATTCTTTTCATACTGCGGCTCCTCTTTATATAACTCAACAAAGTTAAAAATTATATCCGGTTTATTGCGTTTAAAATCATTGAGCATTAATTGAATATTATCGTGGATATTCAATGTGTAAGCATCGAAGCCAACTTTCTGTAGTTTCTCTGCAATGTATTCAAACTCCTCCATCGGAGTATACTCTTCAACTTCAAAATAAGGGACAAATTTTCCTGTTGGGGTTTCAGCTTCCTCAGATTTGTGATAAAGTTCCGGGGCAGCCTCATTATACACAACAGCAATTTTCAACTTTTTCTTTTTCATTTTAAAAAAATAATTAAATTATCTCTCTCTAAAAAACAAAATTACGATTTAGTCTTAAACAATAATTACATTTGAATAATCAATTAGATGCAATATGAGTTTCTATCCTCAACCATTTAAATATCAATGCGGCCCGTTTGCACTTAAGTATGCACTTGTAATGCTCGGCAGATTCGAAAGTGAAAAGTTTATTGCAAAAAAAGCAGGCAGCAACTGGTGGCACGGAACAGATGAGATTGGTCTGGAAAAAGCAGCGAAGTATTTTAATTGCAGAATGAAATATTTCCGCCGTGAAACTGCCTCTGATGGAATAAAGGCCTTAACTCAACACCTTAGAAAGGGATACCCCTGTATTTTAAGCGTTGATGATTGGGGGCATTGGATAACCGTTGTAAACTGGCAGCAGGGTAAATTTGTTGTTATTGATAGTTCACTTGATAAAGTTATTAATATAAATTCCGCTAACCAGATTTCAAAACGCTGGAAGTATATTGAAAAAGATAATTCTTTCCGGAGTTATGACGGATATGCATTAATTCCTAATTTTAAGGTAATAACCAAGGCAAAACTAACACTTTCAAAAGCACGTTATGTAATGAATAAAAGAAACCGTGAACTTGCCCGGAACTGGGATACCTACTTTAACGATCTAACTGCAGTTTGCAGACCACTTACGTCACTATCTGTTTATACAATATCATTCAGCGAATTTTTAAGAAGACACGAAAAGATGATTGTTGAACAGGTGGCTTACTGGCATGGATCACCAAGTTATAGTGAGTTGAAAAAAGTACTGACAAGTATGCAGTTTGTTGCAGAGGTTTATAATCTTGTTATATATGAGGAAGATAGAAAAAGAGCACTGGTTGATTTAACTAGTTTGCTTATGATGTATACGTGTGGTAAATATGGAATGCACAAAATATTTCTATAGGAGAGTCTAGAAGTAAGTTGCAAAATCATATCAAAAGATTCGATAAATTATTATCAATTGAAACATCAACACTCCTGATAATTGATATCCAGGAAAAGATACTCCCGGTGATTCATCAAAACGAAACTGTAGTGGAAAATACAATTAAACTGATAAAAGGATTTAGAGTTCTTGACCTTCCAATATATTATACTGAACAATATCCAAAAGGATTAGGTGAAACCGTAAGTTCAATTAAAGATGAATTGGAGAGTAAAGAACCAGTTCAAAAATTATCTTTCAGTTGCTCCGGAGCAGTTGAATTATTTGATGATCTGAAGAGAAGAAATTTATCGCAGGTAGTTGTTTGTGGGATTGAAACACATGTCTGCGTTCAGCAAACTGTGCTGGATTTGTTGGCAAATGATTTTCAGGTTAATATAGCTGCAGATGCGGTTTCATCCAGAAGAATAAAAGATTATGAAATCGCACTTTCAAGAATGGAAAAATCCGGAGCCGAGGTTACAACATCTGAAGCCATCCTATTCGAGTTACTAAATGTTTGCGGAACAGATGAGTTTAGACAAATATCCCGAATTGTTAAATGATCACTCTTATTCTAAATTCAAAATATGTTTAAATTTAATAGTCACAATATTTTTAATCGACGCCAATCTTCATTAGATTTCACATATACCAGCAGATTTTTATTATTTACATTACTTAAAATTGATTATCAAATTTCTAGAAATTCTCATTTAAAAACAGTCAAAATAAATTAAAATTCGTAAGATTTTATAACAAACTAATGTAAGAATTACATTTAATAATTAATTTCAATTTATCTAAATCAGTTGCTTAAAGATTATTGGTTGGCACAAGGGTTGCACAAATTTGAGTCGTTGGGCAAGGGGAATAATGGGAATAAAAATAAACTGAGAGTTAATCAACGCTGATGAAATCCAAAAATTAATTGAGTAAAAATCTCCCAAATACCGATCCTTTCATTGAAGAAGTATTAAATAATTTTTTTACAGAAATTGAAGCTGAAGAGTTTAACAAAAATTATTTATCTGATAGTTCAGCATCTGAATTAGTTGCAAAACTTGATGACCAAAGCTTAAAAAAACAATTTGATATAGATTTAAACAGGGGGTTTAAACATCGATCACAAGTAGACTTGCTGATTACCTTCGCGGAGAATAAACTTGATCAAGAAAAAATTATTGATTTACTGCTCTACTTAGGTCAATCTACGATAACAAGCGGGGAATTTGCCACATCCCTTGACATCTATGAAAAATTAGTTCATTCCACAAAGAAGATTCCCGAATTGAGAAACATTACAGCCAACGTGTATTTACGTATTGGTGAAATTTATAGCAGACAAGCACAATGGGAATTAAGTATCAGTTATATTGAAAAAGCTGACAGAATATTTAAAGAAGAGAATGATGTTAAAGGTAATGCCGAATGTGAAAATTTGATGGGAACTATATACGGCGATAAGGGTGAACTTAGTAAAGCTGTTGAGCATTTCGAAAATACTCTTACAATCTTAGAAGATAATCCGGATACTTCATTAGAAGGGAAGGTCGAGATTAATCTCGGTATTATAAATAACATTCAAAGTAATTATGATACAGCATTATCGAATTTCCGTAGAGCATTGGTCAACTTTGAAAAAGTTGCGAATGTGCAAAGGGTTGCTGAAGTAAGACAGAATATGGGAATGGTTTATACTAAAAAGAAAGAATATCAATCTGCAATAAGCGAATTCGAATTTGCGATGCAGACGGCAATGATTGTAAACTACTTGTCATCAATAGCAATAACATTTTCTAGTAAATCCTATGTTTATACAAAGCTAGGGGATTATAATCTTGCAGATGCATTTGCTGAGAAATCAATGGAAGTGGCTTACAGGCTTAATGATAAACTAACTATTGCAGAAGTTTACAAGGTAAAGGGTATTATTCAGCGAAATAAAGCGAACTTTTCAACTGCCGAAAGTTATTTGCTCACAAGTTTGCGTTTGAATGATGAACTTGGAAATCAGCTTAACGGTGCAGAATCGTCTTACGAGCTGGGAATGCTGTATAATCTTATGGATGATGAAGAGAAGAGTAGAAGATATTTTTCAGATGCATTAGAATACTATAAAAAGATAAAAGCCGAAGAAGAAATAAACGAAATCGAGGATCTCTTAAAATATTAATCTATAGAAACATTATTAGGAATAAAATGCTTGCCCGAATAAATTCAGGCAAGCATTTTTTATTACCGATAAAGATTTGCAGCTCCCCACATACTCAATCCAAAGACAGATAGAAGAATAGCAGTAAGTATAGCAGCTATTACGAAGTAAACTACTATCAATACAATAATTGAAACAATCATATACCCGACTTTCTTATCCTCAGGAGTTTTCATTTGGGGGGATATACCAACGTACAGAAGATAAAGACCATATAAACCTAATAAGCTGCCTAACCAACCTACTACCGGAACAAGATTGAATATACCACCAACCCATACCGGCGTCATAGAATATGCAACAAGCTGAACCGCCCTACCCATATTTTTCTGCGAACCGAAACTTGGTGCAAGAGCGTCTATCACAAATGCAGCTATAAATACTGAGAGAATTGCATTAAGGAGTTGAACCAATCCCATTGCAATTCCCATTGTAAAGGAACTGAAACCATATATACCAATTAATCCATAACCAATAATTATTGCAATTGTTGGGATTAGTGCAAGTGGAAGAACGTAGCCCACTATCAATTGCTGTATGTTCGGTTCCTCATTTGCAATTACATCCCACTCGGCTTTGGGACTAACCATAATGTTCTTAGCTCTGTCAACCAAACTCATTTTGTGCCTCCTTAAATTGTTGAAGATTAAAACATTTTGAACTATTCTGAATCCACTGAATTACACTCCGATAATTTACAGAAATTAAGGTAATATAATTCTTTGCATTTGCCCTTAAAACATAGTCTCTTTAGCAGCTTCTCTTGCGCATAACAATAAATAAAACATAACAAAATTGAATATCTGATACAAGAAAAGAAAACTGAATTTTGGACATTGATAATTGCTAGTTTAAAACGAAAATTTGAGTCTCAAGAAGAATGAACTGCCATAAGACCCAAATTCTGTTAAAGGATCACCCTGAAATATCTGTGCAATTACTAATAAATCCAGATTTGTTATTATTGAGTAAGTAACTGAAGGTACAATCGCATACGAAAGATCATCAGGATTAAATATTCCAAAAATACTACCTCTGATTAGCGGTGTAATATCATAAGCAAATTCCTGATAAATAGACCATCTAGCTGCGGTTAACATTCCAAGGCTGTATGCTTCATTAAGAAAAAGAAGTGTGTTGTAGGTTTTACCATTGTTATTATAAAGAACTTCTGTATGAATATAAAATGTACTCTGAAATGTATAATCACCGGAAAGCGCAACAGACAGCATTGGTTTATCCCACGAAGAAAGTGAAGGTTCTCCAATTTTCATATAGATTGAATTTGTATCCGGTTGATCCGGTGCCTGACTAAATAAAACTTCCCCTCGAAAACCAGCATCTAAAATGTCCCCAACCCAGCTTAATCCCGACAGCCATCTTTTATATCTTATCCCTGCAATAAAGTTGAAATCATAGTTCCATTCATTCACGCTCCATAAACCAGCTATTATTTGATTATAAGGATCATTAGCCGGTTTATAGGCAGCATCGATCTTTGTAACGGCTCCTGTATAATATTGTGCTCTGATTGCATCTACGGCGGGTCTTTCTTCATAATCAAAATCAAACACATCAAATGGATTGAAGATATCAGTCGGATTCCAGACCCAGCAGGTTCCCCAGGCAATTCTTTGCCTGCCAAGTGTAACTTCAAGGTCATCCTTAACCCAATCCAGCCATAACCTGTCAATCTCCAGGTAACCAACACTGTGTTTGGTTTCCCAAAGTTCTACTCCCAAATCGTAGAATTCATAAGGGGTTCTAATTACTTCGATGAAGTCTGGAGTGTTGGCTACTAATTCTCCATAAAAGGCTCTGAATCTTAAATCCAGGGCTGCTGTTAAAGATGAAGTTGCATACCACTTCGTGTTCAATCTTGAGTGAATTAAGTGATCACTAATACGTTCTGCAATGTTTGGTAACCTGGTTGAACTAAAAAGATATTTAGCATACCCATCGTATGTAAAATCTGAAAGCTGTGCTTCAATCTTATAAAAAGGTAAAGCAATTAAGAAAATTAATAGCTTAAACTGAATTTGTGAGGGTTTCATTTTTAACCACATCAGATTCGATCATTCCATCCCTGAGCGTAACAACCCTGTGTGCCCTTTTAATTACCCTTGCATCGTGTGTAGAAAAGATGAATGTCATCTTTTGTTCTTTATTCAATTGCTCCATCAAATCTAGAAGTTTATTTGCTGTTACCGAATCAAGATTGGCAGTTGGTTCATCAGCCAAAACAAAGGATGGTTTGGATGCCAGAGCTCTTGCCACAGCAACACGCTGCTGCTCACCACCGGATAATTCCGTAGGTTTTTTATTAATTTTATCACCGAGATCAACAGCATTTAATAGATTAATGGCTTCACTTTCACGTTTTTCTTTTGATTCTCCTTGTAGCAACATAATAAATTCAACATTTTCTTTAGCTGTAAAAACAGGGATTAAATTATATGCTTGAAAAACAAAGCCAATGTTTTGCAATCGAAAGTTTATCATTGCATCAGTTTTAAGGGTTGATATATCTGTTCCTCCAATAGTTATAATCCCTGACGTAGGATTATCCAAACCACCAATCATATTTAGCAAAGTAGTTTTACCTGAACCGGAGGGACCAACAATTGCGGTGAACTCGTCTTCTTCGATATTCAAGGTCACATCATTTAAGGCGGTAACCGGAACTGAATTGGTATTGTAAATCTTTGAAACCCGTTCAATTCTTACTAGCGACATCACTTAATCTCCTTTTCCTCAATATGTTCTAATTGCTTCAGCTGGACGAAGCTTAATGGTTTTGATTGATGGATAAATTGCAGCAATAATGGCTGTAGCAATTATCATCACAACAAGAAGGAAATAAAAATACATTGGTAAAACCGGGTACATTTGGGCTGGCATACCCCAGGCGTTTAATCCTTCTGCAAAAATTGATAAATCTATTCCTGTGTCTGACAAATACCAGGTGGTTAAAGCCCCCAATCCAATCCCTATCAATCCCCCAAATATCGAAAGGATAAATGTTTCGAAAATAATTAGTGCAAAAACTCTTATCCTTTTCATTCCAACTGCCATTAGAACTCCAAATTCTCTTACACGTTCCATAACTGACATGAGCATGGTATTTGTAATTCCAAATAATAAAGCTGCAAGGATTATCCCTAGAAATATTTCAAGCTCCAGAATTAACATCTCGTAGGTAAATTCAAGTTCAGGTGCTAACTGTTTCCATGTTTCAACCATCAAAGCCGGATAGTTTAGATTTATTTTTGAATAAACTGAATCAAGATCGTTTGATGAATTTAACCTGATTGCTATTTCACTAATGATTGGCAGACTTTCCATTATTGAATAGAGATCAGATTTATTAACAAATAAATTTGATTGATCAAATGTTGAAGATTCAGTTTTAAAGATACCCACAATCCTGAAAGCAGCATAAGTTAGCGTTGTATCAACATTTTGAAAAGTAAGCACTACCTTTGAACCAAGTTTTAATCCTAGCTTATCAGCTAACTTTTCGCTAACAACTATGGGATTTCTTTTTTTAGATTCAAAAAAGGATCCTTCTTTTATATAAGTTGAGATTGTTGTTACTTTCCTTTCACGCTCAGGATTTATCCCTATAATATTAGTTCCAGCAGATGAAGTGGTTGAAGATGCCATGCCTTCAATTAACACTCGACCAGAAACATCTTTAACTTTGATGTATTTTCTTATCTCATTAACTATTGAGTTTCCATTGGTAATAAAGTTGGAAATTAGTCTTTCATCTTTAAATTCCTTTGTATGAATTTGTATATGGCTAAGGTTCCTGTCAATAGTAGAATTGATAGTTGCTTCCCAAACACCAATGGAAATAGAGACTGAAAATAGCCCCGCCCATAATCCTAGAGCAATAGCTGTTAGAATAATCAAACTTCTCTTTTTATTTCGCCAGATATTTTTCCACGCAAGTGCTATTAACATGATATCATTTCCTCATTGCTTCAACAGGTTTTAGCCTTCTTATAAAAAGAAGCGGATACGAAACAGATATTAAGGCAATAACGAATACTGTGATGAATTGATCTATAAATATATTTGGTGCAAACCTGAATGGCAGAATTGGTTCAAGTCCGTAAGATAGAATCATTTCCGCCATATCTCCGGTAAGTTCTATGGGATTCAGATTGAAGTAATAGAGTATAGGAATACTAACAATTACTCCTGCTGCTACGCCAATAAATGATAGAAACAGTGATTCGAGAAATGAGATGAATGACAGTCTTCTCTTTTTCATTCCAATAGAAATCAGAATACCAAATTCTTTTGTTCGCTCCGCTGTCATCATCATAACCGTTCCGAATATTCCAAAGCCTATTATCACATATAGTATTCCAAGCATAATTATTCCTCCCGCATTATCTATCTCTATACTCTGTACAAGCTCAGGCATCATTTCGGCCCAGGTCATCACTTCATAATTTTCATCAAACATTTCATCAATTTTATCATATACCGCTTTTTGGTTATCGATTTGATCAATCATTACAGATAGAGTAGTGATCCTGTCCGTTGCAGAATACAGCCACTGCGCATATTTCATAGAAAGGTATACCATTGATCTATTCAGTTCAGGTAATTTGAATTTAACAATTCCTTCTATTGGTATTCTATCAGCGGCAGTAACTCCGTGATAACCTTGTCCGTATAGAACTACACTATCACCAACATTTACTTTAAGTAATTGTGCAAGTCCTTCAGCTAACAATAAACCTTTTGAATTTTCAGTAAGATAATTTCCTTTAATCAGTTTCTCCTTCAATTTGGTCATTCTGTTTTCTTGTTCCGGATCAATCCCAATTATTGATGCAACCTTTGTAGCATTACCGTAAGAAATAAGACTGAAAGATTCCAGGCGTGGTGTCACAAGTGTCACATTTTCAATTCCTTGTATTTTATTAATAACTTCTACTGACAGTTCCATGCTTTTATCAATTGAACGCTTATCCCAGTATTCATATTTGTGAACCTGAATATAACCTGTGTACATACTAACCGATGCATCAATCATGTAATCGTATGAACCCTCCTGCATCGATCTCATAACAAGGGCAAGTAGAACGGCAAAAAACACTGATGCGGAGGCAATGAATGTGCGCCTTTTATTACGCCAGAGATTTCGCCATGCTAAAAGCAAATAGGGTTTCATTTTTATCTAACCTTTTTCATATTCCGTTCTGAAAAGAAAGATTCATCAACAGGATAATTAAACTGGATTTTTAAATAAGTGAATGTTGTTTTCTCACCTGGTCTGTCTTCAGGAAGCATTTCCCAATGTGTTGGGAAATATCTGCCATCCATATGTTTTATATCAGAACCAATATATTTTTTTACTAAAAACTCATCTTCATCATAGAATTCAGTTTTTAATTGAAAGTAATACTCTTTTGATATCCAGGTTAATAGTTGACCCCATACACCTCCTGCATCTTCCTTTGGGATTGATTCAATAACATAACACTCATAATCATTATACATTTCTTCGCGAATTATGGAGTGTGTATAATCATTTACAATTGAAGATTCTTTAACAAGATCATCGTTTGTAAAATCAGAACCCATCCATGATTGTAGCATCATCGATGGCGGGATTTTGATAACTTTCTGAGCTGCCGGTATCCAGTTCCAAACTTCCTTTTTTCTTTTAAGTGTAACTGTTCCTTTATCCCTTGCGGGTTCGGTGATATATATAATTGCGTAATCAGGTTCTAATGCCCACGACTTCATTCCAAATGAGCGGCTCCAATCAGTTTTAATGATTTCCATGCTGAATTCAGAATAGCTGCTTTTGGATTTTATCAGCTCATCCGATTTTGCAATTATCTCTTTTGCATCCTGCGCAAAAGGTGTTGCAATGATCAGCACAAATAATATTATTATTTTATTTACCATCAGTTTTTCTTTCGTGATTTTGATATTATATACTTGCTTAGCAATGCTTCTTTAATTTTTTCTACTGGGAATATATCCTCAGCAGTCATAAAGTTTAACACGAGACCATCAAAGAAAGTCCCGAGTAAGAATGCTTCCAATTCCGGATTTTTAACTTTTAATTTTCTAAACAGCGAAGCTAATGCTTTAACAAACTCATCCCTAAATTGCTGCATTTTCTTCTCAAATTTTTTCTGAATATCGGGATGAATAAGCAAAGCAAGATAAAGCTGCCAGTAGCTGAAATTTGAATAAAGATTTTCCAAAACAGCATCAACAAATTCTTCAAGCTGCTTTTCGGGATCTACTCCTTTTCTCAACTCAAATTCAAGTTCGGCAAGAGTATTAAAACCTTGTTGAATTATTTCATCAAGAAGTTTTTCTTTACTGACGAAATAATTGTACATCAATCCTTTGGATATTTTTGCTTTTTGTGAGATTTGAGAAATTGAAGTTGCATGGTATCCCTTTTTAGCAAATAGTTCCAATGCAACTGAAAGTATCCTCCCCTTGCTGCTCTCCCTTATTTCTGCAAACTGTTCTTTTGTTCTTGGCATTTTATGACTGAACGTTTGTTCAAAACATAATACATTAATTCTATCTTGTCAATACCTATTTGATTAATGGTTAGAAATGTATGATACAGATCACAGATTATGTTTGAAGAACGGAAGCGTCATTTAACAGCTTTAACAATTAGGTCTTTCGATTTCTCTTTTCTAAAAGGATTCAACTGTAAATCGCCGTAAAACTCAATTGTTCTAAATTTTATAGCGTCTAGCATATTTCCAAAATCATCACTTAGATGTGGAAATATGTTGGTTGAGATTAAGGAATAATCTGAAAGGTTCGATTTGTTAATCTTCAGCAGGTTAAAAACAATATGATCTATATTGTAATCGTAAAAACGTACAAATAAATTTGCACCGCTTCCTGTTATGTTTACTATTCTTTCTCCTTCTGAAAGTATTTTATAATAGTTCAGTACCTGAATAAAAAGTGTTCCTCCTTTTCGAAGCAAATCAAAACATTTTTTTAACGATATGTTTAAACCCTTCTTTGAAATATTAGCAAAAGTGTTTCCAAATGAAATTACCAAATCGAATTTAGAATTAAAGTCTGGTGGGATTTCAGATATTGAATGGTTATAGAAATTTACAATTTTATTGGCGGTGTTTGCATTCTTTCTTGCATTGCTAATCATTTCCAATGAAGGATCAAATGCACTGACATTAATTCCGAGTTTTGCAAGTGCAAGCGAATCAGATCCTGTACCACAACCGAGATCAGCAGCAAATTTAACTTCCGGTGCGATTAACTTCTCTAAAACTTTCATTTTTCTCCCTACTGTTTCCTCAAAGGGAATCATCAAATCATAAAATTCTGCAACTTGATTAAAAAATTCAGTGTTGTTCAATATTTCATTCATCTTTTAATAAAGTAATTTTGGAAGTTCAAGATATTAAATTTAATTTTTGGTTGTAAACAAGTTAATAAATCAAATTCACCTTAAAAATTAGTGCAAGGAATTAATTATGCTTCAACCCCTTATTGCGCATGTAGAAATACCTTCAACTGATCTTGAAAAATCTAAAAATTTCTATAAAGAGGTTTTCGAGTGGGAATTCAAACCATTTGGTAACGGTTATTTACTGTTCAATAATCACCAGGGAATAATGGCTGGACTAAGACAGGTTGAAAACATAGCAACTGGTGATACAACTGTTTTCCATATTAATGTTGAAAGCATTGATGATATTTTGAGGAAGGTAACTGAATTTGGAGGGAATATTAAAACTGAAAAAATAACAATCCCTGTAATGGGCTGGTATGCTTTAATTCACGATACTGAGGGGAATACAATCGGTTTATACCAGAAGAGTTAAGTTGCAGCTTTAAAAAGTTTTAATCCTCTTATCCATAATACAATCTCCACTTTCAGATCCGGGGAAAAATTTAGCTCTTAAATAAATCCTAAACGATTGCAGGAGCTATTTCCTTTGTGGTCTCAATTCTATATGAATGATTTATCTCAACAGTGTTTTTTAACATAGCTGTTACACCGCAATACTTTGTCTGTGAAAGTTCTATAGCACGTTCTACATCTTTAGGATTGATATCATCTCCGTAAACTACATATTCAAGATCGATCCTGGTGTATACCTTTGGATGATCACCACATAAATCAGCAGAAATGTTAACTTCAAAATCGCTGAAGTTTACTCTTTTCTTTTGAAGGATTGATACAACATCACTGCTTGTACACCCTGCTAAGCTGAGCAGTAATAATTCTTTTGGGGTGCAAGCTGCATCATTTCCACCAAATTCTTCCCCAACATCCATGCTTACCCAATGATTTGAATTTGATTTACCCACAAAGGAATTTCCTTTTACTTGTTTTAAATATGCTGTTCTGGTTGTCATAATGATTTTTCCATAATTATTTTGATTGTTATAATATAAGATGCAATCATCCGATTTAGGATTCAGTGGATCAAATCTTTGTGAATTATCTGTCAAGTTGTTATTATGCTAGCATTTTTACATCAATAAATTGGAGACGAGAATGTCTGACCCTGTTTACAAACTTATCGAGCTAACCGGTACTTCTAAAACAAGTATAGAAGATGCAATTCAAACTGCAGTTAGTAAGGCAGCAAAAACTATACATAATATGAAATGGTTTGTCGTTTCTGAGCAAAGAGGATATATCGATAATAATGCAGTAGCATATTACCAGGTAACATTAAAGATTGGATTTACGCTAGAAGATTAAAATCTAAGTTAATATTTCAGATAGCTTATTTTGAATTATTAATTGTGCATCTTTCACATTTTTCTCAAGTGTCCTTATTCCTGATATTGAAATTCTTATTGTATATTTATTATTAAGGACAGTGTGAGACAGAAATAGTTTATCGCTTGAGTTAATTTTATTCAAAAGTTTTTCATTTAATTTGTTAAGTTCATTTTCCCGAAGAGACTGATCAACACTTATATTCTTAGGCACAGCTCTAAAACAAACAACCCCAAAATGAACCGGTGCCATCCGTTCAAAATCGTCGTTATTATCAATCCAATCTGCAAACTTCTTTGCTAACCGGATGTGCTCTCTTATCCTGTTTCTAATTCCATTCACACCGAAATACTTTATTATAAACCACAACTTTAATGATCGGAATCTTCTTCCAAGCTGTATTCCATAATCCATATAATTAGTTACTTTTTCATCGGATGAACTCTGCAAATACTCGGCGCTTAGACTGAAAGCCTGTTTTAACATTACAGGTTTGCTTGTATAAAATGCACTCAGATCAATCGGGGTAAACATCCATTTATGGGGGTTCACAACAATCGAATCAACATTTTCAATCCCATAAAAAATCCATCGCATCTCAGGTATAATGGCTGCAGTTCCTGCATAGGCAGCATCAACGTGCAGCCAAATTTTTTCTTTTTTGCAGATTGTTGCTATCTCCTTTACAGGATCCACACTTGTGGTTGATGTTGTACCAACTGTGGCTACAACACAAAAAGGCAGCCATCCATTTTTCCTATCTTCTTTAACCGCCTCCGAAAGTTTTTCCGGAATCATCCGAAACTCTTTATCAACAGAAATTTTTCTTATTCCTTTCTTACTGATCCCAAGAGTAAGTGCACATTTGTCAATTGAAAAATGGGCCTGCTCAGAACAATAAAGTCTTAATCGAGAATAATTTGATTGGTTTAACTCTTCCCCATTTATATATAATTCTTTAGCTTGTTCTCTTGCCGCAGCAACTGCATGCAGTGAACTCATTGAAGCTGTATCGTAAATTATTCCCCAAAACTTTACGGGGATGCCAAGCATTTGAGCCAGCCAGTTTAATGTTACTTCTTCCAATTCAGTTGCTGATGGACAGGTATGCCAGGACATTCCGTTTATGTTTAGTCCCGCAGTTAGTAGATCGGCTAAAATCCCCGGACCACTTGAGGTGGAGTTAAAATATGCCATAAAATTAGGATGATTCCAATGCGTGATACCGGGCAAAATTGTTTTGTTCACATCGGATAAAATTCTCTCAATGCTTTCTCCGGTTTTGGGCGGTTGGTCCGGTAGACTATTTTTTATTTCTCCAGGTTCATTTTTTGAAAGTACCGGATAATCCTCAATATTATCAAAATAATCAGCTATCCAATCAACAAACTGATGTCCGTATTTTCTAAAATCGAAGACCGGCATATCACCAATATTATTAATCATTTTTTATCTTCCTCAATAACTTCATTTTGATTTATCAGTATTTCTTCATAAACCGCAAAGATTTATACAAAACAAGATTAATTAAATTCGTTTTTGCCAGGACATTCATTAATGTCACTAAATTCAACTTAGGTCGAATGTTAAAATAATAATCGATCCAATAAGGATTAAATTTATCCTTAAATAAGTATAATCCCTCAAAGTTATAGGCAAACCTTAATCTTCTTCCAACAAAGTTTATAATACCTTCTTTTGTAAAAATACTTTGATTATAGATTGTAAATGGAACTGCACCTAAACTCCAAAAATGTATTCCTTCCATTTTCAACTGATTATATATTTGTTCTATTAAGGCTTCCATAACCCCTACCGACGCATGTTTTCTTCTTAACATTAATTCTGTTTGTACAAAATCTTTTTCCTTATATGAAAGTAATATTGCACCATACCAGAAATCGTTTTTATCTTTTGATACAAACAATCTGTTGAATGGTAGAAAAGTATTATTAAATAAATATTTTAGTTGGGGCTCATCACCATGGCTGGTTTCTTTAATAAAAGTTTTTAATCTATCCATATTTTCTTCTGAAAAAGTTATTTCAGAGAAGTATTTTTTTCTACTTCCTCTCCGGATTAATTCTTTTAATGATTTTTTCTGTATATGCTCTGCCGCTAAATCCAGTATGGCTTCTTTGCCAATCCTAATGCACTCAAAACCCAAATCATTTAAATAATGTGAAACAGCTTCGTTACATCCATCTATTATAATTGGCGTATTATTGTAACTATTTATATCATCAATAAATTTTATGAGTTGATTGTCATATACTAAATGTACGTCTTTTAACCAGTTAAATCGCCGGTTAATTTTTAATAATTTGTATTCTGGTTTTAATTCATCATATCTGCAAAAACTTGATGGCAGCTCGTAATCTACTTTGAAGCCTTTCACCGATGGAACCATTTTTCTGGTGAATTCATTTAATTAACTTTTTTTGATAATACTTTTTCAATAATTTGCATCTGATAAGATTAGCATTTTTCTATTTGAATTAATGTGATAAGATATTTAACCATATCAATTTTTATCCTTCTTTTTGCAGCAACTCTATTTGTTAGCTGCCAGGATAAGCTTCCACTAAATATTAATTTAGCAAATCGAAGTTACACCTTTTATAATCAAGATAGTGCACAAGTAAATTTTCCGGAAATTATTGCTGGATATGTAACTGTCGTAGGATTTATATATACAAACTGTCCAGACATTTGCCCAATGACTACGCACAATATGAGTCTAACCGACCAAAGATTGAAAAGTGAACAAATTGGTGATGTGAAATTTGTGTCTATTACATTTGATCCTGATAGAGATTATCCTTCAGTATTAAAAAAATATGGGGAAATAAGGGACCTCGATTTTAACACCTGGACTTTTCTTTGGGGAGATAAAAAAAGTACAAAAGCATTATTAAATAGGTTGGATGTAATAGCAATACCAACTGATTCATCATTTAGTGATGAGGGAGAACTATCTTACTATATGATGCATACTGACAGAATTTCTCTACTTGATAAAAATGGAAAGCTGAAAAAGAATTACAAAGGCAGTAGAGTTAATCTGGAGGAACTCTATAAAGATATTAAGTATTTGAGAGATTGATTATGATAACTTTTATTGCATTGATAATTTTGTTGTTGGTAGAGCACGACGGGGAGATTGTTATAAAAGATCAATGGCTGAGACCTAGTGCCGCAAAAATGGCAACTGCTCTCTATTTTACAATCGAAAATAAGGGTGATTTACCGGATACATTGTATTCTGTTAAATCGGATATAAGCGATAAAATCGAAATCCATGAAACATATTCATCAGGTGATATGATGGGAATGAGAGAGATTGGTTCAATGATCATCGAAGCAGGAAAGGTAGTAAACCTTGAACCGGGAGGTAAACACATAATGGTTTTGAAACTGAAAAGAGACATCAAAGTTGGAGATGAAATCGATTTTATCCTATACTTCAAAAGAACAGGAGAAATATCAATAACTGCGGAAGCTAAAAACTAGTTGATTTTTTCTTAAATGTGAATTGTCACAATAATCATTAGATCTAATTCTGAATATATTTCAATATCACTTTTCAAAAAATTCTTCGCTATATCTTTTCCAGCTTACATCATCCAGTTTTTCCATTTCTCCAATATACAATTGTCCGTTAGCTTCATCTTTACCTGTTTTAATCTTCATTTTCAAATCCTGTAAATGCTCAATATCGGCCTCGTAAAAGTTAACTGCTGCTTTACCAATTTTTAGCTGCTTTATTTCACTGTCAAGTTCCTCTGCATCAATCTCGCAAATCCAGTTTCCCTCATATGGACTAAATTCAAAAGATTCCAGATCCCGGTTAACTAATTCATTAATTACTTTTACTGTTCCGGTAACTGGAGATTTAAATGTAATAATTCTGGTTCCCTGCTTTATTGAAAAGAGTGCTTGGCCTTTTTTAACAGCCATGCTGAGATTCGGAAATTCAATTGCATCGATCTTACCAATTAATTTCTTTGCAAAATCATCAATACCAATTCTTACTAAACCTTCCTCATTAATATTAGCCCAACAATGTCCTTCAGAGATAAACACACCACCGGGAATCATAAATTCAGGTGTTTTACTTTTTGATGTTCTTTCCAGATGGGTTATATGCACTTTTGGTTTCAGCATTTTCTTAATTCTATCTTCACGTTTAATCACAGCATTTTTTGTAAAAGCAAGCAATTCCTCTTCAGTAAAAGGTTTTTGTACATAATCCATTGCTCCAAACTTCATGCATTCCACTGCAGTTTCCACAGTTGCATAGCCGGTAATTATCACAACATCAATATCAGGTCTCAGGTGTTTAACTGATTTAGTTACTTCCACTCCATCCATTTCCGGCATTTTTAAATCTGTGAATAGAAAGTCATAAGAGCGATTTTGGATTAAACCGAGAGCTTCCTTTCCCGTTTCAACCGTATCAACAGAATATCCATCTAGAACCAATATTTTGCGGAAGCTATCTAGAATTACCGGTTCATCATCAACGCATATTATTCTCGCTACAGGATTTTCAACCTCAGCACGTTTAAGTGTTTTTGCTTCAAGGCTAAAATCGAGATTAAGACTAACTTTAAGTGCTTCTTCTCTTTCTGTTTGAACTTTTTTCTCACGGACTTTCTTAGCGATAAATCGGATGATGATGTCTGCAATTATAAAAATGATTATAGCTACAATAAATAGTGCCATAACAAATTCTCCTTATATTTTTTTAATATTCATATTCTATCTGAGCTACAGGGTATTAAATACTTTAACTCGTACTCAATGTCCGATGGAATTATTCTGTACAGCCATCCTTCAAAAAAAGGATCCTTTTCCAATAAGGATGGGTCGGTAATTATTTTCTCATTCCTTTCAACTATCCTTCCCCCCAATGGTGCCAGACAGTTGTGAATAAGATTATCATTTGTTTCAAAATTTGCACAAGTGTTTCCCTGAATGATTAAATCCTCAACATCCATTAATACAACTTTTATTGTATCTTTTATTGTTTCAAGAAATAGATCAGTTGCTCCAATTTTTGCAGACCCTTCATTCTCAAGATTCATCCAGCTCATATAACCCAGCCGCTTATATTTAGCAGGGCAGGGCACGAAGATTATTGAATCCCCTGCACTTGGAGCCTGTTCAGATTCATTAATTTTTTTCTGGATCATTCTATACTCTATTCCGCGATAGATAGAACTAATGATCTCATCAAATGTGAATGGCTTGGGTATAAAGTCAATAGCACCATTGTATAAAGATTTAACCGCATTCTCAACAGTAGAAAAACCAGTTATCATTATTACCGGTATATCAATCTTCTGTACATAAAGTTCTTCCAGCAACTGAAACCCATCGGATTCAGGCATCATAATATCACTTAGTATCAATGAATATTTATAGCTTTTCAGTTTATTCAATCCGTCTTTTACATTTAGTGCTGTATCAACTTCCCAGCCTTCGGATAAAGCTATTTTGGAAACAGCATCGAGAACTACCTGCTCATCATCTATAAGCAATATTTTTGTATCCTTTTTCAAATTGTATCAAACATTTTTTTGTGCTGAAAGATGAATAGTAAATGTTGAACCTCTTCCAACTTCACTATCAACATTAATGGTTCCATTATGATTATCTATTATACCCCAAATTACTGCCAAACCTAAGCCGGTTCCTTTTTGTCCTTTTGTTGTATAGAAGGGTTCGAAGATTCTTGGAAGATCTTCTTTTGATATTCCACTTCCTGTATCTGAAATTTGAATTTCTATGTAATCTTTTTGACCTGATTCATCTACAGCATCCCATTTTTCCCAATCGCATTCAGGATTTGTACACCCTTTAACCATTCCCTGAGGAGGAGCTTCAAATGAGTATATATTTGAATTACATTTGGGGCATAGTTCATTATTTTCCATCAACGATATATTGCATTTAGGGCAAGACATCTTGATTTCATTTCCTTTTTTATTTTCAATCCAGTATTGATTTCTGTGTCTGCCGTAGATAGGATCTATATTTATATAACCTTCATTTTCACCAGAGACAGCTTTAACTCTTATCGTTGGAAAACCATCAATTTTAACTTCATTATCAATTAGTTCGTGGCGCTTCGAACAAATCGCATTTTTTATTTGCGCAATTCCATATGGAGATAGACTAATTAATGAAGAAGAAATTGTAATAGTGCCGCCCTTATCACCAATGGCATCGCAGGCATTCACGATTAAGTTTATAATTACCTGCTGTATCTGATTTTTATCTACAGTAATATGGGGAAGGTTATCATCCAGCAATTTTTCAAGATTTATATGTTTAATCGATAATTGATTATCTACAACACTTATTGAGTTTTCAATTATTTCGTTGACATCAGCTTTATGTTTCTTGGGAACAGATTGCCTTGCAAAATCGAGTAAACTTTTAACAATCTCCCTGCTTCTTTTAGTCTCCCTTACAATCACATTAAGATCATCTTGCAATTCAGAATTGTCTTTGGTTCTTTTAAGTAAAAAACTGCTGTAAGTTAATACACCGGTAAGGGGATTGTTAATTTCGTGTGCAACTCCTGCTGCAAGTCTTCCCAGCGATGCCATCTTATCAGATTGAAAGAGTTGCAGTCTTGCTTCAGCCAATTTTTTCGTCATTTGGTTAAACGATACCGCTAAAAATCCAAGTTCATCATTACCGAGTTCATCAATCGTATAACTTAAGTTGCCTGCACTAACTTGTTTAGTTGCTTTCATAAGATCTTTAACCGGTAATGCAACCCACCGGCGAACAAAAATTCCGATTATTACGCTAAGTACTATGATTGTTATAATAGCAAGAACGATCGAACGTGTTTGACTGCTAATAATCTGTTGATCAACATCTTTGAGTGAAATGATTACATCTAACACACCCAATACAGTTTGATTTTTTGGATGAACGTGACAATCAGCTTGCCAGCAGGATTTTTCATTGTAAATTGGGTTTATAATTCCCAATATTTGTGCAGAATCAGGATGAATTTTATAGATCCGCATCCGTTCTTTCATCGGGAGTCTCTCGAGCGGTTCATTTGCAGTATGACAGTCATAACAGCTTTCGGCTTTTTTATCAAGCATCTCACCAATTAGTTCTGCCTTGGGTGAAAACATCACCATCCCCTCTTTGTTAAGAAGCCTTATTTCTCGAATGATTGGTTCCTGTCCTATTGTATTAATTATTTCGTGGATCTGGTCTCTTTTATTTAGCAACATACTTGAATAGGAACTATTCTTAATAGCATCACTAAGCTTATTCGCTGTTAGCTCTGCCTGGGACATTAAAGTTTCTTTTTGAGCTTGAATGTTGAAGTAAGAGAATACCCCAATAATTATTATGGTTATTAATCCAACAGCAATAATCAGTTTTAATCCTATCTTCGTAAACATATCATCATTAATTTTTTAACTTCGCAACTTTTTCTTTTCCACTTAGTTTTTAATTACCACTTTTCCAGGTTTATCTTTGGGATAATTCTTATTATCGTGACAATTATCACATGTAGGTGCTTTACTAAAGTCGTTTTCAGTATGGCAATCTTCACACTCGTTATCAATGTGATTTTCATCCAGAACCAATCCGACAATTTTGTGATTAAATGTTTCAGGATTCCAACCTTCGTGGCAGCTACCACATTTACTATCTAATCCTGTACGAGTCATACTTTTAAGATGGCAACTTTCACATTGTAAATTTTGGTGATATTGTTTAAGTGGCCAACCCGCTCTTGTACCGTGATTGAATGGTTTCATTTCACCATTTTTATGGCAATTAGAGCAATTATCATTTTGATGGCAACTGGAACATCTCTTATGTCGTTCGGTTTCTGAATATTTAACCTTAATTGGTGATTCGTAGAATCCATTATCACCGTAGTTATTTTTTTCAACATCATGACATCGCATACAATTTTCATTTTCGTGGCAACTAGTACAATTAATTCCAAATAGATTTGTGTGATCGTTATGAAAAAATGTGACCAGTTTTCCTTTATCATACTCAGTTTCATATACAATTTTAGTGGGCTCTTTAACTTCCGGATGTGTTTTCATTACTAATTGAGAAGTAATTTTGGTAATGTCCTGACTTTCGCCTTCATTTTTTTCCTGATGACATGATAAACATTCGGTTTCCCGGCTCCATTGGCGATGGCAGTTCATACACTGCTGATGATACGCCCCTTTTAAATCCGGACTACTTATTTCTTCTCTTTTCCTATCCCTAGAGTGACATTTATTACAAGATAATACTGGTCCTAACGTATTGTAATGGTGACAGGTAATACATCCGCCTGTCATTTCAGACATTTGAGCATGTATCTTATGCGAAAAAACAACCGGTGTATAACGATTGACCAATTCATCAATTATTACAATATCCGGCCCAATTTCAGGTGATGGGAATTCTTTAATCATCATGAAACGCGGGCATGACAAAAGGCAAGGATCATTTTTAGTTGGAACTTCGCAGGCATGACAGGTTTTACATTCAATATTTACCTGTGAATGTTTCTTCTCTTGTGAATAACTTGATAATGGAAATAACGTAATGATTAGTACGATATAGGATAATCTTTTCATTTCTCACTTCCCATAATTGAATATTTAGTTTTGGGGAGTAATTTTTTATCAGGAAAACTGATAATTGGAAAGTACATTACTACTGCCCTGTAAAGTAAAACCAGAATAGCAATAAATCCGACAGTAACTGAAATTTCACCTATGGATGGGAAATATGAATTTCGTTCATAAGGTGGAGTGTATCCAACTAAAAAATTATTTATTCTATTGAGAACAACACCTATCACGACCAAAGAAGATGTTACAAACAACCACAGTTTTGAATTTATTACTTTTTCTGAGAAAAGCATTCTTAGAGGAATTATAATCCCTACCAACACTTCAATTACAAACATTACACTTGCCGTATTTATTTCGGTTAGATAAACGTATGTGCCTCTTATTACCATATCGATCAATTTAACTGAAAGATAAATTCCCAGTATTGGAGCAACCATTTTTGCTAATTTTGATAGCACGTCCATCTCAGCCTTTACCCCGAGAGATCTTGAAGCTATTAACGATTCAAATATTATCATAGGAAATCCGACTGCGATCGCAGATATCAAAAAAAGCAGTGGGAGAATTGGTGTTTGCCATAAAGGATGCATCTTTGGGCCGGCAATAACCATTAAAGTACCTAAAGAAGATTGGTGCAATGTTGAAAGAACAACACCCGCAATTATAAAAACAAACATAGTCTTGCCAAGTCCGCGATCTAACAAACGCAAAAATGAATCAAGGGGCTTGTTTATTTTTGATAGGAATCCCTTAAATTTAACTTTGCCAATGAATCTCTCAGTCACAATTGGTAAGAATTCTATATAGAGGACAGTTACATAAATCATTACACACATTCCGACTTCAAATAGGGGAGAAGTACCATTCCACATTATTAAGGGGTGCCAAATGTAATAGTATCTCCCAAGGTCAACAAAGACACCCAGAGCAACAAAAGTATAACCAAGCATCGCAGTTAAAAGTGCGGGTCTAAGAATAACTTTAAATTTATCCTTATGAATAATATGCCCCAGAGCAGCACTTGTAAACCCGCCAGCAGCGAGTGCAACACCGGTTGCCACATCAATCGCGATCCAAATTCCCCAAGGGTGCTGATTGTCCAAATTTGTCATGGAACCCAAGCCAAAAATGAATCTAATCGCGAGAAATATTAGTCCATTCAAGCAAAGCATAAAGAGCAAGTGGTGGAATGAAGTAAGCAAAAATTCCGTGTTGAATAGACTCGGTCACACCAGGAGCTGGATCGGAATCTAATTTTGGAAAATCAAAATTCGAAAAATCCTGCCCGGCTAAATAGAGCCATGATGTTCCACCGACCTCATTTTCACCTAAAATATGATTAACATATCTATATGGTCTACGTTTTATCCTATCTCTTGCAACCTCTATTAAATCCTTCCGTTTTCCATAAGTAAGTGCTTCCACAGGGCAGATTTCAACACAGGCAGGTAATTCACCATTTTTCTGTCTGTCAAAACAAAAATCACACTTCATAATGTCTGGCATTAAAGCAGCCTCAAACTGAAAAGCCGGAACCTGAAATGGGCAAGCAACCATACAATACCTGCAACCAATACATTTATTCGAATCCCATGTTACAGGGCCTTCTGGATGCTTTGTTATTGCATGAACAATACAAGCAGAAACACAAGCTGGTTCTTCGCAATGCATGCATTGAACTTTTACATCAGTAGGTAACAAAGAATTTTTTGGAATATCAAATTCATTAACTACGGTTAATGCATGCTCATCGGGTCTGCGTTTCTTTTCGAACACTTTTCTATCATTATATGAGGCCAGGTTATCAGTAGGTAAATCGTGAGCTTCTTTACAAGCCCATTCACAATTCCTGCAACCAATACAAACCGTTGTATCCACCAGAACACCAACCCGGTCTTCTGATAATGTAAATTTTTCCTTAGCATTGGTTTTAGATGTGGGCACACCAGTAGCAGTTGCTCCAATTACACCCAGTGTTTTGAAAAACTCTCGTCTGTTTTGTGAAGTCATATTCCCCCCGGGAAAATTCTAAATCTTATTGCCTTTAAATATTATAAGCCAGTATTGAATAGTTAATTATCGTACCAGAAAGATTGCTAATCGGAGGAAGTCGGTATTGTATTAAATTCTATTAAAATTCCTCACATATAAAGTTTAACTCCCTAAGGTCTACCTTGAAAATAAAAGAGTTATTCTTAGTTTTGAGAAAAAATCCTTGTGCTTTTGCCAATACTGAGAATTTGATATGACAAACATTTATTGTGGGTGAATTATTTATAAAAAATATCAAAAAACATTAGTTTCCTCAATTTCGTATCAGCAACACTTTTAAAACTTGAAGCTGTAAAATTATACTTAAATTTTAATACGACGAGTAAACTAGCTTAAGAAAATATAATAGACCAAAGTCATCATTAATTTAACAAGCAAGAATTCACTAAAGAGGTTATTTGAGCAATAAAAATTTCTTAACATCAGAATAGTTCCCTGCGCGAATCCTGTAAAAATATATTCCGCTTGGTAATTGAGACGCATTAAACTTTATCTTATAAGTCCCTGCAGGTTTTTCTTCATTCACTAATGTCTCGACATACCTTCCTAAAACATCATAAATTATTAATGTAACCCGAATTGCTTGTGGAATCTGGTATTGAATAGTTGTTACCGGATTGAAAGGATTTGGATAATTCTGCTCCAATCGATAAGCACTTACAATAGTTTGATTATCAACAGATGATATTGTCGAATCTGCTCTTCCTGTTAACACCACTAGTTGTGCAACCCGGCTTGTCTCAGTATCTGAGCGGATATGAAGTACATCTTTAAAATATCCATCTTCAACAGGCTTGAACATAATTTGAACTGGAACATTTCCATATGATGGGAGAACAAAAGGTACTTTTGTCAAAACACTGTATGCGGAGTTAGTATTATAGAAAGAATTAATTTCAATCGAATTTGCTGAGTTATTTACAAGGCTGATTTTCGTTGTGGCAGAATCTCCAACTCTAACTGAATTAAAAATTATTGAATCTGGCTCAGTTATAAAAAGATTAGTCCTCCAATTAAATCTTAATGCTCTATAGTTTTGTACGTTATTTGGCAGAGAAAGTTCAAATGCTATAGTACCATCTTCATTTACTTCAGTAATTGTACGTGAATCTCCCGTACGAATACCCCAACCAATTATTGAACTATGGTTCGATAACCTTTGTGCATTTCCCATTCCAAATGAAAATAAACTTGAAGCATAGTTGAAACTCCAAACCAGATTCACAGTATGGTTTTCCTCATCTATTTGATATTCCAGGGCTCTTGAAAATTGAGGAGAATGCAGGTTGCCGTTATCGAATAGAGATATGTTGCCGTTTGGTAACCTTCGAATATCGTGCTGGTGAGAGAACGTAACCGGATCATTAATAAATTGGAAATCGTTATTCCTTGCTTTTTCGCCACCTAACCTCCAAATGATATCACCAGTTTGTCTATTAATCTTAGTTATTTCATCCATATGTCTGCACGAGACAAGGAGGTTTCCATCATAATCTAAATCTATTGCATTTCCATGAACATAATCTATCCAAAACCAATCGAAATGGATATCCTCGGTTGCATCAAAAATCGAAAAATGATCCCAACTTCGCCATTGAAAGACAACATCCTTTCTACTGTCTAACTCCTGAATAATCAAACCAACTACAGTAGCATTTGGGTTTCCTCCAGGTACAATTGTATCCAGTCTCGTTGGCTGTGGATCACTAGCCATCAAAAGAGAATGTCCATTCGGAAGAATTTGCAACTCATGAATATCAGTAACATATCCGTTACCTGTTTTGAATGTATCCACAACTGTATATGAAGAATCCATCGCATAAAAACACTGAGTATTAAGATCAAAGTATGTAAGCAATCCATTAGATTGAAGAGTGAATCCGTGTTTCTGGGAATTTGATCTTCTGTAGAATATTGGGATTCCCTGGTTATCAGTTATAATCAGATAACCAAGATCATTACTGCTGAACGGTGATATAAACAAAAAGCCTTCTGAAGGATCGCTGTATGTGCTAATAGTTATGGTTGGAAAATCTTCCGGTAAATCTTCATCGGGTGAGAAAAGACTTTTGTTTATTGGCTTGTGAGATATACTAAAATCAGATCTGGTTTCCTGTTCCAATATTTCATTGATGCTTCTGGAATAATCTTCAGGATCTGTCTCACTAATTTCAAATTTATAATTGAATGGATGCAGTTCATCTCCATTAACTTTTCTCATTCCTCCACTGTATTCTACATAAACAGTTTCTCCTCTGATAAAACTACTAAATGGTTTAAAGATAATTGTTTTCTTATCATCGGAGAGAACTATGGAACCCTGATGCTTTCCACTGACTGATCCAAAAACGTTTAAACTATTATCGGGTAACGTTTCTTCATCAATATTTTCTCCTTCCCGAATAATAATATTTGTTTCGGGCAGAATCATTTTTGAGTTGGGTACAGGTGATATAAATTGGTATGGACGTGTGGCTGACTTCTGTGCAAAGATTGATGAACTTAAAACAATAAAGCAAATAATATACGCTTTGCTGATATGATGCCAATAAAATTTTGAATGACTTTTAATAGTTCTCTCTGAACGAAAGTTTATTTCAGTAATTATAATTGAATCCAAAATCATCGAAAATTCTTATGCAGTATATCCCACTAAAATATATTTAACAACTTAAAAGGATATCCAATGAATTGCAAAAAAAGTAAATAGGAGTATTAGTGTATAAATGAATATTACACCTTGTGTTCTCTTCCACATTTAGGACATACAACCTTCTTAGCTTTATAACCGGGCGGGATTTTAAGTTTCACACCACATGGACAGTTAATGAATGAATACTCATTCAATTGCATCACCAAATCACCAACATTCCTCTCCACTTGTTTTTGTGTTTGGCCAACAAAAGGTAACCCTGAAGCTCCCCGGATGTCTATCGGTTTTGATTCTTTTAACTCTGTTTGCGGAATTATTTTTGTTTTCTTTCCGCTTATCTGATTGTAAGCATTTTGATATGCATTATAATCGGCACTTTGTCCAATACTCCTAAGTATTTTTATTCTTTCAGAAATTGGCGGATGAGTACTTGTAAGATCACTAAGCTTCATACCCTTCTTCTTCAATGGATTTGCAATATACATTGGAGCGGTAACTTTGTTAGCAGATTTTAGTTCCTCCGTTGACTGAGAGATCTTATAAAGTGCAGAGGCAAGTCCCTCAGGATAACGGGTAAATCTAACTGCAGAAGCATCTGCCAGATATTCTCTTTTGCGGGATATCGCAAAATAAAGTAGTTGAGCTGCAATCGGTGCTAGGATAGCAAATACAATTGCAATTGCAAGAAATATAATCTGTCCCTGGCCACTATCCCTAGACTTTGAATGTCTTCCGCCAATTCCACCATAAAACATACTTCTTACAAAAACTTGTGATAACAAAACAATGACTCCCAACATTATTCCTGATACCGTCATAAATAAAACATCTCGGTTTACTATATGAGACATTTCATGTGCAATGACCCCCTGTAATTCATCTCTGTTTAATTTTGTTAGAAGACCGGCAGTAACAGCGACCGCGGTGTTGTCTGGTTTCAATCCTGTTGCAAATGCATTCGGTGCGGGGGAGTCTATTATATATACTTTTGGCATAAAGGGATGACCGGAAGCAATTTTAATTTCTTCAACAACATTATATAATTGAGGGTGGACATTCTTGGTAAC
>JARRKK010000001.1:37420-42246 GCA_037388105.1 Ignavibacteriaceae bacterium | reverse complement strand
ATCTTCCACCTTTGCAAGTTTCTTAATGTAATCAATCTGCTGCTCACTGACTTCATTTGTTTTTACTAAAACATTATTCCTTTTTGAAGGAGGAATGTTCATCTCACCACGAATATTTCTCAACGCCGTTACGATATTTTCAACTGTATCCATATCTCTGTCAGCCTGAGGATTTATTAATTCCTTTTTCACTTTTGGAAATTCTGAAGTTGAAATGCTCTCACCACTTTTTCTTTCACGCATCAACTGATAGATCTCTTCTGTAACAAACGGCATAAACGGATGAACCATCTTCAGCATATTTTCAAAGATTGAAAGGGCTCTTGACAGCACAGCAGACTTAACTTCTTCGTCATCACCGTACAACCTGTTCTTTATCATCTCCACATACCAATCGCAGAAGTCATTCCATACAAAAGAATAAATGATCTTCGTTGCGTTATTGATTTCAAAACTGTCCATTGCATCGTTGAACTCAGCCAGTGTTTCATAGAATCGTGAGATAATCCATTCATCCGCAAAATCTATGTGAGAATCTTTTAAATTATAATGTAGTTTTATGTTTTCAGCATTCATCAACAAGAATCTTCCGGCGTTCCAGATTTTGTTTGCAAAGTTCCTTCCGAGCTCACATTTATCAGTTGAGAAAAGAACATCCTGTCCAAGCGGGGCAAGGTAAAGGACAGTAAACCTTAATGCATCGGCACCATATTCTTTTATCACATCAAGTGGATCAGGAGAGTTGCCGAGCGACTTACTCATCTTTCTTCCCTGCAGATCACGAATCACGCTAGTAAAGTAAACGTGGCTAAAAGGAATGTCCTTCATAAAATGCATTCCGGACATAATCATTCTTGCAACCCAGAAGAAAATTATATCGGGTGCAGTTACTAGTATTGAAGTCGGGTAATAATATTTTCTTTCCTCTTCAGTTCTGAAAATAGCGTGAGCCCAAATCCAGCTTGAAGCCCACGTATCGAGCACATCTTCATCCTGCTTTAAATTTTTAGAACCGCAATGCGGACATTTTTCAGGCGGATCAACTGATACAATTGGTTCTTTACATTCTAATTTACAATGGTCATCGCCGATGCAGTACCAAACCGGAATTCTGTGTCCCCACCAGAGCTGACGCGATATACACCAGTCGCTTATGTTTTCCATCCAGTGAAAATAATTTACTTTTCCTTCTCTCACAACTTCAAGCGCAGGTTTTGCAAGCTCATCCATCTTCATAAACCACTGTTCTGAAAGATATGGCTCAATTGGAACGCCGCCTCTTTCTGAGTAGCCGACTTTATTCTGGTAATCTTCAATCTTTTCCATCAATCCATTCTGTTCAAACCACTCAACAACTTTTTTTCTTGCTTCGAAGCGGTCGAGTCCCTGCAGCCATTCAGGAACATTTTTGTTTGTGGTTGCATCGGGATTAAAGATATGTACAATTTCCAGCTTGTGTCTTTGACCCATATCGTAATCATTCGCATCGTGTGCAGGAGTAACTTTAACTGCACCGGTTCCGAACTCCATATCAACATATTCATCCACAAAAATCGGAATCTCTCTTCCGACAATCGGCAGCTTAACTTTTTTGTCGATGAGATCTTTGTATCGTTCATCATTCGGATTTACTGCAACACCTGTATCGCCAGGCATAGTTTCAGGTCGCGTTGTTGCTACAACAATGTACTTATTTATTCCAACAACCGGATATCTGAAGTACCACAACTTTCCATTAACTGTTCTGTAAAGAACTTCTTCATCGGAAATTGCGGACTTGTTTGCTGGATCCCAGTTAACCATCCTGTAGCCACGGTATATTTTTCCTTCCTTGTAAAGACTAACAAAAGCTTTTATCACTTCACGGTAGTAATCATCGTCCATTGTAAATCGTTCACGAGACCAGTCGCAGCTTACACCAAGCTTCTTCAATTGCTGGATAATTATTCGCCCGTATTCCTCCACTCCTGGCAGTGCTTAAGAAATTCTTCACGACCGATTTTATATTTATCGATTCCCTTCTCTTCGAGGAACTTTGTTACTTTTGTTTCCGTAGCGATCGATGCGTGGTCTGTTCCAGGAACCCAGCAGGAGTTGAAGCCCTGCATTCTTTTCAGCCGAATGTAAACATCCTGTATTGTGTTGTTGAGGATGTGCCCCATTGTAAGCATACCCGTTATATTGGGTGGAGGGATAGGAATTACATAAGGAGTTTTTGATTCATCGATATCAGAGTGAAATAGATTGTTATCCAGCCAGTATTTATACCATTTATCTTCAACAACAGAAGGATTGTACGTTTTAGATATTTCTCTTTGTTTTTCTACCATTTACAACTTGAAAAGTGAATTTTGAGGTGTAAATATAAGGATTTTTAGAATGGGGGAACCTGTCATATTGTATTTATTGAAGTGCAAATCCTAGAATCAATTGTATCTGTGAGGCACTATTCTCTATTTCTGTCAATCCAGTATCCCCAAAGAATTATCAGCCATTGGGCATTTCCAACTATTGCAATTGCCTGAACAGAATCAGGTGGTGGGCCAAATAAATTTCCAATATAGATTAGAACTAAAAAGAGAATTAATCCCCAGAGAGCAAAGTTACCGGTTTTATTTTTTGCTTTGGTTGTTTTCAAATAAAGATAAACTCCCGCTGCAAATATTAATCCTTCAACTAATAAAGTACCGACTAAACTATTCCATAAACCAATACCTACTTTTATGTCTAAACCTGGAACAAGTAACAAATCAGGAATATGCACGATTAAATCAAGTAACCAATGACTCACAACCAATGCACCAAGAATGATTGCTGTTCTTAATTTTTTCTTTATCAGAAAGTAAACCAGTCCAAACAAACCTCCCCAAATAATTGCGCCAAGAAGGCTGTGTGTAAACGGATAATAAACAAAGTTGAGAGGTGTAACCACCGATATACCTGGTTCTATCTCAACTTTTTCAATACCAAGAAGCAAAAGAATTGGCCAGATGAGATCAACCCATTGTGCAGCAATAAAATAAGTACCGAGTGATGCAGCCTTATCAATTTTTTCCCCCGCAAAACCTACCCCAAAGTGTCCTATGAACATTTATATGTAAACATTTTAAAGGATTTGTAGATTTAAGTAAATTTACTTTTCAACTAAGTATAAATAATTTGGAATCTTGACCTGTATGCCGTGATAAGGACCTTCAAGGTCGCTCCACTGATCTCCTATAGTTCCAATTATATCATAACCATTTTTTACCAATTCCGCTCGTTTAGAACTTTTGTACTCCTGTGAAGAAAGTCTATACTCCTGTTCCCTCTGGGTTATTAATGTATCAAAATTAGTGTAACCAACTTTAATCAGATTTTTATAAGTTACTTCATACTCAGGAAAATTTCTTCCCGTTAGAAAAATAATCCTTGCGCCTTTATTTTGTAAAAAATCGTAGAGCTCTTTAACCGGTGCTAATGCCGGGGACTTCATTTCAGCATTCCACTCCTTATTTATTTTGTAAACGTATCCAAAGCCTGTTGATTTGGCAAGTTCATAATTATCCAGCGCTGTTTCATCCACATCAAATAACACAACTGAGTTTTCCTTAATATCAACACTTTCAAATTCATCTTTTGCTTTTTTAATAATTAAATTAAGCTCCTCATCATACTTCCCGGATTCATAATATTCTTTAACTTGCTTCCGCGCAGTAGATAAATTCATCGGTTCATCCCTACAGCCAATAATAAAACTTATGAAAATAATACATGAAAGCGGCAAATTATATTTCATTATTAATTTCCAAAGAAAAATAAAAGCGGGCGCTCTAATCTTTCTGCCCATGCTGTTTCTGTGTGTTCAGCTTTTGGTGCATAAAAATAATCCATATCCGTTCCTATAACGTAACCTAACTCTGAAAGTTTAACATACATTTTTTGTCCTCTTATTAATCCATCTTCACCGTGATCTATATAAAACTTTACCTTTTTCTTCGGTCCGTTATTTTCCCTGATCATATCGAAAACTTTCTCATCATCGTGATAAAATGAACTGGACATACATCCGGCCATTGAAAAGATATCAGAGTATCTCCAACCCGCTATAAAGGATATAAGACCTCCCATTGAAGAACCCATGATTGCAGTAAATTCTCTCTCTGGTAGAGTTCTGTAATTGGAATCAATAAAGGGCTTTAGTTCTTCAATAATATAATTGAGGTATTTTTCCCCTTTTTCAGAATCGCTGTACTCATCAAGTCGCTCCGGTGTGTTATAAATCCCAACAACAATAATTTCCTTCATCTTCTTAGCGCGGGTAAGCCTGGAAACAGTTTCATCAACTCTCCAGTCTTTTCCTGAAAATGATGTATGTGGATCAATTATATTCTGACCATCGTGCATATAAAGAACCGGGTATGTTTTATGGGCATTCCTAAGCCGTTTATATCCAGGAGGTAACCAAACTATTGCAGTTCTTTTACTATCTAAATAATGAGAAAATATATCTTCATGCAAATTGGCAGTACCTATAATTTCATCTCTACCGTGGCTTCGCTTTTTCTTGCTATGTGCTATCTTTTTATCAATTTCTTTCATGACTAAGTGCAAAACAACTCCTGTGTTCTAACATTAAAAATGAATTATTTGAGTAAAAATAATCATACTGCTAAGAAAATAAAAAATCCGTCCAACTTGAGAATTCTAATTAGTTTTGCAATTAAACAATATTAATATCATAATTTTAAAGAGAAAATGGATTATTGTTTTAATTTTGTGGATTTTTGAAAGAGCAATTATCCTTTATGTTTAATGGAGTTTAATGAATCAATGGCAGTGATCAG
>JARRKK010000001.1:0-37325 GCA_037388105.1 Ignavibacteriaceae bacterium | reverse complement strand
GCAAGCGTTCCCTATGATGTTGTAAACCGGGAAGAAGCAAAACTTATGGCCAAGAATAACCATATGAGCTTTTTAAGAGTGACCAGGGCAGAAATTGATCTGCCGGAGGAAGTTAATCCCTACACGAAAACAGTTTATGAAAAGGCAAAAGAAAATATCGAAACAATTAAAAACGAAGCTCCTTTGTTAGTTGATGATGAACCTCACTTTTATATCTATAGATTAATCATGAACGGGAAAGCACAAATTGGTATTGCAGCAACATTTGCAGTTGATGACTATGATAATGATGTAATTTTAAAGCATGAGAAAACCCGAAAGGTAAAAGAAGATGATAGAACGAATCATATTGTTATTTCTGAAACACAAACCGGAATTGTGTTTTTAACTTATAGGGGAGTTAAGGAAATTAACGATATAGTTGCCAAAACAACCGCTGAAACAGAACCAATTACTGATTTTACTGCTCCTGATAGGATTCAACATACTGTTTGGATATTACCTAACGAATTCAATGAGTTGGTAATTAAAGAATTTTCTAAAATTGATAAGCTTTATGTTGCAGACGGACATCATAGAGCAAAGAGTGCAAGCAGGGCAAGGGAGGAGATGAAAAATGCTAATCCGAATCATTCTGGCCAGGAGGAATACAATTATTTTGTTGCGGTTATTTTCCCTGCTGAACAATTAAACATACTTCCCTACAACAGAGTCGTTTTAAGTCTTAATAATAACAGCAAAGAAGATTTTCTGGAAAAAGTAGCCGAGAAATTCGAAATTCAACTATCTAAATCAAAAGAGCCAACAGAAAAAGCATCATTCGGTATGTATCTGGACGGAGAGTGGTATCTTCTAAAAGCCAGAGATTCCATTCTTGCCAGTAACTCTCTTTCAGATTCAGTTGGTGATCAGCTCGATATAAGCATTCTTCAAAACTTTCTGCTTAATCCGATATTAGGCATAGATGACCCTCGTACAAGTGAACGCATAGATTTTATCGGTGGTATAAGAGGCACGCAGGAGCTTGAAAAACTTGTAGATACAGGAAAGGCGGATGTGGCATTTTCGCTCCGTCCGGTTTCTGTTGATGATCTGATGAATATTTCAGATGCAGGGGAAGTAATGCCACCAAAATCAACATGGTTCGAACCCAAACTCAGAGATGGATTATTAACTCATATTATTCGATAGTATGAGATAAGGAAGTTAATAGATAAAAATAGAATTAAACATAATACTAGAAAGGATTTATATATAGATATGGAAGCAACAGAGGAAAAAATTATTGAAAAAAGGATAAATAATTTTAGTGCCGGTCCAGCTATTTTACCGGTAGAAGTCTTGGAAGAGGCAAAAGAACATTTATTGAGCTTACCCGGTATTGGAATGTCAATCCTTGAAATCAGTCACCGTTCAAAACCGTTTGATGAGATTATTAGTCAAGCAAAAGAGAATATTAGAGAACTATTGGATATAAATGATAATTATTCAATCCTGTTTCTTCAGGGCGGCGCGAGTCTTCAATTCTCAATTGTTCCGATAAATATTATGCCTCCAAAAAACGAAGCAGACTACATTGTTACAGGAAGCTGGTCTAAAAAAGCAGTTAAGGAAGCTAAGCGTGTAGGCACGGTTAACATTGCTGCATCAACCGAGGATACGACCTTTAACAGGATACCAAAGCAGGAAGAATTAAAATTGAACGAAGGTGCTTCCTATGTTCACTTTACTTCAAACAACACCATCTATGGCACACAATGGAGGAATGAACCTGAAGTTGGTAGTGTTCCGCTGGTCTGTGATGCATCATCCGATATTTTTCATAAAAAAATTGATGTGAATAAATACGGAATTATTTATGCGGGTGCACAAAAAAATATGGGTCCTTCGGGTGTAACCATGATAATTTTCCGCAATGATCTTCTTGAAAGAAGTCCCGATGATATTCATACGATGCTCAATTATAAAACTCATGTAGAAGGGAATTCACTTTATAACACTCCAAACACATTTGGCATTTACATTATAGGATTGGTTACTAAGTGGCTAAAAAATAACGGCGGACTTGATAAAATGTACGAAGTAAATAAACACAAGGCTAACTTATTGTATAAGTGCATTGATGATAGCGATGAATTTTATAAGGGACATGCCGAAGAAGAAAGCCGATCACTAATGAATGTTACATTTAATCTATCCACCGAAGAGCTGGAAAAAAGATTGATTGCCGAAGCTACTGAAGCTGGATTTAGCGGATTGAAAGGACACAGATCAGTAGGTGGTTTGAGAGCATCAATTTATAATGCATTTCCGACAAAAGGTGTTGAAGAATTAGTAGATTTTATGAAAGTCTTTCAATCCAGGAACTCTTAATATTCTATGAGGTTGATTCACAAAAGTTGTTGCTGACCCGTAAAACAACTAAGCCTCAATATTATCCAAATCTGAGTCAACCTCAATTAAAATATCTTTAGGACAAGATGAAAAAATTATTTCTCATAGCTTTAATTCTAATTATGAATGCTTGCACAAAAGAGGAAATAAAACTTGAAGCATTTAGTCCGGAAGCATTTGCATATGACTTGGGCGAAAAATGGGAAATTAATGCTCTGGTAAATGTAAAGGGATTTGAGCAGAGGGAAAATAACGGAAATACATTTGAAGCATCAATAAATCTTTCGGCAGATATTAAAACACCTGGTGGGATGGTTTTAGAAGGGGTATTTGCTGATACTCTAAAAGTTGCTAATCATGAAGAAATATTGGATATTCCCTTGGAAGTACAGTTTGAGTTGGATACAACTTATTCTACTGGAAAATACCTGATAATAATTCATATTACAGACGAATTATCAAAAAACAGTATCACCACTAATGTTGAGGTTGAATTGAGCGAATAAGAGCTATTCTGTAGTCCCTTCAAAGTCAGGAAGAGGTTTTCTTCCTGCAAATCCTTCTTCCACCCTGTGATAATACCTAACGTCCTCCTCATCACTCTTCCAGCACCAATTTCTTCAGCAAGCAATCGCATTTCTCTTGTAGTGCTTAAAATATCTTTAACAATTTTATTCACGAGAGGGAGAGTTTTCCTAGCTTCGTCAGGTGTAAAATATTTCGTCTCAGTTGTCATTAAATTCACAATTAATTAAAAAGTTAATAATAAATTAAAATAATTTAATAATAAAAAAAGTTTATTTTGAAGCATGCCAAATTTTCTGCCTCTAATATACTATGAACAGTCCTAAATGTGAGTATTTTTTCCTTTTTTCATAGTAAATAATTAGATTGAATGTTATTTTTCTCAGTTAGATAAGGTCAACCATAATTCTGGCTTAATATTGATTCTTTTGAACGTCATCCTAATGATTTATTCCCAAAATAGTGGTAAGACCAAATTCCTCTAAACAAATCGAAATTGCCTTGTTACACAATCAATAATTAACTTAATTTCCACATAGTTATTATAGTATTTATTTCTCTAAACTCGAAAAAAACCTATGCTATTAAGATTTAAAATCGATTCTTACACAACCCTAAAGAAATGATTCCGGTTAAATAATTTGATGATTAATTTAATTGATAAGAACAATTCTTTTATAAAATATTTTCTTCAACGTGATTTTAACTGTAAAATATAAATTGAATAATTTTAAAATCAGATGTTCTGTATTTCTTTTAATAATTCTATTACTACAAATCCCGGTAAAAGCCCAGGACCGAACTGTAGGTTTATTCCTTAATAATTCTGCCTCATTTAACGGCTATACATTGTTTGCTCCGCTTGAGTACACAAGTACTTATATCATCGATAACGCAGGGAGATTAATCCATTCATGGGAAGGAACAAACACCCCGGGTATGTGTGCATATTTATTAGATAATGGTAATCTCCTTCGAGCCGCAGTTATTGATAACCCTTTTTTGGGTGGTGGAGGAGAAGGTGGGCTTATTCAAGAGTTTAATTGGGAGGGAGACTTAATCTGGGAATTTAAATACTCAAGTGATCAGTATCGTCAACATCATGATGTTGAAAAACTTCCAAACGGGAATGTATTAGTTATTGCATGGGAAAATAAATCAGCGGAAGAAGCAATTACAGCGGGTCGTAATCCAGACTTGATGATGCAAAATGAGCTATGGCCAGATCATATCATTGAAATTCAGCCTGATAGTAATGGTAGTGCAAATATTGTTTGGGAGTGGCATATTTGGGATCACTTAATTCAGGAATTTGATCCGTCAGCATTAAATTATGGAGTTGTTTCAGACCACCCTGAATTAATTGATATTAATTTTGTTGGAACTGCACCGAATCCATCAGGTGCTGATTGGAATCATATTAACTCAGTGGACTACAACGAGGAATTAGATCAGATAATGTTATCTGTTCGCAATTTCTGCGAAATCTGGGTGATTGATCACAGCACAACTTCCGGGGAAGCTGCTGGTCATACTGGCGGGAACAGTGGTATAGGAGGCGATCTTTTATATAGGTGGGGAAATCCACAAACTTATAATGCCGGGAATGCAACTGAACAAAAGCTTTTCCTTCAGCATGATGCTCATTGGATTCAAACAGGACTTCCAGGAGAAGGGAATATATTGATTTTTAATAATGGTCTATTCCGTCCGGATGGTAATTATTCTACAATTGATGAAATTACTCCCCCGGTTGATCAGAATGGCAACTACAGCAAAATCCCGGGCGTACCGTATGGACCGGAAAACCTTGTCTGGATTTATACTGCATCAAACCCGGGAGAACTATTTGCTCCTAATGTTTCCGGGTCGCAAAGGCAACCAAACGGTAACACACTTATTTGCAATGGTCCCCGGGGTAAATTTTTTGAAGTTACAAATAACGGTGAATTAGTCTGGTTATATATAAATCCTGTAGTTTTTTCGGGACCGATATATTACGAAGATCCAATTCCAGGAATCGGGAACTGGGTCTTCAGAGCTTATCGTTATAGTCCTGATTACCCTGGTTTTGATGGCAGAGATTTAACACCTGGTGAACCAATTGAATTATACCCAACCAACGTAGAACACACTAATCCTGATTTAACCCCCGAACAATTTGAACTGCTTCAAAATAATCCAAATCCTTTCAACCCAACAACTACTATTTCATACAGCCTACCAAGAGAGGTTTTTGTTAATTTGGTTGTTTATGATATTTTAGGCAACCAAAACTCCTTTAGTTTAATTAATACACATTCCGTTAATTTATAACGACAGACCAAACTGTAAACAATTCCCCGTTATCTCCGACTACTATTTATGTTTCATCAATTAGTTGTTCATTTTTTTATAAATTTGCCGTTCGTCTATAGAATAATTATTACAGTATTTGATGTCCAAAAACAGCCAGGAACTAACCCTATCGAAGATATTTGTATTCTGGACTCCACTTGGCGCTACCTGGTTAATGATGGCACTGGAAGGACCCTTCCTTGCAGCATTAATCGCAAGATTAGCTGAACCAAAATTTAATCTTGCTGCCTACGGCGTTGCATATGCGTTCGCATTAATAATTGAAGCTCCGGTTATAATGATTATGAGTGCATCAACAGCCCTGGTTAAAGACAGACACTCTTTTAATAAACTTAAGATATTTACTTATTTTTTAAATGGTTTGATAACCATTCTAATGGTTATTCTAGTAATTCCTTCTATATTTTATTTCGTAACAGAAGATCTGATTGGATTACCCCAAAGAATCGCCTACCTGACACATATAGCAACTATAATTATGTTGCCCTGGGCTGCTGCAATAGGCTATAGAAGATTTTACCAGGGAATTTTAATAAGAAATAACTTAACCAGAAGAGTTGCATACGGTACCGTAGTCAGATTATTAACAATGATAATGACTGCGCTTGTATTATTTTTTTATTTTGATATTCCAGGAGCAGTTGTTGCAGCATCTGCTCTCGCTCTGGCAGTAATCGCCGAAGCAATTGCCAGCAGAATCATGGCTTCAGGCACTATAAATAAAATATTATATAAATCTGAATCTTCAGAAAATGAACTGACGTATAAAGGTATATATAAGTTTTATTATCCCCTCGCACTAACTGCTATAATATCTTTAGCAGTTCAGCCAATTATAACATTCTTTATTGGGAAAAGTAGAATGCCTATAGAATCACTTGCTGTGCTACCAGTGATAACTTCATTTGTGTTTATTTTCAGAGCATTGGGCTTGTCGTATCAAGAAGTAATAATAGCATTCATGGGCGAAATTAAAGGTAGTTATTATCCAATAAAGAGGTTTGCTATTATTTTGGGTACCACTTTATCATTAATACTCATTCTTGTGGCATTCACACCATTATCTAATATCTGGTTTATTAATATTTCTGGTTTATCCTATTCGTTAAGTGAATTTTCAATAACTCCCTTAATGATAATGTCAGTTTTCCCTGCTTTAACGGTTCTTTTATGTTTTCAAAGAGCTGTATTGATCTGCGGTAGTAATACAGGGCCAATTACCTGGGGTACCGTTGTTGAATTTACAACTATAATAATAGTAATGCTGGTATCAATTAATTTAGTTTCACTAATTGGTGCTATCGCTGCAACATTCTCATTTATAATTGGTAGGATTGCGGTAAACATTTATCTAACGCCATCTGTTAACAAATCAATAAAAAACATCTTAGCTTTATAATTTTAAAAATCGAGATCTGGGTTAACTATTTATTAAGACAATTTGTTTGTCTATCGCTCAGTTATCAGAGAACAATTAAAAATATCAAAAATTATTCTTCTTCGAGTTGACTTAGGTGATCCTTCAACGAATTTGAGTGAGGATTCAAATTAATTCCCCTCTCTAATGTTTCCCTCGATAATTTTAAATTTCCAAGTGATTTATAAAGTAAACTCAAATTTGTATAAGCTGAAACAGATTTAGGTTTATTTGATAACTGTTTCTCATAACTATTGATGGCTTCTTCCCAATTATTCATCATAGCATAAGTATTACCAATATTTAAATACCCATCCTCTCTCTCCGGATTTAAATACAATGCTTTTTTATAATAAGAAATTGCCTCTCGGGGATTATTGTATTCCATAGCATAAATATTTCCAAGAATAAAAAATGAATATGGGTTTTGTCCATCAATATTTATCGATTTCAATAATATATCTTCCGCATCTTTATATTGTGCATTCTCAAACAAAGTTGTCCCTAATATTTCTAAATATGTCACAAATTCAGGTTTCAGTTTAACAGCTTTTTTGAAAGATTCAATAGCCAGATTCGGTTGATTACTTTTCCTGTAAATTTTTCCCAATAAGTAATATGCACTATAAGAATTTGTATCCATATTTGTAACAATTAGCAAATTTGTTAAGGTTTTTTTATAGTTACCCAATTCTAAATATATCTCACCTAAAGTTTGATATGCCAACGTGTTCTTTTTTTCAGCCAATCCTTTTTCGATATAAAAAATAGCTGAGTCCAAATAAATGCTGCGGTGATCGTATTCTTTATAATATTCCAGATAAGCTATTCCTTTCCTGGTAAATCTATTTACATCGATTTTATCAACATAGGCAATCAACTCAACTGGCGGTTGTTTATCCGGGTGTCGTATAGCAGACCAATCAATCTTTGTTCTATCAGCATATTTTCGTATCCAATGGTCTGTTAGAGAAACACCGTGTAACGTGTTTTCTGTCCCGGTTCTTTTCATATGGCACGAAACACAGTTCATTGTGCGGTCATGATGTGGGGAAACAATTTCACCAAGCATGGTAGTATTATGACAGTTGATACATTTGTCATTATAATATTGTATTGAAAATGATTTTATGGATTTATGAACATCGTGACAATTAAAACATACCAACTCACTGTTACTTTCGGTAAAACATCTGCTAAGCATTAGTCTCTGAGGGCTATCGCCAACCTCAATAACTTCTTTTACGGTAACATCCGGATAATAAACAGATCTGTTCTCGGACAGTAATTGTCCTGCTCTAAAATCATTGTAATTTTCGTCATTTTGCAGAACCCATGCTTTCCCCTCAAGATGGCACTGCATACAAATTGAAAGTTGACGCTCTGCTGACAATGATGAAGGATTTACAATTGTTCTACCATTTTCCGGTATACTCCCAAGTGTATTATTAATTTGCTTAATATGTAATTCTCCCGGACCATGACATCGTTCACAATCAATCCCAATTGAATATGGTTCCTCAAATTGATCAATAGAGTTTGGGTTTTCGGCTAAATATGAATTATGGCAATGAAGACATTTAACTGTTGCGAACCTGGAAAATCTCAAATTTCCATGTTCCCTAAATCCCGGACTCATTACCCAGGATTGCTTAAAGGTATTCCAAGTGAGCGGTAATTGATAAAATCGACCGTTAATGTTATTAAAATACATCCTGAGATTATTGCCTGAGCCTATTGTATATTGTGCTTCCATATTCCTACTATTCAAAACATTACCATCATTATCTAAGCGGTATTCTTCCTGATAAAACTTTCCATTTTTCTCAAACATTTTATAATAGAAATTACTCGCTTCATCATAAACAAGTTCTGTTTGTGGATAATTTTCTATGATGTTGTCTGTAGTCAGTTTTTCAAAGGAGCGTGCCATTTCTGAATGGCGGAATGAATGAGATAAATTTTTATGACAGTTGTAGCACTTTTTTCCTCCCACATACGCAATATTATGAGCAGTGTTGAGATAAAGTATTCCATTATCGTTTACAACTTTGGAATCATCAAACTTATATTTTCCTGTGATTTGAAATAGATAAATACCGATTGTAATTATTAATAAAGTCGGTAAAATGAATATTTTATAATTTCTTAGAAATTTTTTCTTTTTCGAATTTGATTTATCCATTTAATAAGTATTAATCCTTAATAGTCCCAATTTGTAGGTGTACACCGATCAATAAAAGTATAATTAATTGTTAATTATCCCTCAAATGGTCGGTTATGCATTAATTATAATGCACACTATTTATGTTAATCTCAATCCATATAAATACCAGTGCATAAATAATCACATTATAAGATCATGGAATTTAACAACTTTAACTCAATGCTGAAAGTAAGCGTCATTAGAAGGGTATGATATAACTAACTGCAATAATCTACATCCCCGCTTTTTCTACCCCTAAGTATCTATTGGGGCGATACATTTTCTTTGTAGAAGATACTATAAAATAAGGCTGTAAATAGTATAAATAATCCGTACGGTCAGAAGACCGTACGGATAATAATAAATTGCTTCTAAAAATTAATTTAGAAGGTTAATGTAAGAGCGATGACGTGGTTGGCTTCAAAGAATTGTACATCTCTAAACGCATAGTCAACTTTGAATCCAAAGTTTTCAACCGAGTAATTAATACCAACCCCAGCAGTGAAACCATATAAATAATCATCACTAATTTGAGGTGCGAGCTGATACCCTCCTCTTACAAAGAACATGTCTTGATATCCATACTCGCCACCAATTTTGTACTCATCACCTGAAAAGTTGTTGTTCTGATAAATTCCAGAGAATTGAAGGGAATTCATTTCATCAAGAACAGGTGAATAGCCTAGCCCTAACTGAAAGTTTGACGGCAGCTGAAACGCAGCAGCTTCAACTGTGTAAAACGATGGGGGTCGGCTTACATCAGTAATCTGACCTTCATGGTATAAACCACCGCCGGTATATTTCATGTCGGGTCCAAGGTTTTTTATTACAACCCCAATGCTCAGACCATTGACATCAGCCAGATTATTATACATGACACCAACATCAAACGCAAAGCCATTGGCACTTACGTCTGCCATTGTTTCAGATATAAAATTACCTGTCAAGCCCACCGAAATAGCTTCAGTTAGCTGTCGAGAATAAGATAACCCTGCAACAATAAAGGTTGGCGAAAATGTATCACCCGTACCATCAGGGTTTGCAGTAGTGGTAACCAATATATCACCAACTCCGAGAGACTTAATACTGAATGAAAAGACGCCAAAGCCTTCAAAGTTTGCCGCAACGGCTCCATATTCAACACCAATGTCTGCTATGTATGACATATGAGAGAATATGACGTCTGCATTGTTCTGCATGAGTGCTACACCAGCAGGGTTCCAATACAAAGCTTCAATACCTTTTGAATTTGCAATGTTAGCTTCAGCCATTGCAATACCGCGAGGACCTACCGGAATCAATAGTTCCGCAGCTCCTCCGGTACCAGTTCTTTTTCCTCCACCGGCAAATGCATCCATTGCCAGCAGCAGGATAAAAGCTAAAAGAATTTTTAATATGTTTTTCATTTTTACTCCTTTTAGAATCTATCAAGAATTTGTTGCTCTTGAACGATTGCCAGTTTAAGAATTTTAGTTTCACCTAATTCGGGTAACTCTATGTAAGCGATATAAAGTCCGCTTGCAACGGGTAAATCATCCTGATTCGACAGATTCCATCTTAGAAATTGACCAGGATCGTCCTTTTGTATTGTCTGAACTAATACACCGGCAAGATTAAATATTCGCACAGTTGCTTGAGCTGGTAAATGTGTAAACGTTACAAATCGATTGTATTTGTTCAACTCTTCAGAGTTTACACCATAATACGGGTTTGGAAATACATTTATCTCATTTATCTGTGATGCTGCACGTTCACTTGAATATGCAGATGCAGTTGTTTTAAACCCATACGTATCTACCCCGAATTGAATAGGATTAGCATATGTAATCTTTACTACAGCACCCAAGCCATAATTCGTACCATAGTGTACAGTAACCCAGGTGGCAGGAGCATTAATTGCATCCGGGCCACCATCTACCTGAATTACCTGATTTGGGTCATAAGGTGAATTAACGATAATTGCGTACATTCTGTTGTCTGGATTCCAGGCCCAGAATGGGTTTTCAGTTCCATCGCGAACGCGATCCCTATAAGTAAGGTTAACCTGGTATTCATTATCAGGATCATCCACATTCCAAACCTCAAAAGGAATTCTGATTAGGAATGGCGCTGCTGTTCCGGGACTTGGATTAAGCGGGTTAGTTGCCAATGCACCACCGCTAACCATTCTGAAACATGTGGCCATCTGTCCACCTTCTACTACCTGATAAACTGTTTGACCGCCAATATCAGTTCCCTCATCATAAACGCCGGTGAACCTGTATTCATAATCCTGCTGAAGATCTTCAATTACCGTTGTGCCAACTCCAAAGTTAGAAGTAGCCCAACTATCAGTAACGCCACCAAATATGGTGTAGTTTTGTATATCCAGAGTTGATGTACTGGATCTGGATGTTAATGAGGTTTCCCCGGTTGGGTCTTCAGTAAGGTCAATGGAAAAGAAGTTTATAGGAGCAGCATAGCCAACAGATAAGTTAATCTGAAATCCATCAACAATTGGTGCTGCATCTAAACCTACCAGAGGATTAAAAAGGTCAGTAGGAGGATATTCAATTACACCATCTACAAAACTTCTGTCCTGCAATACAATTGTTCCGGCATCAGTATCTGTTACGTCCCAGAGGTTCGCAGTTCTCGTTTCTTCACCAATCACTGTAGCAGTAGCAGTTCCTGATACATCCTGACCGCCTGCATAACCGTCATCGAATGCGTACCAGTCAATTGTCACTGGAAGATCGCTGCTGATATCGGAAACAAATACGGACCAATCTTCCCCACCTTCATGGAAAATACCGGCTTGTGTTTGAGAACCATCTGTAACTCCATAATGTATCTCCTGTCCCATGATCACAGGATCAACCGTACCTCCACCTGCTTCAAATGAAGGAGATGAGATGATTGTTACATTTGGAGGAAATGTCAGTATAACTCCATCACACCAACCATAATAATGATGAACTACATCAAGGTGAAAATTAATTTGTGTGGTTCCGGGCTCTGGACCATAAACGGCAGCAGCAGTTATTGTTGTTCCCGTTAAGGTATCAGGACCACTCGGCTTATTTACTGTTGATGTACCAGCAGGAACCCACAATCCGGCTTCATTTCTTACCTGTGCCTGTTGTTTAAAAGAAACCTGGTAATTATGTCCGGTAGTAGCCGTTGGATCAACTATTTGAACCATTGGACCACCATCTGCGGTACCGGTTGTGTGTGTAACCTCAACTTCCGATCCTGAGTCCTCACCTAAAGTAACACCCGGATCATTGGATTGAGGTACCAAAGTTAGAATAGCTATAGGGTTTTCCAGATTGTTTGGTATTGCCGTCAAATCGGGGTTATAGCTATAAGCGGTAACTGCAAAATAATATCGGATACCATTAATTAGGGGTTGTTGTTTTATCCTATCTTCTTTGATAGATATGTATCTTTTTATCCCGGTATCATTACCAAATTGTACCGGTACTATAACAACCGAACCGGTAACCGGATCAAAAATGAAATCATTAATTTTTCCAACTCCATCGATTACATCATAAGTAGCAACCCTTACAGCCTCGTTAACCTGAGCAGAAGCTGATGGTAACTGATACACATTATAACCCTGGAAAGTATAACCTTTTCCACTGGATGATTCAGTTGCTACTACATTTGCTGTACTTTTTGACCAATCCAATACAATCTCCTCGTCGAGCTCAGCAAATGTAACAGCTGGTGCTGGAGGAGGTGTTGGAAGATCAAAAAAGTTATCATAAGCAACCTGTGCCTGTTGGTCATAGAATTTATTCAAACCAATCGCGGAAATCCTGTCAACACCCGGTGTTGCTCCAGCAAGTATCTCTGCAACTACAACTTCCTGTGTGTCGTTAGGAGCCATTGTAAATGGTCCTGAAGCCAGTCCCTGTCTGCGATCACCAGGACCCTGATCAAGTCCGTCAATCCATCCCTCTCTTGTTGGGACATCACCGGTAAGTACAAACGTGGTTTGCTGCCCGGTTATTGGATTAACGAAAAACTCGCCTGTTAAACCAATTTTCCCCTGCATAAAATTATAAAACTGATTTGATCCTTCGATAGTTGCAAGAACAGGGTCGGTTACATCAGCAGCGCCTCTTGTAAAATAAAATGCCGCTGTCATTGGAAGATTTATCAGTCCGGGGCCCACATTTGCACCTTTAAAAATTCCAAAATCAAATGCATCATCTACACCATTTTTATTCCTGTCCTGTCCTGCCACACCCGTAACGAGCGGACCTTGAAAAAAGTCAAATCCTACTGTGGGTGGAGGCAGAGGAGTATATGTGGGATCTGTAGCATTTGCATTGTAGGCCATTGAAAGACTCAGTGTAGTATCAACAGTAACAAAATCATCTGTAGAGTTTCCTAAATCAACATCTGACCAAAAGCAAACATACATATCATTGAAAGGCACGCCTGATCTGTTTACGATAATATACTTTCTGAAAAACATGTTACCAAGAGCACCTGTTTGTGAATATGCCCAGAAAGTTGCCTGCATTTCAATACCAAGCGGCTGGGCGCCATAAAGATTTGTGGTTAAACCGGGTTCAAGATCGTTTCCAACAAACCAGATCGTCTGATCTGCACCGGACACACCGGGAATATCTCCGGAATTAGGATCCGGGTCGTACATTCCATTGCCATTCCCATCAGTATACGGGGCACCATACTCTGCAGGCCACTCTGTCCAGTCGGTATCATACTGTGCCCGTACCTGATCTTCTGAAACACCTTCGTCATTTGCCTCTGAAGATAAGTCAACCGGAGGGCCACCAGGATAGACACCCGGGCGAACCCTGTATATTCTTACATGAGGAAGATCACTATCCTCAGCAGTTCCATCGGGCAATATTCTTCCGGCTTGTATTCCGGTTGCGTAGGTTGTTCCGCCAACTCTAACCTGTGGATCGCCGGGGACAAAGGCACCCCATACAAATCCGGAAGTAAATACGGCAGTTTTCCCGCTGCCTTTTGGGTAAACAAGACCAGAGTTGGTTTCTGCCACATTAATATCAGAAATACCATCATTTTTTATGACAGTAGAAATGTTATTGATATTCATGTACGCCCTAATGGGCTGTCCACTGATTTTGTTCAGCCCATTACTCCTGTTTTTCTGGCCGTCTCCTTCTGCGAATGCGATGCCACAAATGAGCACCCCGCCAAAGAGAAGGACTAGCAGGATTTTAAATATTCTTAGATTCATATTAATTAAACTCCTATTTATTTATACATCAGCTGTTATTCTGAATCAATATTCTAATCTTATTCCAAGTCTGAACTGACGAGGTGGACCATAGAGGAATCCATCAGTAGTTACTGTTGCACTCGGAGAAAGAGCAGCTCTCCACTGCTGATAATAGTCAAGATAAAGAGCTTCATATAAGGCAACATAATCAGGACCCAGGGATGCTGCATTTATTTCGCCCTGTGCAGGATCACTCAGGTAACCATCATCGTCTGGTGTGCCAGTTCTTAAGAAAACGTTATTAATATTTTGTGTGTCAAATATATTTATAGCTTGAATATATATATTCAAATTTAAGACATCGGCAATGTTGAATGTTTTATCAAGCCTCATATCAACTTGGAATATTGAAGGAGTTGTTGAATTATTCAGCGGCTCCAATGGCTGTCTGTCTCTGGCATTTCCTTCAAGATCGAATCCACCCTTACCTCTTGTATAGGGATGACCACTACCATAGGTTAATAGTGCGGTAAGTCCTAATTCCTGAAATACAGGTCCGCCATCACCTTGGCCAAACCTGAAATCAAGGTTCATTGCGGCGGTAATTGCCTGGGCGTATTCAAGTGGTGCAATATAGAGGGGAGCAAATTGTGTTACTCCATCAATTGGTGCACCTACTATCCCTCTGTTTGAACTTGGGAAAGAACCTGTTCCACTTGAAGAAGCAAAAGAGACATTTGCATCAACCTTAAATCTTTGTACTCTTCTCATGTTAAAAGTTACTTCAACCCCAGAAATTGTAGCGACGTCGCCGTTGGTGTAGTAAGAATAATTACCAAATGGTGACCCATCACCTACAAGTTGTTCTTTATATACAACCTGATCTGTTACATCTTTATAATATCCTGTGATATCAAATGACGCAAAATCACCAAGCTGCTGTGTAAATCCAACATCGTACTGTGTTGTTCTGGTTGGCCTAACATTGAAACCAACCGGTGCGGGTATAAAGAAGCCGCCACGTAAGTTTCTTCCAGTTGAGTTAAGTCCATTATAGGTGTCTCTAAGTCTTGATTGCTGAACAAACTTACCCCATTGTGCATGGAATATAGTTTGCTCGGTTAATGCGAAAGAAAATCCGAGTCTTGGGCTAACGGAACTGTATGATGGTGTCTGCACCAATCCGCCCCCTAATACTCCGTCAACAGTTACAATGTCACCAGTGTTTTTATCCCAGACTGTTTCAGGTCTGGAAGGATCAGCAGGAACCCAGTTATCAATATCAATATAATCATAACGTAAACCGAAATTAATAACAAGATCTTTATACTCCATTCTATCCTGGATGTATGCTCCCATAAAAATAGGTTTTCTAGCGTCTTCCCAGGGGCGTTCAGCGTTATCTGCTTTATTACCATAGACATCATAGCCATAATTGTTAACACCCTGTCTTCTAATTGTGGTTTCATCATCAATGGTCTTATTCGGATCGTTTAGAAGACCGGCAAGATTCACAGTCGTTTCGTTATTCATAGAGAAGTTTGCTATATCATAAGTATTTATTTCAAACCCGGCTTTTATATTGTGCTCTTTGCTAATCTGTGACGATATAGAGATGTTACCATTTATTGTTTGTCTTTCATACTTCTGGAAACCAGCAAGCACATCATTTTTATCAAAAAAGATGAAACTTAGGATATTATAATTTCCGGGTCGTTGATAAGGACCGGTATTTCCACGATCTCTTGACCATACGTAACCCGCATCGGCATTTGCAGCGCTATCTCCGTAGGCCTGCCAATTCTCTTTTAAGACCGGATCAAAACGATCAAGATTATTAAATGAATAACCACCGTTTACTTCCAAAAAAGTTTGTGGATTCACTAAATATGTGAGTTTCAAGTTGAATGCACCATCCTGAGTTTCTACCTGCTCATATCTTGAATTACCAGCCAATGTACTGTTAAGCTGAGTTAAATTACGTGTGGCTGGCCAAGGATTATCTCTATTTCCGCTAGTGTAAGTACCAGCTAGTCTTACAATAAATGGATTGTAATTGAATGTTAGGCTACCAGTACCTGTATAAGCTTCTGATGAGTTATTAAAAGTAGCTCCTGCCGGATAGTAGAAGTCTAGTGTGTCTCCGGTAGTTGCATCGCCAATCCTACCCAGATTTATTCCGGGATAAGCCTGAGGATTTTGATCTCTAATAAACGAATAATTAAACAAACCGAAAAATTTTATATTAGGACTGCCTACAGGTGCACTTAAAGAAAAAATTGATTCGGTATACCCGTACCAATAAGTTCCCAAAGTTTTTTTACCGCTAAAGGCGTCGTCCTTGCTTTGAAATCCTAGGTTGTCTGTAATAAACTCTGCGGAAGCTTTTAGGTTGGAAGTACCGGTTTTAATTTGTTGTTTAATAATACCGGAATTAGCACCACCGAATTCCGCCGTATAACCGCCTGATTGAACCTGGATTTCTTCGAGTGCATCCGGGATAAGATTTACCTGGCGTCCTCCCACTACCGGATCAGTTATATTAGTTCCTTCAAGATAATAACCTACTTCATCCTGACGACCGCCACGAATGAACACTGTGTTATCCTGAACAACAACACCCGGATTTAGCGCATAAATATTATCAACTGCCCTTATAGGCAATGCATCAATATCTTCGCTTGTTGTAATTCTTTGAGCGTTTGTGTTATACTTATTAATCAACGGTCTCTCGGCAACAACTTCAACCTCGCCTACCTGAATACCTTCGGCTGCAAGCTGAAAATTTAGTTCCGAGGTTAAGCCCGCAACAACACGGACATTCTGGAATGTTTGCGCCTGATAACCTATGTAAGTAGCTCGAACTTCATAAGTATCAGCAAACAAGTTGAGAATGACATACTCACCGTTGATATCGGTTGCTGCACCCTGGGTAGTTCCAACAACTAAAACGTTGGCTCCCAAAAGCGGCTCACCCGTTTCCAGATCTGTGATAGTACCTCTAAGCTGCCCTGATTGGGCCAGAGCTACTACAGGAAGTATCAGGAAAATCAAGAGAAATGTGAATATTCTCTTCATATCTCTTTCTCCATAATTATTGAATGAATGAATTAATTTCTCGAGTGACAATATATATTACTCACTCTACATAAGAACAAAACACCTCTTTCCATCTGCATGGATATAAAAAAGATTTGAACTCCGATTAGAAAATTTATTGGAAAATTTTTAAAGACATTCTGTTTGTAGGAATCGGTTAAACAGAAATTGCCTGATCGGAGAGTATGTTTTTGAACGACACACTTTTTTAGAAAAGAGTAAAAAAACTTCATAGCCCTCCGTTTGTTTCGAAATAATTAATTAAAGCAGTACCAACGTGATAAAATTTATATAAAAAGTCAACACTTTTTTAATCACTTCAAAATAAATACTTTTATTACAAAATCATAATGAAAATAGCTTGCTATATAATATATATTATATAGAATCCCCTAAATTGTTTAATTATGACAAATGTTTTATCATTTTAAATTCTCTGCCATTAAAATCGAACTCATATCTGCAATCACCACCTATGCAAATATTACCGGTTTGCCCTGTCCCTACAAGAATGATTGGATCAATATTGTAACTAATCTTCTTCTTATAAACCTAAAAAAATATCCAAAATTCGCATACAATCTTATCTGCTTTAAATTCTCTCATTTCTCTTTCAACCACAAATACGGCACAAAAATTTAGGGAGCGTAAATACGCCAGGACAAAAACATCAGTTAAGCAATGTTCCATTCTTACTTTATTTTTCTGTTTTGATGTTCAAAATTAATTTAGAGGTATTAAGTCCTTCAAAATAGTCTAATAATTCAACTATGTTTATAATATTTTCGTATTGCCAGGCTGCTAATAATGATAATATACAATTACAGTGATTGCTATATATTCGGAACTCCAATCTCAATGCTTTTGATAGTAAAATTCTTTTAATTTTCTAAAAACAGGCATATTTGTATCACCAAACTTTTTAATGCCTAAAATTGAGAGTTAAACAAATATTTGTATTCGAACCAGGTAAATAATATATGCAATATAGCCGCTGAACAGAATTGCTCCTTCCCATCTTCTTATGATAAACCCGGATTTGCAAAGAGGGAAAATTAGAACAGTGAAAAACATCATAATTAAAAGATCATTGATAGTAACACCGCTATTTGAAATTGGATTAATTAGAGAGGAAATTCCAAGTATGCTCAGAATGTTGAAAACATTCGAACCCACTGCATTTCCGATTGCAATATCATTCTCATTTTTAAATGAAGCAACAATCGATGTAAACAATTCCGGTAAGCTGGTACCAAGTGCAACTATTGTAAGACCAATTACAGCCTGACTTACTCCAAACTTTACTGCAGTTTCTACAGCACCATCAACAAAAAGATTTGAACCAATTATCAAAAAACCTAATCCACCGATAATTAATAGAATAGACTGCCACGTTTTATACGATTTTGTCTTGAGTCCTTTTTCAAATTCCTTTACAATTTCTGCGTCATTTTTATCCTTTTTAACATAGCGATAGCTCAAACCCACGTATGCAATTATTCCTATGACAAACATTGCACCTTCCCACCGTGAGATTGAATCATCAATAAGGACAAGTAGAAGGAAAAAACTGATAAGTATCATCAGCGGGATTTCTCTCTTTATTACCTGCGTTTTTACTTGTATTGGTGAAATTAATGCGGCCACGCCTAGAATAAGTGCAATATTACAGATATTCGATCCCACGATATTACCAACCACTATACCGGAGTTACCTTCAATAGCAGCATTTATGCTAACAACTAACTCAGGACTACTAGTGGCAAATGCGACAATTGTTAAGCCTACAACCAAAGGAGAAATTCCCAACCTGATGGCAAGAGAAGAGCTGCCCCTTACTAAACCCTCTGCACCTATAAATAATCCTCCTGCTCCACCAATAATAGATAATATAATCTGTAAGTTGTTCATAGAACCAGAATTAAAAATAATAAAGTTCAATATAGAAAGATTTTATCACTTATTAAGTTTTGACAAGTAGATGACATTTATCCGGGATAGTTTATTATTATTTGGATTGTCTTTTAACAGGACATGATTTATCCCTTTCTTCAACACAATTTATTAGCTATAATAATGATAAGATGTTGAATTTTGAATATTTAATTTAAAGAACAACAAATGAGGTTTATACTGCCAATATTGTTTTTATCTTTTTTACTGTTCAGTTGCGTCCAACCGACTGCCCCCGAAGATAATGTTGATGGAAATAATGAACCAGTCATTAATAACATTACAGTAGATCCTTTGTTAATAAGGGTGGGAACCAGTACAACTATAACAATAGATGCAACCGATCCTGATGGTGACTTCCTTTCTTATTCCTGGGCCGCTTCCCTTGGCGACATAATAGGCAGCGGGAAACAGGTGCGTTATACTGCGGCTTTCTGTTGTGTGGGAATTAATACAATAAACCTTGTAGTAAGTGACTCGAGAGGAGCAAATATTAGTCACAGCATAAATTTGGAAGTTAGTCCCTGAACAAATGAACAAATTCATTCCTGTTCTTTTATCCCTGCCGATATTATTCAATATCTGTATTTATTCGCAAGCTTGCTGTACAGTTGGGACATCAATTGCTAACGGTGGAGAAAGGGGTGCTATTCCTGTAAATACTTTATCAGCTTCATTATCAATTCAGCAAAATATATTAAATACAGCGTATCAGTCAACGCAACAAATTGATGATCCTCTAAATAGAAAATCAACAGTAACAAATATTAACCTGGAACTAGAATACGGTCTTGTAAATAAAGTGTCAATCTTATTCATATTGCCGTATACGAACAGAACGCGGGAGACAAATGTTATTAATAGTGAAACCAATGATACTGAGGTGATTTCATTTACCGGGCAGGGATTTGGAGATATTATTATTCTCGGTAAATACGAAATTATTGCACCTTCTATATTATCACCTTTGGGACTGGCAATTGGCGGAGGAGCTAAACTACCAACTGGTAGTTTTCAGATAGAAAACAACGGAACTCGTTTATCCATTGATCTGCAGCCAGGAACTGGTGCTTCCGATTTATTATTATGGGGACATTTTTTATATGGATTGCCATCGATCGGATTCTCAACCAATGCGAATTTCCTGTACAGATATGCCGGGGTAAATCTGGATAGTTACCGTTACGGTGATGAATTTCTCACTTCTGTAAATGGTACTTATTCAATTGCAGATTTTTTAGCTGTCAATCTACAGCTGAAAGGACGGTTTGCTGCCGAAGATTATTGGAACGGGCGATTTTTACCAAGTACCGGGGGTATATATATCGATCTGACTCCAAGCTTAATTTACTACGAGGGGAATTTTTCGCTAAGGGTTTTTGTACAGGTGCCTGTTTACAGGAACGTAAAAGGGATTCAACTTGCAGTTAATGAAATGCTGGGAACAGAGGTAAGTTATATTTTTGATTTCAACTAAGTTTTTTCTGCCAATTTATCTAAAGAAATCCTTACTATTCCCATAGCAAATTTATTCAAGGTTTATTACCTATATTATAGTGTATTATTTCTAAATCACTTATATCTTCTAAAAATCTAAAGCATTAACCATATCATCTCTCTAATTCATTCTGTAAATTATCTTCAAACGTAAATCCAATTTCAGAACTAAATATGATAGTATATCTCAATAATGAATTTCTACAATTAGAAAAAGCTAAAATTTCACCTTTTGATAGAGGATTCCTGTTTGCAGACGGTGTTTACGAATCAATCCGAACTTATAATGGCAAACTCTTTAAATATGAAGATCATTTAAATCGATTAAGAAGAAGTTTGAATGAAATACGGCTTTTTTTCAACGAAACAGAAAAAATTGAAAAAATTATCTATGAACTTATCAAAAAGAATAATATAGAAGCTGAGGCGCTAATTTACTTGCAAATTACAAGAGGCATATCATTCCCCCGTATTCACGGTTTTCAAAAAGATGATGTTAATCCCACCGTCTTCATTTCAGCAGCATCTTTCGATGTAAATAACCGAGAACAAAATGAGGGAATTAAAGTTTCATTACAAGATGATATAAGATGGCAGAGATGCGATATTAAATCTGTTTCGCTCTTGCCGATTGTTCTTGCAAATCAAAATGCTATTGATGCCGGAGGAATGGAAGCAATATTAATCAGGGAAGGTGTAATTACCGAAGGCTCTCACACCAATTTTTTTGCAATAAAAGATGAAACTGTTTTTACAGCACCTGAGAGCAATCTAATCCTTTCAGGAATTACCAGAATAATTGTGTTAGAACTCTGTAATCAACTTGAAATTGAAGTAAAAGAAGAATTTATTAAAAAAGATGAGTTAAAAACGTTTACTGAGTTTTTTATTACAAGCACAACTAAAGAAATTACTCCTGTAATTAATGTAAATGACTGGATTGTAGGTAATGGTAAACCGGGGGAATTAACACTTAAGCTTAAAAAAGCTTTCGATTATTTAGTTGAGAATTATTGATCATTAAATTACCAGCCTTGTACATTTGGTAAGCAAAATCAGATCGTCATATGGATGAACCTTTAAATACAGCACGTGTTTTCATTTTAACCGGTGAATGGATGGATCGGAAAGGGAACAATATCCTTCGTTTCATTGGTAAGTCTGAGGAACTTGGACCAGTCGAAATTAACATTACTAACAACAATCCGGTTTTCTTCATCAAGCGGGATACTGTATTAACAAAATCATCGGTTCGATATACACGTAAAGAAATTAAGTTAAAAAACTTTGACCACGAATATGTTGATGCAGTTTACTTTAATACTCAAAATGATTTGAAAAGAATGGCGGATGAACTTCATCAGAATAAAATAAAAATGTATGAATCAGACATTGGTCCTGCACGAAGGTACTTAATGGAAAGATTTATAAATGCGCAAATGAAAGTAACCGGTAAAATTAAACGGCAGAATAACCTATCAATATTTATTAACCCGGAAATAGAGCCATGCGATGTTACGCCCAACTTTGTTGTTGCTTCACTTGATATTGAAACAGGCGAAAACAACACTCAATTATATTCAATTGCAGTTCAAGTTACTGGAAGGAATATTAGTATAAAAAAAGTGTTCCTTGTCAACAAAGAAGATGATGAACTGCCGGACTACATATTGTCATATCCGGATGAAAAGACTTTACTGACTCAATTTCTTCGTTGGTTTAATGAAACCGATCCGGACATTATAATTGGCTGGCATGTGATTGGTTTTGATTTGATGTTCCTCGAAGCCAAATGTCTGGAACATCACATTTCATTTGATATTGCCAGGCGCGAAGGAAGGGTTTCCTTGAGAACCAGAAAACCCAGGGGTTATTTTGCATCAATCACTGGCAGAGTTGTAATTGATGGCCCACCAGCATTAAGATCTTCGTTTTTTACGTTTGAAGATTACAGACTTGAAACCGTCGCCCAGGAGTTGCTGGCTGAAGGAAAGATAATTACACAGGATAAAAACAAAGTAAGTGAAATAGAGAGGCTCTACAAAGAGGATAAAGAACAACTTGCCGAATACAATCTAAAGGATACAGAACTTGTTACAGATATCTTCAAGAAATCCGCATTGATTGAACTTTCGGTTCGACGGTCCCAGCTTTCAGGTTTGTTAATGGATCAACTTGGAATGATGACATTAGCATTCGATCATTTTTATTTGCCCAGGCTTCATCGAGAGGGGTTTGTTGCACCAAACGTAAAAGATATTGAATCTTCCGAACATGCTGCAGGCGGGTATGTTATGGATCCAATTCCAGGAATATATGATGAGGTTGTAGTTCTTGACTTTAAAAGTTTGTACCCAACAATAATCCAAACCTTTAAAATAGATCCTCTTGCCAGATTACTGTCAGATGAAAATACTATTGAAACATTAAACGGTTACAGGTTTTCATCAACAAAGAATTTCCTGCCAGATTTTATTTCTAGCTTAATGGAGCAAAGAGGGTTTGCAAAAGAAAAGAATGATAAGCAACTCTCACAAGCAATTAAAATACTTATGAATAGTTTTTATGGAGTGATGGGTTCTTTCGGCTGCAGATTTTATCATCCTCAACTTCCGACTGCAATAACCGGTACCGGTCAAAAACTTTTGCTCGATAGTAAAAATCATCTTGCTGAAATTGGATATGAAACTGTTTATGGAGATACAGATTCTCTTTTTATTAAGTTACGGGAAGGTGAAGGAGCTAACGCAGAGCTTCACGGCAAGGAACTTGCTTTTGAATTAAATAACTACTGGAAAGATAGAATAAAAAAGGAATATGGATTGAGCTCTCATCTGGATTTGGAGTACGAAAAATATTACAAAAAATTTATTATTACTCCGGCAAGAGGAAGTGAAACCGGAGCAAAAAAGAGATATGCGGGATTACGATTAGATAACGGTGAAGAGAAACTTGAATTTGTAGGATTAGAATTTGTACGTTCCGATTGGACAAAGCTTGCAAAAGATTTTCAAGTTGAATTATACAAACGGGTATTTCATAATAATGAAATAGCTGAGTGGATAAAAGAAATGGTTGAAAAACTGAAAATGGGAGAATTTGATGACCAACTGGTTTACCGAAAAAGACTAAGAAAGGATGTGGAAGATTACACAAAAAATGTTCCGCAACATGTTAAGGCTGCACGATTAATCGGGGAAACAGGTGGGACGGTTTACTATGTTATCACCAAACGTGGGCCAATTCCCGTAGAATTAAAGCATAACGATATTGATTATAAACATTATATTGAAAAACAGCTAAAACCAATCTCTGATTCGGTTCTTAGTCTTCTGGGCTATTCTTTCGATTCCATAGTACAATCAGACCAATTAAGTTTCTTTTAATTTTTTCAAGCATCTTTCCAAAATTTTATTATATTATACTCAACCACCCGTTAACCGGGTCGCACTTATTACATTAAACCATATTAAGATATAGCTGATGAACAACATAATTGCGGGAAATTGGGGCAATTTTGGCAGATTTTTAGATAAGTTTAGTTCAAGGGAAATTTAATTCTGCATAAAGAAACAGCGTTAGAATTGCTAATGCTTATACACAACCCGCTGTTTCAGAAACCAAAATTGAATCCGGATGAATAATAATTATCGATACTGGTGATTCAGATAACATTGTTATAATTATTTTGCTATTTTGAGGGTAAAAAGGAATAACCTGTACTATAAATCACTAAAATAAGAAAGAATTAGTCAAATAAGTTCGTCTAATCCAGAGAAAGAAATTAAAGCAATATTTCATTAAGATATAAGAAATCCCAACAGTATTTTGGAACTAAAATTCATACCAAAGTTGTTTAAGATAATGATAAGTATCCAAAACTCTTTTGAGAAAACTAATATTTAATTGCAAATTGGGAATCTTTTTTCACTTCCCCACATCATATATTTTTAGTATATTTTGTGGTTTGATTTGAGAAATTCCTGAATAATCTGCACAAATGAAATTAATTTGCATTTACCAAACCTAAAAAAATGGAGTGTTCGGGTTGAAGATAACAAAGCAATTTACCAATCGTGAAAGCAAATCATTAGATCAATACTTGCAGGAAATAGGCAAGGTAGATCTATTAGTTCCTGCTGAAGAAATCGAACTTGCAATACGAATTAAGAAAGGTGATGAAGCTGCCAAGGAAAAATTAGTGAAGGCAAATCTAAGGTTTGTCGTTTCTGTTGCAAAACAATTTCAAAACCAGGGCTTATCACTTGGCGACCTCATAAATGAGGGAAATATAGGCTTGATAAAAGCCGCACAGCGATTCGATGAAACAAGAGGGTTTAAATTTATTTCTTATGCTGTTTGGTGGGTAAGACAATCAATTATGCAGGCAATAGCAGATCAATCTAGAGTAGTGCGTTTGCCATTGAACAGAGTGGGTAATCTCACCAAGATCAGCAAAGCTTATAGAGATTTAGAACAGGAATATGAAAGAAAGCCCACTACGGAAGAACTTGCAAAGATACTGGATATGACTACTGATGAAGTTGCATACGCACTTCAAATTTCAGGACGTCATGTTTCTATGGATGCACCGTTAAAATCCGGAGATGAAAATAAAAATAGTCTGATGGACGTTTTAGCAAATGAGCATCAACCGTTACCGGATATTGACCTGATGAAAGAATCTCTTAAGAATGAAGTGACAAATGTACTCTCTTCGTTAACTGAAAGAGAAGCTGAAGTAATTAAACTTTACTTTGGAATTGAAGGTGATCATTCAGCAACTCTTGAGGAGATTGGCGAGAGATTCAATCTTACCAGAGAACGTGTAAGACAGATAAAAGAAAAAGCGCTTAGAAATTTGAGACATTCAAAAAGAAGTTTTAAGTTGAAATCTTATCTTGGTTAATAAAACTAGCTAAGTTAAATGTTGAGAAAAGCCAGACAATAGTCTGGCTTTCTTTTTTTAAAGAAAAAGTGCCTGGTGGAGGTATTAGCATCATAACATTCAGTTTGGTGAACAGGTACTATGAATGATGTTAAAAGATTTTGAGAGAAATTATTTTTTAGAACCCACAAACTCAGTTAGAAAATTTATAATCTATGATTTTCAGTTCACCGGGATAATTAATATCGCCAAACCCTGTGCTTACAGTTGGATCTGCAAATAATGTTAACCTTGCTGCTGAACCTTCCTCACCTCCTAATGCCAGAACTAAATTTAATAAAGATTCGAAACCCTGGTTTTCTAAAAACTTCAACAGATCTAAATTTACTTGCAACGGAATTAACGAAATTTGACCTGTTCCGGGAACAGAAACAGGAGAAGGAATGTTTCCCGAAATCGTTTCCTTACCATCAATCTGCAAGTGCCATGGAAATGATTTTAGAGTTGCATCTGTTTTGGCGAAACCGGATGTTCCGTCATTTGGATTTTTTGCTTCAACGTTTATTGTAAAAGAAACGGGCAATTTCCCGGAAGCAATTACCATCGAAATGTTTAATATTTCCAGTGGGCTAAAGTCTTCCAACTTCGATTTATTTGAAATGTTTATACCATTCACATTAAAATTATTAACATCACCAAGCTTAAATTGAAGCCTGGAAAGATTTACCATAGTATCATAAACACTACAGTTTATTCCGCTAATAGTAATAATAATAGACATTAGGAAAAATATTTTTTTCATCTGTATATAATTTCTAATTTTTGCCAGATAGGACTCGCATTATAATCATTTTCTTTGCAGGAGGCATTACTTCGGAAGTGTGTAATTGCTTTTCATGCTCGTTTCTTACAAAATCAAAATTAAAAGTTAAGGTAATCCGGGCTTTGTTTTAACAATCTATTTTAAACAAAATACATCGGCAAGTAATTTATACGACTTTAACCGGTTTTCAAAGGAGGCAGTTATTGTTACAATGGTGAATTCATCAACTGCCAGCTTTTTAGCTAAGAATTCAAGTTCCGATTTCACTTTCTTTGCACTTCCGATGATGGTTCCCTTCCTTCTGATAGCCAATGCAAATTTTTCTTGCGGTGTGAATGTTACATTTTTTTCTTCTTCAGGCTCTGGAAACGGGACATCTTCACCTCTCAAAAAGGTTTTAATAAACCAGAGCTCGGATGATTTTGAAAGTTGTAACGCTTCATCATCAGATTCTCCACAGATGACATACACAGCATGGTTAACATAAGGTTTACCGAGATATTTGGTAGGAATGAATTTGTGATGATAAGTCTGCATTGCCTGCAAGCAATGTTCATCATTAATAAAACTACCGAATGAGTATGGCAGACCTCTCTCTGCAGCATACAGGGCACTGTTCGGAGATGTCCCCAACACCCATATTTCAGGTATTGCTTCTATTTTAGGAACTGCATTTACCTTTCGTTTGTGAGTGTTATGATTAAGATAAGTTATTAGTTCATCAATCTTTAAAAATGTGTTATCTTCCTTGTGCTGATGTGGATTGAGAGCACGATTTGTAAAAGCATCTCCTCCACCAGCTCTCCCTATTCCAAGATCAATCCTTTCGGGAAATAATGTTTCAAGCATTCTGAATTGCTCAGCTATCTTCAGCGGTGAATAATGAGATAACAATACACCACCGGAACCAACGCGAATTTTTTTGGTTATCGATGCAATCTTTGTTAACAAAATTTCAGGACTTGCAGATGCAAATGAATTTGTATTATGATGTTCGGATACCCAGAATCGATGGTAACCAAATTCTTCTACTGCTACGGCAAGCATTAACGTTCTGTTTATTGCCTCTTCATAAGAAATCCCGTCGGTAATCGGAGATTGATCAAGAACACTCAGCTTCATATTAATTGAAAACGTTTGAGATTATTTCAAAAAACCCAACGTAAGTTCCAATAACGCTTCCTAAACTTGTTAAAATAAAAACCAGAAATACTCTTAACAATTTGTTCTTCCACCAGTTTGCAAGATTGCCAAAATCACTTATTACATTCTGAATTTCTTTTACTACTGGCGGCTGATAATATGCCTGAACAAACGCAGCCACATAGCCTGCACCGATAACCGGCGTTAGGCTTGTAAAAGGTGCAGCTAGAAACGCTGTTAAAATTGTTAGGGGATGAGCAAGTGCTATTACCGCTCCCAGGCCACTTGGAATACCATTAGCCAGGAACCAATAAATTGCATTATCGCCCGCCTCAGCTAAACCCTTAGTGTAACCAATAAATAATATTGAAGCCACTATGATTATAGGGATTCCCCAACCGATAATTTTTACAATGTGTTTCGATTGCGGAATTTTTTCTATATCAGATAAATTTACTTCCCGATCATCTTTTAGATGTTTTATTATTCCATTAACATGACCCGCTCCTACAACCGTAACTATTTTATTTCCGCTCGCCAGTTTCGTTTTCTCGGCAAGATATGTATCACGTTCGTCAATCAAAACTCTTTTCAGCACCGGCATTGCTTTTCCTAGTTCTTCCATCATTTCCGAAAGAACATCCTTACTCCTGAGTTCAGCCAACTTTTCTTCATTCAATTCCTGTTTTTCAAAAAGTCCTGCCAGTCCGCTTGTTAAAAACTTTAACTTCTGCCAAAAACTCATTGAATGCCATGCACGTCGTAATGTTATCCTAACTTCCCTATCACACAGTTCGATAGGTAAATCAAGTTCGGTAGCTGTTTGTGTGGCTTGTAAAAGCTCTGAACCGGGTTCAACACCGAGTTTTTCACCGAGTTTTTTCTGGTACGATGCAAGAACTAAGTTCATTATTAGTGTACTTAACCGCTTCTCACGAATTATTGTTTTTAGATCCAGACTTTCCCAACGCTTTTTTTCAGATAGAGATTTATATCTCTTCTCATCCAACTCAACACATACAGTATCGGGTCGCTCAGTTTCAATTACTTCCTTTACCAAATTCGCAGATTGGCGTGAGATGTGTGCCGTTCCAACAATAATGAATTCCCGACCATCCTTGTTTACAATTTGAACATCTTCTGTATAATTTCTACTGTTATTTACTTTGTCTTCTCTCATAAGTACAATTGATTTAAAAAGGACAATAAACTTAAGAAAATGTTGTTTAACATTTGAAAATTGGTGGCAAAGAAATCCCCTCCGGAGAGGGGATAAAATTGGTTAACCCTAAATTTCAAATTGAATAAACACTATTTATACATCTGTTCAATCTCATAAATGGGTTTAATATCAACAGGAAGGTTAGAAAGTTTTTCGGTAAGTGATTTCATAGATGGTGAAATGACAACATATTTTTTTATCACTTCCTTTGCTCCCTCATAATCACCCCTGGCTTGTATCATTAATAATAAATTTCCCAGTTCTTCTAAATCAGTATTTACCTTTTGGAAATTAACCTTTACTTTTTCTGTTTTTTCATCATATTCAAAACCGCCTTTTTCTATGAGAAAATTATATATGATCGCATTGCCAGCTCCATGAGCTTCACCAATTCCAAATCTTACAGAACGGAATGCACCGGCAAGTGCTGTTACCAAAGTTTCTCTTTCAAATGTTCTTGGGAACACACCTTTTTCAATCATGAAGATGTTATTATAAATACCAAGGATATCTGCTTTGCACTCTTCCATTGTTGAATAGGTTTCTTTCAATTCCTTTTTTACTTCGGTGTTACGCCCATCAACATTTATAAAACCAGGACCTATACCATGTGACATTTCGTGCATAAGTGAATGAGTGAAAAAAGCATCGAATGTTACATACTTCAATTGATCCGGATCCAGGACAATCTCTGCAATTGGCGTTAATAATTTTTTAAATTTAGCTTCAGTAACATTTTTCAACATTACTTTTTTTGAACCTTTAGCTTTCCTCACTCTTTCATCATTTGGAAGATTGAACGCTATTGTTTGTATACCTGCCTTTGTATCACCCGAAGTAAAAATTTCATTTACAACTGCCAACGGAGATTCCGAACCACGTTCAAAATTCTTATACGTATTTGGAATAGGCAGGTGCATTTCCATATCTCTCAGATAACTTTTAAAGACCTCAAGTTTTTCAGATTCAACCGAATCTTTAATTGTTAAAAAACATTCAAATGATGCTTTATAGTTAAACAACCGGTCTTCATAAACTTCATATGGTCCTATAACAGCCTCAATCTCATTATCTTTCATATCCATCCACATCATATCGCTATCAAAGTAGTCGTTGCTCAGTAAAGCAGCAGCTCGTGAGCTTAAGTAATTTTTTACCGATTGGTTATCTGCAAATTCAGCTGCTTCAAGTAAATATTTTGAGGCTTCACTTAATTTGTCTTTATAATATTCACTATATGGAATAGCGATAAGATTGTTGCCATCTCTCCTGATAAAAGTAAACTCGGATGTAAATGCCTTTTCATCTTCAGGATGATCTTTGATCCAGGTTTCAAATTCTTCTTTTGTCATATCTTCCGGATAAAAATTTGCACCGAGGGGTTTCTTTTCAGTACCAATAAATGGTTTATCATGCTCGAGTCTATTAAACGGACCGAACATAATATCGAACAGCTTGAGCTGCAGTTCTGCTTCTTCCGTATTCTTTGACATCAAATCAGTTTTCATTTGATTATTTTTTGAATAGACCTGATCGAGGAATATTTCATCCATTATTTTTGCCGCCCTGTAAATCTTCTCAACAACTTTTTGTTGTCTATCATCCAGAGTACTTCTATCATATTTAAGTTCGGTTGGGACAAATTTTGCTATCTGTTCACTCAACATTGAATTATCCTCAGATTGATTTGTAACATCACTTTTGGGAGGTTCACATCCTGTTAAAAAAATTATTCCGGCACACAGCAGGTATTGAAAATATTTCATTGAATTCACCATAAATATTATTCTGTAAAGTAAGTTCTTTAAATTAAAGCAAGTAATATAAGAAGAAATTCTTTTTTGCTTAAATCAAAATTAGATGTATTAAAATTATCCGGCTACCGTTCATAAAGTTTTTATAGACGGTGAATTTCTTTCTTTTTAATTTTATTATTTATTTTTCAGTCCAACAATTACAGGTGTAATCATGCGTACATTTCTAATCACATTAATGATATTGATATCCAGTATCGTCTTAATTAAATCCCAAACACTTGAAAGAGATCAGGTTGAAGACAGATATAAATGGGATCTTGGTGATATTTACACAACAACTGAAGTGTGGCAAAAGGATGTGGATATGCTGAATGAGGAAGTTGTTAAGCTATCGGAGTTTAAAGGTAAGCTTGGTGAAAGTTCAGAATCCTTATATAAAGCTTTAAAAACCAGATACGATTTGCTAAAAAAGCTCTATAAGGCATGGGTGTATGCAAGTAATCTGAGTAATGAGAATTTGAATATATCTGAGAACCAGGCTTTAATGCAACAGTTGAACGCGCTTGAAACTAAATTTTCAGAGACAACTGCTTTCTTTGAACCGGAAATACTCAAAATACCAAAAGAGAAGATAGATCAATTTATAAAAGAATCTTCTGAACTAACTGGGCCGCAAAAGCATGAAGTACCAAAGGAGGAATTACCCGTTTATTATAAGGATAATTTTGGACTGAAAGAGTTTGATATGTATATCGATAATATACAAAGGCTCCGGGAACACACTTTGTCAGAAGCTGAAGAAAAAATTCTTGCAAGTTTTGGTTTAATTGCAGACAACCAGAATGAAGTTTTTGCAATATTCAATAATGCAGAGAAACCATTTCCAAAGGTTACTCTTTCAACAGGCGAAGTAGTCGATTTAACTTCCTCGGCATATACAAAATATCGCACAAGCGAAAACAGGGAAGATAGAGAGAAAGTAATGAAAGCATTATTTGAGAGCTACGGTGATTTCGAAAATATGCTCGGGGCTAACCTTGGCGGCAAGGTTAAAAAGGATTGGGTCTACGCAAAGAACAGAAAATATACTTCTGCACTAGAAGCATCGTTAAATTCCGATAATTTGCCAGTTTCTATCTACACAACTCTTATCGAACAGGTAAATAACAATCTTCCAACTCTTCATCGTGCCTTAGATCTTAAGAAAAGGATGCTTGGTGTAGATGAATTGCATTATTACGATCTATATGTGCCGTTGGTAGAAAAAGTTGAGATGAGTTTTACCGTTGACGAGGGACAAAAAATTTTACTCGATGCGCTAAAGCCGTTAGGCAATGACTATATTTCTATACTTCAAAAAGCTTATAATGACAGGTGGATTGATTATATGCCAACCGTTGGTAAAAGAAGTGGCGCATATTCAACAGGCGGAGCTTACGATATACACCCATATATATTAATGAACTGGACTGATGATTTTGAATCTGTCTCAACCCTTGCGCACGAGCTTGGGCACACTATGCACAGTTATCTATCGAACAAGAACCAACCATTTGCAAAAGCAGATTACGCAACCTTTGTAGCAGAGATCGCCTCCACAGTGAATGAAAATCTACTTAACGATTATATGGCTAAGCATGCCAAAAGCGATGAAGAAAAGTTATTTATACTCGGCAGCTATCTCGAATTATTAAGAACAACTGTTTTCCGCCAAACCTCCTTTGCTGAATTTGAATGGGATATCCATAAAAAAGTTGAAGCCGGCGAACCTCTTACAGGTAAAAAAATGAGCGAAATATATTTTGACATAGTTAAAAGATATTATGGTAGTGATGACGGTCATTGTATAGTTGATGATTATATTAAATATGAGTGGGCCTACATTCCTCACTTCCTGGGATACACTTACTACGTCTTCCAGTATGCAACCTCTATAATCTATGGAACTGCTTTTGTGGAAAAGATGATTGATCAGGGTCAGCCGGCTGTAGATGCTTATTACAATATTCTAAAGGGCGGAGGTTCAAAATATGCGCCTGAATTAATAAAGGATGCCGGCATCGATCCTATGTCTCCTGAACCTGTTGAGCTTACAATGCAAAAAATGAACAGGGTGATGGATCAGATGGAAGCTATATTAGATAAAGACGGAATGTGAAATTTTTAATTTAATCTGGTTTATCTTAATAGAAAATATTATTTATTTGTTTTCCCCATTGGGGGATAAAATCTGTCTTAATCGATCCGGATTCGATGCTGCGCTCCACCAATATATGGGAGGGACCGAAAGGTATAAATAAATATAGTCGTTAAAAACTGATTCTATTTTTAAGTAATTTAATGTTAAGCGAATTATATTACTGAATATCATCACGATGTCTATCAGATTAGAGTAAGTTCGGACCGACTACTTTTTACCCTTTGTAAAACAGCAAAATTATGGGCAAAAATAAACTCATTTATATATCAGCAGCTGTAATAATACTGATTGGGGCAATAGTTTTTTTCGTCTTCCGGAATGGAGCCGATACTGAAAGAAAGAACAAAAATGCAGTTGATAAAAACACATTGACAGGAGACTGGATAAGAACAGATGCACAATACTTGATAAGAATTACAAAAATAAATGAAGACGGAACAATGACTGCACAATACTTCAACCCGAATCCAATAAATGTTGGAAGAGCAAATTGGGAAGAAAATTATGGAAACTTAAGAATAATCGTTGAAATGCAGGATGTCAATTATCCCGGTTCGAAATACACGCTAAACTACCTGCCCGATAAAGATATGCTTGCCGGAGAATATTACCAGGCTGTAGAAGGATTGACTTTTTACGTTGAATTTTCGCGTAAAAAATAGAATTTAACTTGTCTGAACTATTTTATCATTGTCTTTGTTTTAATACCAGTGGAGTCAACTTTTAATCAACTAACTTTCATTAATTAAAGGAGGCATCTCTTATGATGAAGAAATTATTTTTGTTCTTATTTCTCTTTTCTTTCGTGTCTTTAATAGCTCAGGACAAACCAAACATTCTTATTATCTGGGGTGATGATATAGGACAATTCAATGTCTCAGCCTATAATATGGGAATGATGGGATATAAAACACCAAATATTGACAGGATAGCTAAAGAAGGCGCTATCTTTACTGACTGGTATGGTCAACAGAGTTGCACAGCGGGTCGTGCAGCAGTCTCCAATTCGTACTGGTTTAACTAAAGTTGTATTGCCCGGTGCTCCAGAGGGAATGCAAAAAGAGGATCCGACAATTGCTACTGTACTTAAAGAGATGGGCTATGCAACAGGACAGTTCGGCAAGAATCACCTTGGGGATCGTGATGAAATGCTGCCAACCAATCATGGTTTTGACGAATTTTATGGTAACCTTTATCACCTTAATGCAGAAGAAGAACCAGAGAATCCTGATTATCCAACTAATATGATTTTAAATAATGGAAAAACTTTTAAAGAAACATTTGGTCCACGGGGTGTAATCCACAGTTACGCAGATGGCAGAATTGAAGACACAGGTCCTTTAACAAAGAAGCGTATGGAAACTGTGGACGAAGAGGTTACGCAGGCCGCTATTAAATTTATGGAAAACTCGGTTAAGGAAGATAAACCGTTTTTCGTTTGGTGGAACAGTACCCGAATGCACATCTGGACTCATTTGAAACCTGAATCAGAGGGTAAAACAGGTCTCGGAGTTTATGCTGATGGAATGGTAGAACACGACGCTATGGTGGGTCAGTTACTTGATAAGCTGAAAGAACTGGGCATTGATGAAAATACAATTGTTATGTACTCGACAGATAATGGTGCTGAAGTATTCAGCTGGCCTGACGGTGGTACAACTATGTTTCGCAGTGAAAAAGCTACTCAATGGGAAGGCGGCTTCCGTGTACCTACTGCTATAAGATGGCCGGGCGTTATTGAACCGGGTACTGTTATAAATGATATTGGTGCGCACGAAGATATGATGCCTACTTTAATTGCTGCAGCTGGCAATCCCAATATAAATGACGAATTATTAAAAGGTAAAAAAATAGGAGATATGACTTATAAGGTACATCTGGATGGTTATAATCTGCTTCCTTATTTTAAAGGACAGGAAGAGTGGCCGCGTCATGACTTTATATATTGGACAGATGATGGAAGCGTTGCAGCAGTCCGTTACAACAACTGGAAAATCACATTCCTCAGACAAAATGCCAATGGCATCACAGTCTGGGAAACTCCTTTCGAGGAATTACGTGCACCGATGATATTTAATCTGAGAATGGATCCTTTGGAGAAAGCATTTGACGAAAGCATTGGTTACTGGAAATGGTGGATTGAACATATGTTTATTATAGCACCTGCATCTGCATATGTTGGAAGATGGCTGCAAAGTTTTAAAGAATTTCCTCCAAGACAAAAACCGGGCAGCTTCAATCTGGATCGCGTGATGGAAGAAATGATGAAGGTTCAAAATTAATTAACTTAAAATTCATTACTGCAAAGGGTCGGTCATCAGCCGACCCTTTTTATTTAATAAAAACATAACCTCAATACCTGCTTGAAACTTTGATATTATGCTGTCAAATGTTTACGTTTGTTTCATTAACTACTTCCGAGATGAATCAATTAGCCAACACATCGACTTTCAAATCTATTATTAGTTTTAATAAACATATAAACACAAAAAGGAGGAAAAAATGAAGCAAAATAATTTAATTGGTTTCATTCTTTACTCGGTTACTATTTTAACCTTGTTTTTAACTTTGTTCGTTGGTTGCCAGGCAAACGATGAAGAATCGGAATCATTTAAGAAATATGGACAGGAATTTAAAGGCAAGATTGCTGAATCTTACGATGAGTCTGAACCCTGGTGGCCACCGGTTCCAAAACCTGCCGAAGGTACACCCAATGTTGTAATTCTTCTCCTTGATGACACTGGATTTGGTCATTTAAGTAGTTTCGGAGGATTATGCGAAACTCCAAACATTGATAAACTTGCTGAAGATGGTTTGCGTTATAATAACTTTCACACAACTGCTCTCTGTTCACCATCAAGAGCAAGTATTATGGCAGGAAGAAATCATCACAAGATTGGTTTAGGTTCGCACTCACTCACCGCGATGGGATTCCCTGGATATAATGCATTTCCACCAGAAAGCGGAAAATCAATCGCAAAGCATTTGCAGAAAGCCGGATTTATTAATTATGCAATTGGTAAATGGGATCACACACCTCTTTACGAAGTTTCAGAAAGTGGTCCATTTGAACGATGGCCAAGTGGTGAAGGATTCGATCATTTTTATGGTTTTATGGCTGCGGATGCTGACAACTATCGTTCCCTTTTATGGAGAGATCATTATCCAATTGAAGACTGGTCACAAAAAGCAGATTACCATCTAAGCGAGGCTCTTGCGGATGAGTTTATAAGAAATCTTACGTCAAATGTTTCTGCTTCACCTGATAAACCTTTTATGATATTCTGGGCGCCAGTTGCTATGCACTCTCCACATCAGGTTCCTAAAAAATATATTGATTACTACAAAGGCAAGTTTGATATGGGCTGGGATAAAGCCAGAGAAATCATTTATAAAAAACAGCTTGAGATGGGAATAATTCCTAAAGGCACAGACCTGTCTCCACGTATTCCGGAGATTCCAGCCTGGGACAGTCTCAAACCAGAAGAGAAAAAACTTTATGCAAGACAGATGGAAGTTTTTGCAGCGATGTTAACTCATGTTGATGAACAAGTCGGAAGAATGATAGACGCACTTAAGAGAACAGGGCAGTATGATAATACAATAATTTTTGTAACATCCGATAATGGTTCAAGCGGCGAAGGTGGATTGGCAGGAACTTTCAATGAAACATATGTATTGAATGGATTGCAGACACCATTTGATGCAAACATGGAACATTACGATGAATGGGGAGATAAAAATACTTATCCTCATTTCCATGCAGGGTGGGCAATGGCAGGCAATACACCATTTAAATACTTTAAACAGATTGTTCACAATGGAGGGATTGCAGACCCTTTAATCGTTGTTTGGCCAAAGGGAATTAAGTCAAAAGGAGAAATTAGAAATCAATACTGTCATATAACTGATATTGGTCCAACAATCCTTGATGTTACGGGCACGCCTTTCCTTGATGAAATAGATGGTCACAAGCAAATGAAGTTGGATGGAATAAGTCTTAAATACTCATTTGACAACGCTGATGCTCCAGAAAAACATAACGAGCAATATTATGAGATGTTCGGGAACAGGGCAATTTATAAAGATGGTTGGAAAGCGGTAACAATACACGGAAACAGAATGCCTTGGAATGTTAATGTTATAATTCCTTTTAAAGATGACGTTTGGGAACTTTACAATTGTAATGAAGATTTTTCTGAATCTCACAATCTTGCCGAACAATATCCTGACAAGCTTAACGAACTAGAAGCAAGATGGAGCGAGCTTGCATGGGAAAACAATGTATATCCATTGTATGATGATATGATTCAAAGAATTGCAAAACAGCAGGATAGATTGTTCGGTGACCGCAAAGTATTTACATACTATTACCCGGGTGCAGTTCGTATAGGAGAAAAAGCCTCACCGCCTGTTAAAGGAAGATCGCACACAATAGAAACAACTCTTAACTTAACCGGAAAAGAAGAAGGCGTAATAGTTGCCTGCGGTGGTTTCACAGGTGGTTATACTCTGTTTATTAAAAACAATAAGTTGTATTATGACTACAACTATTATAATGGAAAATATTATTCACTTGAGTCTCCGCCGCTTCCTAAAGGTAATGTCGATATCAAATTTAACTTTATTGAGAC